>NZ_JAPHNL010000113.1 GCF_026274175.1 Streptomyces beihaiensis
ACCGGGCGAGGTCGCGTGTCGGTACCGGGCGAGGTCGCGTGTCGGTACCGGGCGAGGTCGCGTGTCGGTACCGGGCGAGGTCGCGTGTCGGTACCGGGCGGCGCCCGGCCGCGGCCACGAGGTTCGTGCCCGGCCGCGACCACGAGGCTCTACAGGGTCTTGGCGTAGCAGCGGCTCAGTTCGTCGAAGCGGTAGTGGCCGAACTTGGCGCACGGCTCGTAGCCGCTCGACGTGTACAGGGCGATGGCCTCCGGCTGCTTCACTCCGGTCTCCAGGACCATACGGACGCGGCCCGCGGCCCGTGCGTCCTCCTCCAGGACGGCGAGGATCCGCCGCGCCAGGCCGAGTCCCCGGGCCTCGGGCGTCACGTACATCCGCTTGAGTTCGGCGTCGCCGTCCGCGTATCCCTCGTCGTTGCGGTCCTGCGTGCGCCAGCCGCCCGTGGCCAGCGGTGTCCCCCCGGTGCCGTACGCGATCACGTACAGGCCGCGCGGCGGGGCGAACATCGCCGCGTCGAGCGGGGTGGCGTCGCCCTCGGGGTCGCCGTAGCGCTCCGCGTACTCCCGCAGGACGCGGTCGCTGAGCGCGACGGCGTCGGCGTGGTCGAAGGGGACCGTGCGCAGCGCGACGGCCTCGGGAGCGACGGAAGAGTGTATAGACATGCGGCCGATCGTATCTCTATGCCTACGGGTGTGTCTTGCGCTTTCCAGTGTGCCGGTACCGTGGCCGGGTGCTGACTGTGACCAGTGTGAACGTGAACGGGCTGCGTGCCGCCGCGAAGAAGGGTTTCGTGGAGTGGCTCGCCGGGACCTCGGCCGACGTCGTGTGCCTCCAGGAGGTGCGGGCCGAGCCGCACCAGCTGCCCGACACCGTGCGGGAGCCCGAGGGCTGGCACGTCGCGCACGCGCCCGCCGCCGCCAAGGGGCGCGCCGGTGTCTCGCTCTACACGAGGCGTGAGCCGGAGCGGGTGCGGGTCGGGTTCGGGTCGAGCGAGTTCGACGGCAGCGGCCGCTACGTGGAGGCGGACCTGCCCGGCGTCACGGTGGCCAGCCTCTACCTGCCCTCCGGCGAGGTCGGCACCGAGCGGCAGGACGAGAAGATCCGGTTCATGGGGGAGTTCCTGCCCTACCTCAAGGAACTGCGCGAGCGGGCCGCCGCCGACGGCCGCGAGGTCGTCGTCTGTGGCGACTGGAACATCGCTCACCGCGAGGCCGACCTCAAGAACTGGAAGGGCAACAAGAAGAACTCCGGCTTCCTGCCGGAGGAGCGTGAGTGGCTGAGCCGGGTTCTCGACCCGGCGGACGGCGGGTACGTGGATGTGGTGCGGGCCCTGCACCCGGACACCGAGGGGCCGTACTCGTGGTGGTCTTACCGCGGTCGGGCGTTCGACAACGACTCGGGCTGGAGGATCGACTTGATCGTTTCCACGCCGGGGCTGGCGGCCAGGGGGCGCAAGGCGTTGGTCGAGCGGGCCGCCACGCATCAGGAGCGCTGGTCGGACCACGCTCCGGTGACCGCGGTCTTCGACAGGTAGGCGAGCGGGCGCGTCGGGCGGCGCGTCAGGGCTGCGGAGGCGGACTGAGGCGCCGGTCGAGCGCCATCGACAGTTCCGCCTCGACCACCGACTTGGCCAGGGGGCGGAGGCGTTCCGCGTCCTGCCGGGTGCTGTGGGCCAGCACCAGGTCCGCGAAGAGGCGGGCCAGTGCCTCCGCGTGGTCGCGGACCTTGGCGCCCGCCGCGAGGACCTCGGCGAGCGGGATGCCCTCGCGGACCAGTGCCGCCGAGACGTCCAGCAGGCGGCGGCTGACGTGGACGATCTCCTCGCCGTCCGTGCCCAGGTAGCCGAGGTCGAGGGCGGCCTGGAGGTTCTCCGGGGTGACCTCGCCCGCGAAGTGGTCGGCGAGTTCGGCGGCGGAGAGGCGGACCGGGGTCTCCTCGGTCGGCACGCCGACGCCCAGGAGTTCGCCCACGTCGCGGCCCCGGTCGAAGGCCTCGGAGAGCTCCGCGATGCCGTTGAGGGTGTGGCCGCGTTCGAGGAGTGCCGCGATCGTGCGCAGGCGGGCCAGGTGGGTCTCGTCGTACCAGGCGATCCGGCCCTCGCGGCGCGGTGGCCGCAGCAGGCCGCGTTCGCGGTAGAAGCGGACGGTGCGGACCGTGATCCCGGCCGCCTCCGCCAGTTCCGCCATGCGGTACTCACGCTTCCCGTCGGTGTTCGCGTCCTGCGTGCCCTGCGTGCCCTGCGTGCCCTGCGTGCCCTGCGTGCCCTGCGTGCCCTGCGTGCCCTGCGTGCCCTGCGTGGCCTGTGCGTCCTGCGTGTCTTGTGCGTCCTGCGTGTGTCGCGCGGCCTGTGTGTGTCGCGCGTCTTCTCCGGGGCTGCCCACGCCCGAAACCTTATGTCGTACCGCCGGTAACTTTCCCTGCCCACCCCCTACCCATGAGTACGGCGAAGCTCTACTCTCCGGATTGCGCCAGTGTTCACTGGCAGGATCGTGCGGCAAGGGAGGCGCGGGTATGGGCGCGAGCGACGAGCGCGAGCGTGAACACGTGCGAGTGGCGGTGATCGGGTCCGGGTTCGGCGGGCTCGGGGCGGCGGTCAGGCTGCGCCGCGAGGGCGTCACCGACTTCGTGGTCCTGGAGCGGGCCGGCGCGGTCGGCGGCACCTGGCGCGACAACAGCTACCCGGGGTGCGCCTGCGACGTGCCCTCCCACCTGTACTCCTTCTCCTTCGCGCCCAACCCGGACTGGCCGCGCACCTTCTCCGGGCAGGAGCGCATCCGGGAGTACCTGGAGCACGTCGCCGACGTGTTCCGGATCAGGCCGCACATCCGGTTCGACTGCGAAGTGCGGCAGGCCCGGTGGGACACGGACAGACTGTGGTGGGAGATCGAGACCTCCCGCGGCACCCTCACCGCCGACGTCGTCGTCTCTGCCACCGGGCCGCTGTCCGATCCGAAGCTCCCGGACGTCCGCGGGATCGAGTCGTTCCCCGGCAAGGTCTTCCACTCCGCCCGCTGGGACCATGACTACGACCTGCGCGGCAAGCGCGTCGCCGTCGTCGGCACCGGCGCCTCCGCCATCCAGATCGTGCCCGAGATCCAGAAGCGGGTGGGCAGGCTCACCCTTTTCCAGCGCACGCCCCCGTGGGTCATGCCGCGCGCCGACCGCAACATCACCAAGGCCGAGCGCTGGCTCCACCACCAGCTGCCGTTCACCACGCAGGCGCGGCGCGGACTCCTGTGGGGCATCAGGGAGTTGCAGGTCCAGGCGTTCACCAAGCGGCCCGACGAGCTGGGCATGGTGGAGCGGATCGCCAAGCGGAACATGTACCGCGCGATCAAGGATCCGGCGTTGCGCGCCAAGCTCACCCCGGACTACCGGATCGGCTGCAAGCGCATCCTGCTCTCCAACACGTACTATCCCGCCCTCGCCCGCCCCAACGTCGACGTCGTCGCGTCGGGCCTGAGCGAGATCCGCGGCAACACGCTCGTCGCCGCCGACGGCACCGAGGCCGAGGTCGACGCCGTCGTCTTCGGCACCGGCTTCCACGTCACCGACATGCCGATCGCCGACCGCGTCGTCGGCGCCGACGGCAGCACGCTCGCGCAGAGCTGGAAGGACGGGATGAAGGCGCTGCGCGGCGCGACCGCCGCCGGCTTCCCGAACTTCATGACGGTGATCGGACCCAACACCGGCCTCGGCAACTCCTCCATGATCCTCATGATCGAGTCGCAGCTGAACTATCTGGCCGACTACATGCGGCAGTTGGACGTGCTCGGCGGGCGGGTCGCGCTCGACCCCCGCGAGACCGCCGTGACCGGCTGGAACAACCGGGTACAGGACCGGATGAAGCGCACCGTGTGGAACACCGGCGGCTGCAACAGCTGGTACCTCGACGCGAACGGCGTCAACACCACCGTCTGGCCCGGCACGACGACCGAGTTCCGGCGCGCCACGCGCCATGTCGACCTCGGGGAGTACGAGGTGGTGCGTGCGCCCAATACGTCCACCGCGCCCCACGCGCCCCACGCGCCCCACGCGCCCCACGCGCCCCACGCGCCCCACGCGCCCGCGGCGCCCACCGCGTCCACCAGGCCCGCCGCCAAGAAGCGGGCCCGTACGAAGAAGTCCGACGAGTCCGAGGTGAGTGCCGCATGAGCCGCCCGACGCACATGACCACCGGGCCCTACGCCCCGCCCGCCGCCACCCGCGAGCTCTCCGTCGTCTCGGCGGACGGCGCGCGGCTCCACGCCGAGGTGCACGGCCCCGACGGCCGCCCCGCGATCGTCCTGGCCCACGGCTGGACCTGCTCGACCGCCTTCTGGGCGCGGCAGACGCGCGCGCTCGCCCCCGACCACCGGGTGATCGTGTACGACCAGCGAGGGCACGGTCGTTCGCCCGCCGCGCAGGCCGCCGGCCGCCCCTACAGCACCGAGATGCTCGCCGACGACCTGGAAGCGGTGCTGCGCGCGACGCTCGCGCCGGGGGAGCGGGCCGTGCTCGCCGGGCACTCGATGGGCGGCATGACGATGATGGCCGCCGCCGGGCGGGAGACCTTCGCCGAGCACGCCGCCGCCGTTCTGCTGTGCAGCACCGGCAGTTCGCGGCTCGTCGCCGAGTCGACCGTCGTGCCGCTGCTCGGCTCGGGCGCGCTGCGGACCCGGCTGACCGCCGCGATCCTCGGGTCGCGGGCGCCGCTCGGCCCCGTCACGCCGCTCGCCAAGCGCGTCCTCAAGTACGCGACCATGGGCAGGAGTTCGACTCCCGACCAGGTGGAGGCGTGCGCGCGGATCGTGCACGCCTGCCCGCGGGGCGTGCGGCACGGCTGGTCGCGCGTCCTTGAGGAACTGGAACTCGACTCCGGCGTGCGGCAGTTGACCGTACCCACGGCCGTCGTCGCCGGGACCGCCGACCGGCTCACGCCCCTCGTGCACGCCCGGCGGATCGCCGCCGGGCTCCCGCAGTGCGTCGGGCTGACCGAGCTGGCCGGGCGCGGCCACATGACGCCGATCGAGGCGCCGGACGCCGTCACCGACACGATCCGGGAACTGGTACGAAGCTACGTAACGGCAGACACGGAGAAGGGAGCGGACGCCGCATGAGCAAGGTCAGTCTCGAAGGGCAGGTCGCGGTCGTCACGGGCGCGGCGCGCGGCGTCGGCGAACTGCTGGCCCGCAAGCTCTCGGCGCGCGGCGCCAAGGTCGCGCTCGTCGGCCTGGAGCCGGACGAGCTGAAGCAGGTCGCCGGGCGGCTGCACGCGGACGCCGACTGGTGGCACGCCGACGTCACCGACCACGAGGCGATGGCGCGGGTGGCGCGGGAGGTGAAGGAGCGGTTCGGCAAGGTCGACATCGTCGTGGCGAACGCGGGAGTCGCCACCGGCGGCCCGTTCGTCGACTCCGACCCCGTCGCGTGGCGGCGCGTCATCGAGGTCAACCTCATCGGCTCCGCGGTCACGGCCCGCGCGTTCCTGCCCGTACTCATGGAGTCGCGCGGTTACCTGCTCCAGATCGCCTCGCTCGCGGCGATCACGCCCGCGCCCATGATGACCGCGTACTGCGCGTCGAAGTCGGGCGTGGAGGCGTACGCGCACAGCCTGCGCGCCGAGGTCGGCTACAAGGGCGTACGCGTCGGGGTCGGGTACCTGTCCTGGACCGACACGGACATGGTGCGCGGCGCCGACCAGGACGACGTGATGCGCGAGCTGCGCCAGCGGCTGCCGTGGCCGTCGAACAAGACGTATCCGCTGGGCCCGGCCGTGGACCGGATCGTGGCGGGCATCGAGCGGCGGTCGTCGCACGTCTACGCGCAGTGGTGGCTGCGCGGCATGCAGGGCGTGCGCGGCTATCTGCCCGGGATCATCGGGGCGGTGGGGCAGCGCGAGATGCGGCGGTTCGAGCCGCGCCTCGACTCGATCCGCACCGGCCTCGTGGGTGCCGGGGGAGCGGCGGACGAGGCGGAACGCGACTGAGACGCACGCACGCCGCGAGGGCGCACCCGGAAGAGGTCGGGTGCGCCCTTGGGCGTGAGGTGAGGAACGCGCTTCAGGCCTCGTAGTCCTGGTCGATGCGGTCCTGCTCCTCCTGGAGGGACCGCTGCGTGTCGTCCATGTCACGGGACGTGCGCTCCTGGCCCTGCCGGCCACGCTGCTGCGCCTGCTCCCGAGCCTGCCGGCCGTGCTCCCGGGCCTCCTGGCCGTACTGCTCCGCCTGCTCCCTGCCCTGCTGACCGCGCTGCTGCGCCTCGTCCTTGGCGCTGCCCATCTGGTCCTTGGCCTTGTTGCGGAGCTGCTCGGCCTTGTCCTGGAACTGGTCCTTCATGCCCATGAAAGTTCACTCCTGAGGTGGGTGTTGATCGGGGCTCGACCAGACTTGCACGGCGGTACACAGGTCGCATTTCGGACCGTAGCCCTCCGCTGTCGGCGCAGGTCAGGGCCGCGTGTTCAGCGCCGTGGCGGCAGCTTCGGGCGGCGCCGGTCGGGTACGTCGGAGTAGTCGGGCGGTGTCTTGGCGCCCTGTTCGTCGAGGAGCCCGAGCGCGAGCTCGACGGCGTCGTCCAGCTGCGCGTGCCGCCCCTCGGCCCAGTCGAGCGGCGTGCGCAGGGCCGGGATGTCGGGGTCGACGCCCCGGTTCTCGATGGACCAGCCGTACTCGGGGAACCAGGCGGCGTTCATCGGCACGGTGATCACGGTGCCGTCGACGAGCCGGTGCCGCCCCGTCATCCCGACGACGCCGCCCCAGGTGCGCTGCCCGACCACCGGGCCGAGCGCGAGCAGTTTGAACGCGGCGGTGATCATGTCGCCGTCGGACGAGGTCGCCTCGTCGGCAAGCGCGACGACGGGGCCGCGCGGGGCGTTCGAGGTGTACGACACGGCCTGCGCGTCGCGTGTCAGGTCCCAGCCGAGGATCTTCCGGGTGAGTTTCTCGATGACGAGCTCGCTGATGTTGCCGCCCGCGTTGCCGCGTACGTCGACGATGAGCGCGGGCCGCGAGACCTCCATGCGCAGGTCGCGGTTGAACTGCGCCCAGCCGGAGCCGCCCATGTCGGGGATGTGCAGGTAGCCGCATTTTCCGTTGCTCAACTCCCGTACGACGGCTCGGCGTTTGGCCACCCAGTCCTGGTAGCGCAGCGGCCGTTCGTCGATGAGCGGCATGACGGCGACGCGGCGGGGCGGGCCTTCGCCCTCCGGGGGCGAGAAGGTCAGCTCGACCGTGGTGCCGCCGGAGCCCGCGAGCAGCGGGTACGGGCCCGCGACCGGGTCGACCGGGCGGCCGTCGACGTGGGTGAGGACGGCCCCTTCGCGGATGCCGGTACCGGCCAGCGGGGAGCGGGCCTTGGAGTCGGACGAGTCGCCGGGCAGGATGCGCCGCACCACCCATCGCCCGTCCCGGCACACGAGGTTGGCGCCGAGCAGGCCCTGGGCGCGCTGGTAGTGCGGCGGGCCTTCGTTGCGGCGGGCGGCGGCGACGTAGGCGTGCGAGGTGCCCAGCTCGCCGAGCACCTCGCGCAGCAGGTCGGCGAACTCGTCGGGGGACGCGACCCGTTGGACCAGCGGGCGGTACTGGTCGAGCACCCCGTCCCAGTCGATCCCGCACATGTCCGGGTCCCAGAAGTAGGCGCGGATGAGCCGGCCCGCCTCCTCGTACGCCTGCCGCCACTCGGCGGCCGGGTCGACCTCGTGCAGGATGCGGCGCAGGTCGAGCCAGACGGTGGAGTCGCTGTCGCCCGCCTCGGTGGCGGGCACGGCGCGCAGCTCGTCCTCGTCGGCGACGACGAGCCGGGTGCCGTCGCCGCTGACCGCGAACCAGTCCATGTGGTCGACGAGTTGGGTCTTGCGGCCCTTGGCCAGGTCGAAGTGTTCGAGGGTCGGCTGGGCCGAGGTGTCCGCCGGGTTGGCGAACGTCTCGCCGAGCGCGCCGGAGATCGGCCAGCGCAGCCACACCAGGCCGCCGCCGGCGACCGGGTGAAGGGCCGAGTACTTCGACGCGGCGACGGGGAACGGCACCACCCGGTCCGGCAGCCCCTCCGTCTCCACGGTCGGCGAGCAGTCCCCGGTGCCCTCGGCGGCGTCGAGCCCGCCCGCGGCCGTGCGCCCGTCGGGCGAGAGGGCGAAGGGCGACGGGGTGGTGGAGGAGAGCGGTACGAGGTAGGGGCGGCAGCCAAGGGGGAAGGAGAGGTCGCCGGTGTGCACGTCGTAGACGGGGTCGAAGCCGCGCCAGGACAGGAAGGCGAGGTACCGGCCGTCGCGCGTGAAGACGGGGTTCTCGTCCTCGAACCTGCCGTTGGTGACGTCGACGACGCGCCGGTCGCCGGGCCCGGAGATCCGCACCATCTTGATCTTGCGCAGTGAGCGCCCGATACCGGGATGCGACCAGGTCAGCCAGGCCCCGTCCGGGGAGAACGCGAGATCACGCACGGGCCCGTTCACCGACCGCACCACCTCGACGAGCCGACCACCGGCCGCGGCGTCCCCGCCGGGGGTGGCGTCCAGCGCACCGGCGGCGGAGGTCCGCCCTTCGGCGGGGACGGCCTGTGGGCCGGTGGCGGGGGCCCGGCCGGTGGTGTGGGCGGCTCGCTGACCGGTGGTCGGGGTGTTCGTGTCGGTGGTGCCCGTCGTGGCGGCGGCCCCGGTCGTTGTGTCGGCGGTGTCGGCCGTCGTGTCGGCGGCCGGGGCCGTTGTGGTGGTGTCGGTCGTTGTGTCGGCGGTGTCGGCTGTTGTTGCGGTGGTGGTGTCGGTTGTCGTGTCGGAGGCCCCGGCCGTCGCGTCGGAGGCCCCGGCCATCGTGTCGGCCGTGCCGGTCTTCTCGTCCGAGGCGCGTCCGGTGTCCTCCCCGGCGGCCACCGGCTCCTCGTCCTCCGCGACGGTGAGCAGGAGGAGACGGCCGTCGTGCGTGGCGATGGCAAGGCGTTCGCCGTCCGGGTCCGAGACGAGTTCTCGTACGCGGCCGAGCCGACCGGAGGCGAGGCGGCGCGGGGGGCGGGCACCGCTGGCCCGGGGCAGGTAGGCGATCTCGACCGCGTCCTCGCCGTCGGCGTCGGTGACGTAGGCGACCTGGCCGCCGCTGCCGAGCATCTCCGGCAGCCGGACCCGCACCCCCGGGGTGCTGGTCAGCGTGCGGGCGGGGCCGTCGCGGTGCGTCAGCCAGTAGAGGCTGCCGCGCACGGTGACGGCGCTGGCCCGGCCGGTCTCGTCGACCGAGAGGGAGTCGATGTGGTGGGCGGCGGGCACCTGGTAGCGGCGCCGCCCGGTGCGCGGGCCGCCGAGCCGGACCGGCAGGCGGCGCGGCTGGGACCCGGCCTCCAGCGCGTCGAGGATCCACAGCTCACCCGCGCACTGGTAGACGACACGCGTGCCGTCGGAGGCGGCGTGCCGGGCGTAGAACGCGTCGTGGTCGGTGTGCCGGGTGAGGTCGGAGCCGTCGGGCAGGCACGAGTAGACGTTGCCGACGCCTTCGTGGTCGGAGAGGAAGGCGATGCGCCCGGCCACGTACATCGGGTCGTCGAGATGCCCGTCGAGGTCGGCGAGAACCCGCTGCCCGTGCACCCACAGCCGCCCCTGCGCGCCCCCGCGGTACCGCTTCCAGGCGGCCGGTTCGTGCGGCGGCGTGCCGGTGAGCAGCAGGGTGCGGCGTTCGCCGTCGATGTCGGCGACCTGGATGTCGGTGACCGGGCCCCAGGGGAGCTTGCCGCCGGGAGAGCCGTCGGTCGGGACGCTGTACGCGAAGGTGAAGTAGGAGAAGGGCTCGCCGTGCGAGGCGACGGCGAGGATGTCGGACCGGCCGTCCCGGTCGGGCGGCGTCCAGCCGCGCACCTGCGTGTCGGTGCTGCCCCAGTACGTGAGTCTGCGCGCGGCCCCGCCGTCGACCGGCGCGAGATGGATCTCCGGATCGAGGCTGCGCCATGACGTGTACGCGATGTGGCTGCCGTCCGGCGAGAACCGCGGGTGTCCGAGCTTGGTGCGGTCGGCGGTGACCCGCCAGGCGCGCGCCGAACCGTCGAGCGGGGCGACCCAGAGGTCGTCCTCCGCGACGAAACAGAGCTGGTCGCCGTTGAGATGTGGGAACCGCAGGTAGGCCCGGTTCGCGCCCGCTGCTTCTGTCTCTGCTGCTGCCTCAGTCACCTCCTCATGCTTTTCCGCGTGACAGGCCGCGGCAACTTTTTGACCTCCTCCACCGCCCCGAGGGGCGGGGCGAGGAATCTCCGCCCGCGGCACCGCCCGTCCGCACGTACGAAACGGTTTCGTTTCGGTAATCGGCGCGGTATGTTCATGTTGTACGTGGGCGATGGTGACGACGTACGCGTGCCGGTGTGTGCGTACGCGTACGCGAGAAGAGGTGACGGTCATGACCGCCGAGGCGACGGCACGCCGCAGCCGGATCACGCCCGAGCGGGAGGCCGAGCTGTACGGGGCCGTGCTCGATCTGCTCCGCGAGGTCGGCTACGACGCCCTGACCATGGACGCGGTGGCCGCCCGCACCCGGGCGAGCAAGGCGACGCTCTACCGTCAGTGGGGCGGAAAGGCCGAGCTCGTCGCGCGGGCGCTGCGCAGCCAGAAGCCGCGGTTCGACGAGATCGACACGGGGTCGCTCCGCGGTGACCTGCACGCGCTGGCCTGCCGCGAGGACGACGACGGCATGGAGCAGAACAGCGCGTTGATGCGCGGCCTGATGCTGGCCGTCCACACCAACCCCGATCTGCTGGCCGCGTTCCGCGAGTGGGTCATCGCGCCCGAGCTGTCCGGGCTGGACCGGATGCTGCGGCGGGCGGCGGAGCGCGGTGAGATCCAGGCGGACAATCCGGCGCTCGGCTATGTGGTGCACATGCTGATCGGCGCGTTCGCGACGCGCTCGATCATCGACGACGAGCCGCCCACCAGGGCGTATCTGTCCTCGTACATCGACGCGGTCGTGCTGCCGGCGCTCGGCGCGCCGGTGCGGTGAGCCGGAGCCGGCTCCGGAGCCGACTCCGACGGACGCCGGGTCGGCGGGTGGCGGGCGCGGGTGGTGGGCCGGCGGTGGCCGGTCAGCGGGTGGCGGGCGTGACCGCCGTGTGCGTGCGACGCAGGAAACGGATCAGCGTCTTCGCGTCGAACTGGACGACCGTGGCCCGGTCGTGGGCGTGGAACTCGATGACCGTCTGCACCCGCCCGCACGGCCAGACCCGGATGTCGCCGCTGGAGGCCGGGGCGCGCAGGCCGCGTTCGAGCAGGTCGCGCGGGAGCGTCCACTCGCCGGACTCCGGGGCGACGGCGTCCGCGTCCGGGACGCGGACGTGGACCCGGCCGTCGTAACGCAGCACCACCGGGACAGCACGGTTCGCGTCGGGGGAGTCGGTGACCACACGGGCCCGCGCGTACTGCTCGACGTACTGCTCGACGGCGTTCATGCCATTAATGTCCCATATGTCCGAGTCTTCGGGCCAGGGGTGCCGAAGATCCTTCGGCGTTGTCCGCGTTATCCGCCTCACAGTCGCTCCGGCGGCTCCGGCGGCTCCGGCGGCTCCGGCGGCTCCGCGGTCGCCTCGGCGGCCTGGCGACCGCCCGGCCGATGCTCTTGCAAGCTGTTCGCAACAACGCACTATCATCGCCCCATGCATGTCCCCGACGGATTCATCGACGCCCCCGTCTCGGCGGCCGCGGGCGCGGTCGCCGCGGGGGCCATCGTGGTCAGCCTGCGCGGCGCGCGCCGTGAACTGGGGGATGCCTCCCGTTCGGGCACGGCCGGGAGCGGGGGAGAGCGCACGGCGCCGCTGGCCGGGCTGGTCGCGGCGTTCATCTTCGCGGTGCAGATGCTGAACTTCCCCGTGGCGGCGGGTACCAGCGGGCACCTCCTGGGCGGCGCGCTGGCCGCGATCCTGGTCGGCCCGTACACCGGGGTCCTGTGCGTGTCCGTGGTGCTGCTCATGCAAGGGGTGCTGTTCGCCGACGGCGGTCTGACCGCGCTCGGCGTGAACATCACGGACATGGCGATCACGACGACAGTGGTCGCCTACCTCGTCTTCCGCGCCCTGGTGAAGCTGCTGCCGCGCACTCGCCGCTCGATCACGGTGGCGTCGTTCGCCGCCGCGCTCCTCTCGGTCCCGGCGGCCGCCGTCGTCTTCACGTGCTTCTACGCCATCGGAGGGACGACGGACGTCTCCCTCGCCAAGGTGGCCACCGCGATGATCGGTGTGCACGTGCTCATCGGCATCGGCGAGGCGGTCATCACCGCGCTCACCGTCGGCGCGGTCGTGGCCGTCCGCCCTGATCTGGTGCACGGGGCGCGGGGCCTGCACAAGCCGCTCAAGCTCAAGGTCGGCGGGGAGCTGATCGACGCGCCGGTCTCGCCGGTGGCCGTGGCCGCCCGCGGCCGCTCGCACCGCAAGGTCTGGGCGGCGGGTCTGCTCACGTCCCTCGTCCTGGCGGGCGGGGTCTCGTACTACGCGTCGACGAACCCCGACGGTCTGATGAAGGTCGCCCACGACAAGGGCATCGACAAGAAGGAGAAGCCGCACGCCGCGTCCGACTCCCCGTTGGCCGGGTACGGCGTCAAGGACGTGACGGGCAGCCGGGGCCTGGCCGGGGCCATCGGGGTGGGCGTGACGCTCGTCGCGGGCTCGGGCGTCTTCTGGGTGCTGCGCAGGCGTCGTACCAGCGACCCCGCGTCGACGGAGCCGGTCGCCGACGGGGCGGTGTCCTGACATGGGCGCGGGCCACGCACACCGTCTCTACCGGGCCGCGGACTCGCCCGTCCACGCCCTGCCCCCGCACACGAAACTCGCGGCGGTCTTCTGCTTCGTCGTCGTGGTCGTCTCCACCCCGCGGGAGGCGATGTGGGCGTTCGCGCTGTACGCGGCGCTGCTCGCGGCGGTGGCGTACGCGGCCCGGGTCCCGCTCCCGTACCTGCTCAAACGCCTGCTGATCGAGATCCCGTTCGTGGCGTTCGCGGTGCTGATGCCCTTCGTCGCGGAGGGCGAACGGGTGCACTTCCTGGGCCTGTCACTGAGCGAGAGTGGTCTGTGGGGCGCGTGGAACGTCCTCGCGAAGGGCACGCTCGGCGTGGCGGCGTCGGTCCTGCTGGCCTCGACGACGGAACTGCGCGAACTGCTCCTGGGGCTGCAGCGGTTGAAACTCCCCCCGCTGCTGGTCCAGATCGCGTCCTTCATGATCCGCTACGGCGACGTGATCACGGACGAGATGCGCCGCATGAAGATCGCGCGGGAGTCGCGCGGCTTCGAGGCGAAGGGCGTACGCCACTGGGGGGTGCTCGCGAAATCGGCGGGCGCGCTGTTCATCCGCTCGTACGAGAGGGGAGAGCGCGTGCACCTGGCCATGGTCAGCCGGGGGTACGCGGGCTCGATGCCGGTGATCGACGAGGTCACGGCGACACGGGCGCAATGGTCGTACGCGCTGACCCTGCCGGGAGCCGCGCTGTTCGTATGCCTCATGGGATGGATGCTGTGACTGCCGCTACCTCGCTCACCTCGCTGGACGTTTCGGGACTGGCCTTCGCCTACCCGGACGGCCACCAGGCCCTCTACGGGGTCGACCTGACGATCGCCAAGGGCGAACGAGTGGCCCTGCTCGGCCCCAACGGCGCGGGCAAGACGACGCTCGTCCTGCACCTGAACGGCATCCTCACGGCGGGCGCGGGCTCGGTGCGGGTGGCCGGCCTTCCGGTCGACCGGGCGAACATGGCGGAGATCCGCCGCCGCGTCGGCATCGTCTTCCAGGACCCGGACGACCAGCTGTTCATGCCGACGGTCCGGGAGGACGTGGCGTTCGGCCCGGCCGCGGCAGGCATGAGGGGCGCGGAACTGGAGGCCAGGGTCGTGCGGGCCCTCACCATGGTCGGCATGGAGGAGTACGCGGACCGTCCCCCGCACCATCTCTCCTTCGGCCAGCGCCGCCGGGTGGCGGTGGCCACGGTCCTGGCGATGGAGCCGGAGATCCTCGTCCTGGACGAGCCGTCCTCCAACCTGGACCCGGCGTCCCGCCGCGAACTCGCGGACATCCTGCGCTCGTTGGACGTCACCGTCCTGATGGTGACGCACGACCTGCCGTACGCCCTGGAGCTCTGCCCGCGCTCGTTGATCCTCAGCGGCGGTGTCATCGCGGCGGACGGGGCGACGGGCGACCTGCTGGTGGACGAGGAGCTGATGCGCGCGCACCGCCTTGAACTGCCGTTCGGCTTCGATCCGCGGGCGGTGGCGCCGAGCGTGGGTTAGGACGCGCGCGGAGGGGGCCGGGCGCGGGCCGGGCCGGGCGTGCCTCGGGGCGGGCGTGCCTCGGGGCGGGCGTGCCTCGGGGCGGGAGGCCGCCTTCGTCGCTCACCCCGGCAGCGCGGCGGCCCGCCGTCGTACCAGAAGGTTCTGTGTCCCCAGGCCGACCGCGACGTACGCGTACAGGGACGCGGTCCCCAGCAGCCCGGCTCCTGCCGCCCGGTCGATCCACAGCGCGAGACCGATGTGCACGCCGAGCGAAGCGAGCCACAGCCCGGTCGTCGCCGCCGTCCCCTTGCGCAGCACTTCGCTTCGCGGGCCACGCCAGACCCGTACGGTCCGTGCCCTGGCCACACCGAACGACGCCGCGACGGCCAGACTCGCCACCAGCAGGACGACGGGCAGCAGGGTCAGTGGCCGGTCCTTGACGGCCGCGGCGATGCCGAAGGCGATCCCGACGGCGCCGACGACGCCCAGGAGCGCGGGCGCGACGAGCGAGCCGTAGCGCCGCACAGGGCGTGTACGCACCTGCCGCCGTACCACCAGAGCGACGACCAGCACGGCTATGACCAGGCCGGTCGTGTTGTTCGTGTTCCGCATGTCATCCCCCGTTGTGGCGCAGCCGCCGTGCGGCCGCATGCGGGTGATCATAAATGTCCGGATCCCGGCGTACCGGATCGCCGACCTCCGATCCATGAGAGCGCAAAAGTTGAGGGGTTTTCAGGTTCAGGCTCTTCCCAGGGTGGCTACCAGCCAGTAAATACCGGGGGTAACAGCGAACCTGGAGGCTTCATGGCACACATGAGGAAGCGGCTGAGAACCTGTGCCGCCGCGGCCGTCCTCGCTCTCTCCCTCGGCACGCCGCTCGCCGTGACCACCGCGCACGCGGCCCCCGCAACCACCCAGTCGACGCCGCTCCCCCCGGACCTGGAACAGATCCGCGCCGCGGAGGCCACCAAGCTCTACGGCAGCCCGGAGGAACGGCCCATGGCCGACCGCAAGAGCGAGGTGATCTCGCTCGGGGACTCGGAGATCTCCGGGGAGGGCGTCGGCTCGTACTGGCCGGGCACCGACGGGCCCGACAACTGGTGCCACCGTTCGACCAAGGCCGCGATCTACCGCACGGGACTCGCGGACGTCGCGAACAATGTCGCCTGCTCCGGCGCGGCGACGTACCACATCCGGATCGGCGGGCAGAAGCAGTACGCCGACCAGCTCGTCCAGAGCGACAACCTCGCCATCAAGGCCCGTAACACCCGCGTCAAGATGATCGTGCTCGTCGTCGGCGCGAACGACGACATCCAGTTCGGGCCCGTGATGACCGACTGCGTGGAGCGGTGGGTGCTGTTGCAGGGGCCGTGCGCGCCGAAGTACGACTCCGGCTGGCAGGCCCGCGTGGACGGCATGGTGCCCAAGGTCGAGGCGACCGTCGGCGACCTGAAGACCGTGATGCGCGAAGCCGGTTACGCCGACGACGCCTACAAGCTCGTCGTCATGTCCTACCCGTCCCCGATCAGTCCGGACATGTACGACAACCCGAACTTCCCCGGGAAGCTGCCCGGCGGCTGCCTCGGCTACGACTCGGACGCCGCATGGGGCCGCAACGTCGCCGTCCCCGCCTTCGAGCGCGGCATCCGCAAGGCGGCCGAGGCGTCCGGCGCGTACTACCTGGACAACTCCCGCCTGTTCCACGGGCACGAGGTGTGCACGTCCAGCACCTGGGCGCGCGGCTTCTACTACGACGTCACCGGCCCGTTCCCGCCCGACGAGAACAACGTCCGTCAGTCGTTCCACCCCAACGCCGCCGGGCACGGCGCCTTCGCCTCCTGCTTCGCCCAGTTCTACAACTCCGGCCTGCGCGAGGCATCTTGCGCCGACCCGGCGTCCACCGGCAGCCCCAAGCTGTACGCGGGCGCCTGGGACGACCTGTTCAAGCCGCTGAAGAACGAGGCGACCGGCCAGTGCCTGGACGCCTCCGGCGACTCGTCGCGCAACGGCACGTCCGTGATCGGCTGGGACTGTCACGGCGGCCGCAACCAGGTGTGGTGGTACGACCCGGCGTACAAGTCGATCCACGTCGGGCTCTCCCACGACAGGTGCCTGGACTCCCGTGACACCACCGCGGGCACGTCCACGATCCTGTGGAACTGCCACGGCGGAACCAACCAGCAGTGGACCAGGCCAGGCGACGGCACGATCCGCCCGGCCACCGCGACCGGCCTGTGCCTGACGCAGTCCGCCGCGAACGGGGCGATGGCCCTCCGGTCCTGCGACGGCTCGACCGCGCAGCGATTCGCCTGACGGCCGCACGGCAGCCGCACGGCAGTCGGCGGCAGTCGGGCGGCGGCCGGGCGGTAGCCGGGCGGGAAAAGCGTTGGCGCGTGGGAAACCGCGCGCCTTGACGTGAGAGCACTTCGACGAGACGCTCCCCGGAAGTACGCCGCAGGGCGGGAGCGTTCCACCCCGGTCAGCGGGGTGCCGGAGGGGCGGCAGCGGTATCCGCCGACCCTTCCTTCCGGAGGTCTCTCCTCGTGAACGCCACGAACCCCGTCCACATCGGCATCGGGCTGCCCATCGGCGACCCCGCCGACCTGCTCACCTGGGCCCGGCGCGCCGACGCCGGGCCCTTCAGCACGCTCGGGCTGCTCGACCGGCTCGCCTACGACACCCCCGAGCCGCTCGTCGCGCTCGCGGCGCTCGCCGGGGCCACGTCCCGCATCCGCGTGCAGAGCGAGGTGCTGCTCGCCCCGCCTCGTCGCGCAGGTCAACGTCGCGCTCGGCCCGGCCGACGTGGTCGACGACGCCCGTGCCGCCCGGCGCGCCTACTACGCCTTCACCGGCGCGGCCGACCGGATGGTCGACGACATGCTCACCACGCCACGCGAGATCCGTCAGGCGGTCACCGCCTTCGCCGACCTCGGCGCCGACGAGGTGATGCTCTACTGCTACGGAACCGACCCGGACCAGGTGGACCGCCTCGCCGCCGTCCTGTGACCGCGGCCACGCGTGATCGTGCGCAGGAATCACCGCCCCCCTGCCCGCGTTACATCCTCCGTGGATGCAGCAGTGAACGGCTCGGTCGACCGCGGATTCGAAGGCGTGCGGGAGGCTTTTGTCCGTAATTTCAAGAGCCGAGGGGAGCGGGGCGCCGGGCTCGTCGTGTACCGGGACGGGCACCGGGTCGTCGAGCTGTACGGCGGCAGCCGGGACGTCGACGGCGGCGGGGGCGCCTGGCGGCCCGGCACCGCCCAGGTCATGCGGTCCGCCACCAAGGGGATCGCCGCGGCCGCCCTGCTCCTGCTCCACCAGCGCGGCGCGCTCGACCTCGACGCGCCCGTCGGCTCGTACTGGCCCGAGTTCAAGGCGCACGGCAAGGAGGACGCCCGCGTACGGGACGTTCTCGCCCACCGCGTCGGCGTACCGGCGCTCGACCGGCCGCTCAGCCCGGCCGAGGCCGCCGACCCGGACCTGGGCGCCGCGGCCGTCGCCGGGCAGGCCCCCGCCTGGACACCCGGCACCGACCACGGCTACCACGCGCAGACCTACAGCTGGCTCACCGCGGAGCTCGTGCGCCGGGTGACCGGGGGACGCGGCATCGGGGAGTACGTCGCCGACGAGATCGCCGGGCCGGCCGGCGCCGACGTGTGGATCGGGCTGCCGCGGGAGCGGGCGGGACACGTGGGGCGGATCGGGCCCACCGAACCACCGGCCGCGCCCGGCGGGCTGCGCGCCCGGCCCAAGAAGGCCATCGCCGACGCGTACGCCGACCCCGGCTCGCTCACCCGTCGCGCCTTCGGGGCCATCGACCCGGCGCCCGACGAGAACGACCCCGCCTACCGCGCCGCCCAGCTGCCCGCCTCCAACGGCATCGGCACCGCCGACGGCCTCGCCCGCTTCTACGCCTCGCTCATCGGTGAAGTGGACGGCAGGGCACGCCTGTTCACGCCCGCCACCGTTCAACTCGCCCGTACGGAGCGCTCGTCCGGACCCGACCGTGTCCTGATCGCCCCCAGCCGTTTCGGCCTCGGCTACATGCTGCACGGCGCCGCGTCCCCGCTGCTGGGCCCCGGCTCATTCGGCCATCCGGGCCGCGGCGGCACCCTCGGCTTCGCCGACCCGGAGTCGGGCATCGCCTTCGGCTACGTCACCAACGGCATGCGCAAGGGTGTCACCGCCGACCCGCGGGCTCAGGCCCTGGTGAAGGCCGTACGGGAGGCGCTGGAGCGCCGGAGCGGCGAGTAGCCGAGGAGCATGAGCGCGGCGGCGAGCGGGATCAGGTCCTTGTCCGCGAACGGCAGCAGCACGCTCGCGAAGAGCACGCACGGAGCCCACAGCGGCAGCGCGCGCCACCTGTACAGACGCGCCGCCAGGGCGACCTGGCCGAGCGAGAACAAGATGGGTCCGGCGATGTAGAACACGATCTGAGCGCCAGGCAACGAGCCGAAGTGGTCGGAGAGTTCGGACATCCGGGCGTGGTCGTTTGCGAGCAGGCCGCAGACCACGTCCACGCCGAACTGCACGGCGAACGCGAACGCGCCCGCCACCGACGTCACCAGAGCCGCCCCGGCCCACCGGTCACGCCGCCCTGCGAGGTCCCGCATCAGGCCGAACCCCCGTACGTAGAGGGGGAGTCCGGCGAGGAAGCACAGGTGGCCGGTCGTCCAGGCGAGGCCGGGTCCGTGGACGCCGTCGATGCCGTCGAGAAGGCGGATCACGCCGTACACGCCGAAGAGGAGCGGGCCGAGGAAGAGAGCCGTCTCGGGGGAGCCGAGCGCGCCGCGTCTGAAGGTCATGCACCGAGCGTGCGCGCCGCCGGGGCCGGTCTCGACCGGGGAAGACCCTGGCCGTACCCGTACCGCACCCGGAGAGGCGACTCGGGGATGCCCCGGAGCGGCGTCACCCCGTCAGCCGGCCCCCGTCAGAAGCATCTGCCGTACGATCGGCCCCGCCGAGGAGTTGCCGTGGCCGCCCGCCTGGACGACCGCCGCCGAGGCCAGGTCGCCGCGGTACGCCGTGAACCAGCCGTTCGGCTTCTCCTGGCCGTCGACCTCCGCCGAACCGGTCTTGGCGCCCATGTCGGAGCCGAGCCCGTACATGGGCTGCACCGCGGTGCCCGCGATGGCCGTGTAGTGCATCAGCTCCCGAAGCTTGGCCACGGTCGACGCGGACATCGTGCGCGAGGCCGTCGCGAGCGTGCGGTGGTCGACGTCGGGCGAGACCAGGTAGGGCTGGTGGAACGTGCCGTTCTTCACGGTCGCCGCCACCGACGCCATGTTGAGCGGGTTCATCCGCACCCCGCCCTGCCCGATCAGCGACGCCGCCATCTGCGCCTGCGACTGGACCGGCACGGACCCGTCGAAGCTGGGCACGCCGATGGCCCAGTTGTTCAGGCCGAGACCGAAGACCTGCTGCGCCTGCTTGGTGAGGGAGTCGTTGCGCAGCTTCGGGGCCTGGCTGATGAAGGCCGTGTTGCAGGAGGCGGCGAAGCTCGCCTTGAACGTGCCGTTCTTGATCTCGAACTTGTTGTCGTTGTGGAACTTCCAGTGCCCGTACGTGAAGTACTTGGGGCAGGGGTGCTTGCGGTCGACGTCCGCCAGGTTCTTCTCAAGCAGCATCGACGACGTGATGATCTTCATCGTGGAGCCGGGGGCGAGGGAGCCCTGGAAGGCGACGTTGAAGCCGGGGGTCGAGTTGGCCACGGCGAGGATCTCACCCGTCGACGGCCTGATCACGACCACCGCGGCCCGCTTCTGCTGGGCGACCTCCTTCTCCGCGGCGGCCTCCAGCCTCGGGCTCAGCGTGGTGTGGACGGTGCCCGGAGTGCCCTTGGAGAGGGTGAGCAGGGTCTTGTCCGGCAGCGCGTTCTTGTCCTTGGACTCCTTGCGGACGATCCGCAGCTCCACGCCGGCCGTGCCGCCCGCCGTCTTGCCGTACTTCTCGCGCAGGCCGTCCAGGACCGAGCCGATCGACGGGTACTTGGCCGTGGTCAGCTCGCCGCCCGCGCGGTCCAGGGCCTTGATCGGTGGGGTGCCCGCCTCGCCCGTGACGAGCCGGTCGCCGTCCCGCAGCCCCGGGTACACGACGGATGCCTTCCAGCCGACCAGGACCTTGCCGTCGCTCTTGCGGCGCACGGCCGTGAGCGAGGAGTCGTAGGCGAACGGCGCGGTGAGCTTTCCGCCGGCCTTCCCGCCGCCTGCGGCGTTGCTCTGTCCGTCGCTCTGCCCGTTCTTCTCCTCGTACGCGACCGTGGACGTGACGTGGAACGGGACCCTCGCGCCCTTGCCCGTCCCCGGCGTGAGCTTCACGTCCGTGAGGTGCGCGTCCTTCACCAGGCCCGTGAGCGCGGCCCGCGCGGTGCTCGGGTCGTCCGTGAGCGCGGCGGCCTTCGCGGTGTCGCCGCTCTGCCACGCCGTCAGGAAACGCTCGGCGGCGGCGCGCACCTCGGTGGCGGACGGTGGGCCCTGCTTCACCTTCGGCTTGTCGTCGGACGCCGACGACGAGCCTGCCGAGCCGGTCCCGGAGGCCGAACCGGAGTCGGAGCCGCCCATCAGGGCGTACGCGCCCACGCCGACACCGATCACCGCGGCGGCCGCGACGCCACCGATCACCAGCGCGTTCGTGTTGCGACGTGCCGCGGCACGGCGTCTGCCTCTGCTGCCCACGTGTGTCCTCCGGAGGTGTCTGAGGGGCTCAGGGTACGGGTGGTGCCGGGCCCGGGGAACGGTGAGTCACGTCCCCGGGCCTCCGTACCCGCGTAGACAGAACGACGCGGACGGGCTTGTGGGCACGAGCAGTCGCGTGAGACGTGCCGCTGCTGCCTGCTGCCTGCTGTCCGTTGCCTGTTGCCCGTCGGCCCCCGTCGGCCCCCGTCGGCCCGGCTAGCCCGCCGCGCGCAGCACCGACGCCACGATCGGCCCGGCCGCGGTGTTGCCGTGGCCGCCGGCCTGCACCATCGCCGCCGCGGTGACGTCGTTGTGGTAGCCGGTGAACCAGGAGTTGGAGGCCGCCTGGCCCCCGACCTCCGCCGAACCGGTCTTCGCCCCGAAGTCGTTGCCGGGCATCCCGGCCATGGCGCGGGTCGCGGTGCCGATGGCCGAGGTGGCGGTGGCGTGCATCATCTGCTTGAGCTGGGCGACGGTCGAGGCGGGAAGACCCCGCGCGGTGGCGCGCGGGCGGCCGCTCAGCTCGGGCGAGACGAGGACCGGCTGGCGGAACGTGCCGGTGATCGCGGTCGCCGTCACGGAGGCCATGTTCAGCGGGTTCATCGTCACCTTGCCCTGGCCGATGAAGGCCGCTCCGTCGTCCGAGTCGCCGGTGACGGGCACGGAACCGTCGGTCGAGACGATCCCGGTCTGCCAGTCCTTGCCGATGCCGAACCGGTTCTTCGCCTCGTCCGCCAGCGCGCTGCCCGCCGGCTTGAGGTTGTAGAACTGCTTGATGAAACCGGTGTTGCAGGAGCGCTGGAAGTCGTTGGACAGCGTGGCGTTCATGTTGGGCTGTTCGCCGGTGAGGTTGTGGAAGGTCTGGCTCCGTACGACTACGTACGGCGGACAGGGCGCCGGTCCGTTCGCCGTCGTCACGCCGTGGTCGATGAGGGCGGCCGCGGTGATGATCTTCATCGTGGAGCCCGGCGCCAGCTTCGCCTCGAACGCCGCGTTCCAGGTGCCGTACCCGTGGTTGGCGACCGCGAGCACCTCACCCGTGGACGCCTTGACGGCCACCACGGCCGACTTGGAGAACCGGGTCGCGGCCTTCTCGGCCGCCGCCTGCGCGGTCGCGCTGAGTGTGGTGCGCAGCTTGCCGGGCTTGCCCTCGGCGAGGGTGAGTAGCGTCTTCTCGGTCGTCGTACCGTCGTTCGCGGTGCGCTGGATGTAGGTCTCCACGCCCGGTGTGCCGCCCGCCTTGTCGCCGTATCTGCTGCGCAGCGTGTCCAGGATCGGGCCGAGCGAGGGGTACTTGTCCTTGGTCAGCACCACGCCGTTGCGGTCCACCGCCTCGATGGGCGGCGTCGCCGCCTCGCCGGTGACCAGGGTGTCGCCCTTGAGCATGTCGGGGTGGAGCACCGTCGGCGACCAGTCGACCAGGGCGCGCCCGGTGGACGTGCCACGGACGACCTTGAGCGACGCGTCGTACGACATCGTCTTGGTCATCCCCTTGAAGGACACCGTGGCCTTCACCTTGTACGGGACCTTGTTGCCCGCGGGCGTGCCCTCCGTCAGGACGGTCCGCGTGACGTGCGCGTCGTCGTGCCAACTGGTGAGGGCGTCACGGGCGCCCCCGGGGTAGTTGGTGTAGACGGCCGCCGTGTCCGGGTCGTTCTTCGCCCAGGCCGTCAGGAACTTGTGCGCGGCCTTCTCGACCTCGTCGCTGCTCGGCGGTCCGGTGCGGTGCACGGCCGGTGCCCCCGCACCGGACGAGCCACCGTTCCCCGACAAGCCGTTGATGATGTTGAAAGCGCCGTATCCCGCGCCCCCCACCATGACGGTGAACACACTGCCGACAATGGCAGTCTTTACCCCCTTGCGCATGACGCGCCCCTCCCCAGGTTGTGGTCGAGGCGACTGTAACCGTGGTGTGTGCGCGCTGCGGGGGTCGTTTTCAAGAATGTGTCCGACAGTGTCCGAACAGAGATCAAAAACCGGACAGAACGGCTCTCAGATCCACGAGTCCAACCACATCCTTGATTGCCACGCCGAGTACGGGATCGCGGTGCCCGTGTAGATCGGCCAGAAATAGATGAAGTTCCACGCGATGAGCAGCACCAGGACACCCGCGCCCGCCGCGCCGACCACCCGCCGTCGCTCTCCCGATCCCGGTTTCCCGATGATCGCGCCGAGCATCATCGCCAGGGCGAGACACAGGAACGGCGCGAAGACGACCGCGTAGAAGTAGAAGATGGTCCGCTCCTGGTAGTGGAACCAGGGCAGGTATCCGGCCGCGATGCCGCACAGGATCGCGCCCGCCCGCCAGTCGCGACGGAAGAACCAGCGCCACAGCGCGAACACGATCGCGAAGCACGCCGCCCACCACAGCAGGGGCGTGCCGAGCGCGAGGACCTCGCGGGCGCACTTGCCCGCCGTGTCGGCCGGACAGCCCTGGCTGCCCGCGGGGGGCGACTCGTAGAAGTACGAGACCGGGCGGCCGTCGACGATCCAGCTCCACGGGTTGGACTGGTAGGTGTGCGGCGAGTGGAGGTTCGTGTTGAACAGCCACACCTCGTGCTCGTAGTGCCACAGGCTGCGCCACCAGTCCGGCAGCAGCCAGCTCCAGCCGCTGCCCTTGCCCGCGGTCACCGCCCAGTTGCGGAAGTAGCCGCCGGTGCCGTCGTCGGGCGAGAGGATCCAGCCGAGCCAGGACACCAGGTACGTGACGATCGCGACCGGCACCGTGGAGAGGAACGCGGGCAGTAGGTCGCGCTTGAGCACGCTCAGATACGGCTGCCGCGCCCCGGCCACCCGCCGCGAGCCGACGTCCCACAGGACCGTCAGGACGGCGAACGCGGCCACGTAGATGATGCCGTTCCACTTCGTCGCGGCGGCCAGACCGGCGCAGAGCCCGGCGAGCAGCCGCCACGGGCGCCACCCGAGACGCAGCCGGTCGGCGATGTCGGCGTCGGGGCGGGCCAGGCCGTGCTCGTCGACCGGGAGCGCCGCGGCGAGCTTCTCGCGCGCCCGGTCGCGGTCCACGACCAGGCAGCCGAACGCGGCGACGACGAAGAAGACCAGGACCGAGTCGAGCAGCGAGGTGCGGCTCATCACGAACGCCAGACCGTCCACGGCGAGCAGCGCGCCCGCGAGGCAGCCCAGAAGCGTCGAGCGGAAGATCCGCCGCCCGATCCGGCACACCATGAGCACGCACAGCGTCCCCAGAAGGGCCGTCATGAACCGCCAGCCGAACGGGTTGAAGCCGAACAGCGTCTCGCCGATCCCGATGACGTACTTGCCGACCGGCGGATGCACGACGTAGGAGGCGTCGTGCGGAATGGGGATGTGGCCGTTCTTCGCGAGAATGAGGTCGTTGGCGTTCTTCGGCCAATTCACCTCGTAACCGCGGTGGATGAGTCCCCAGGCGTCCTTCGCGTAATACGTCTCGTCGAATATCACGGCTTTCGGGCTGCCGAGATTCCAGAACCGCATGAGCCCGGCCATCAGGGTCACGAGCAGCGGGCCCGCCCAGCCCACGAGCCGTGCGCCGCCCTCACCGGTGAACCGGCCGAGGCCCGCCGCCGCCCACAGACGGGACACCGGGGCGGGGAACGGCGGCGCGAGGCGGGAGCGGACGTCGCCGCCGCCGTCGTCCCGCGGCTGGTAGCCGAACCGGCGCAGGCCGCGCAGCCACGACGACGGGTGGCGCCCGCCCGCGGGATTCCGCCCTGGGCGGGCGCTGGTCGGGGTCGGCTGGGACGACGACGCGGTACTGGTCACCGCGCCATCGTAGGGAACACGGCTGTGCGAGTCCCGTGGACCGGCCCTGCGAGGATGGATCCGTGACAGGAAGCCTCGAATCTCCCAGCTCGCTCCCCTCTCCCCAGCCGTCGGAACCCGGCGGCGCGTCGTCCGGAGCGCAGGGCGCGTCCTCCGGGGCCGGGGGCGCGTCGTCCGGAGCGGGCGGCACGCTCGTGCTCGCCGGGACGCCCATCGGCGCTGTCTCGGACGCGCCGCCCCGGCTCGCCCAGGAGCTGGCCGCCTGCGACGTCGTCGCCGCCGAGGACACCCGGCGCATGAAGCGGCTCGCGCAGGCGCTCGGGGTGCACGTCGGCGGGCGTGTCGTCTCCTACTTCGAGGGCAACGAGTCGGCCCGTACGCCCGAGCTGGTCGAGGCCCTGGAGGGCGGCGCGCGTGTGCTGCTCGTGACGGACGCGGGCATGCCGTCCGTCTCCGACCCCGGCTACCGGCTCGTCGCGGCCGCCGTCGAGCACGGCATCCGGGTCACCGCCGTGCCGGGCCCCTCCGCGGTGCTCACCGCTCTCGCCCTGTCCGGACTCCCGGTCGACCGGTTCTGCTTCGAGGGATTCCTGCCGCGCAAGGCGGGCGAGCGCCTCGGCCGCCTGAAGGAGGTCGCCGAGGAGCGGCGCACCCTCGTCTACTTCGAGGCGCCGCACCGCCTCGACGACACGCTCGCCGCGATGGCACAGGTGTTCGGCGCCGAGCGGCGGGCCGCGGTGTGCCGGGAGCTGACCAAGACGTACGAGGAGGTCAGGCGCGGGCCGCTGGAGGAACTCGCCGCGTGGGCGGCGGACGGTGTGCGCGGTGAGATCACGGTGGTCGTGGAAGGCGCGCCGGACAAGGCACCCGACGACATCACCCCGGAGGAGCTGGTGCGCAGGGTGCGGGTGCGCGAGGAGGCGGGGGAGCGGCGCAAGGAGGCCATCGCGGCCGTCGCCGCCGAGGCGGGGCTGCCCAAGCGGCAGGTCTTCGATGCCGTCGTGGCGGCAAAGAACGCGGCTCGGCCCACGCCATAGACGGGCAAAGTACTAACCTGGAATGCAAAGCGAAGACCGTGCCGGAGGCCCATTACGGCAGGTAAATGCCAAATCGGCTCCAATAGTCGACAGGGCTTTTGCGCTCGGCCCAGCGGAGGCGTCCACTGGTTGAAGGGACGCACCCGTCCCCACGCTGCCGAAAGGCGGCGCTTGTCCAGCGGACAAGAGGATGGAGCTGGCATGAGCGAGTTCGCAGCCCCCAACACGACAACCGGTGCCGACGCCGACGCCCACTCCGACGCCCACTTCGAACCGGATCGCAGCGCCGCGACATCCATCGCGCACGAGTCGTATTCGTTCGCCTGCATGCGGTGCGGGCACGGGTGGGAGCAGTCGTACGAGATCGAGCACCACGTCGACGGGGACGGTGTGGAGTTCGTGATCTATGTGGCGAACGGGCATCGCGTGCCCTCGCCGCTCTCCCGCCCCACCTGCGCCAACTGTGGCTCCCATGTCGTACGGATCATGCGCCCCGGCCGCGTCTCCACCACGCTGCGCGCGCTGGAGAACCACCACCACGCGAAGCGGCACAACGCGTCGACGTCGGCGCCCGCATCGCGGGAGGTGCCAGGACAGGACTCGGGCGAGGACCACCCCGAGCGCCACCACTGGCACCTGTCCGACCTGCTGCACCTCTTCGGCCACCACGAGTCCGGGCAGCCCGCCCGGTCCGGCCGGCCGGGCCGGGCCGGAAAGACCGACTGAGCGGGTTCGTAGGATCGGGGCATGAGCCCCAGTACGAAGGACGTCACCCCGCCCCCGCCGCCCGCACCGCTCACGGTGGAGGTCGCCGACTCGCACACCCACCTGGACATGCAGGCGGCCACCGTGGAGGAGGGCCTCGCCAAGGCGGCGTCGGTGGGCGTGACGACCGTGGTGCAGGTCGGCTGCGACCTGAAGGGTTCGCGCTGGGCCGCCGACCTGGCCGAGCGGCACGCGCGCGTGCACGCGACCGTGGCCCTGCACCCCAATGAGGCGCCGCGCATCGTGCACGGGGACCGGATGGAAAGGGGCGGCCCCGAAGGGGCCTCGGTCGAGGGCGGTGGTGGGAGACGGGCGGGCGGCCGGTCCCGGCAGGGGGCCAGGGAGCCGCTCGGTGACGCGGGCCTGGACGAGGCGCTCGCCGAGATCGACCGGCTCGCGGCGCTGCCGCACGTCAAGGGGGTCGGCGAGACCGGCCTCGACTACTTCCGTACGGGCCCCGGGGGCAAGGCCGCCCAGGAGCGCTCCTTCCGCGCCCACGTCGAGATCGCCAAACGGCACGGCAAGGCGCTGGTCATCCACGACCGCGAGGCCCACGAGGACGTGCTGCGCGTCCTGAAGGAGGAAGGCGCGCCCGAGCGGACCGTCTTCCACTGCTACTCCGGCGACGCGGACATGGCCGCGGTCTGCGCGCGGCACGGCTACTTCATGTCGTTCGCGGGCAACGTCACCTTCAAGAACGCCCAACCCCTGCGGGACGCGCTCGCCGTGGCGCCGGCGGAGCTGGTCCTGGTCGAGACGGACGCGCCGTTCCTCACCCCGGCGCCGTACCGCGGACGGCCCAACGCGTCGTATCTCATTCCGGTCACGCTGCGCGCCATGGCGGAGGTGAAGGGCGTCACCGAGGAAGCCCTCGCGACGTCGGTCGCGGCCAACACCGCGCGCGCGTTCGATTACTGAAACGTCACGGCAGCCACCCGGAGGAACCGGGTGAACCGGACGATCCGTGCGAGCGCCGACACGCTCGCGACACTGCGTGTCCGGCTCGCTTTGGAGAGTGACGGCCGCTCCGCTAGGTTCTGCTCGCCGACCCGCCCCGGCCGGGGGCGGACCCTGGAGCGCCGGAGCGTAGTCGTGAGCAACACGCCGTACGAGAGCGGCAGCGGACGGGCCGCCACCCGTCGCGCCGCCCGCCGCAGGAAGGCCGAGCAGCGGCCCGAGACGCTGCGCAGACTGGTCCCGCAGGCGTTGGTGGTGGCGTTCATCGCGGGCGGCACGTCCGCGTTCGTCGCCAACGACAAGGCGATCCACCTCACCGTCGACGGCAAGGAACGCACCCTGCACACCTTCGCCGACGACGTCAGCGAACTCCTCGCCGACGAGGGCATCGACGTGAACGCCCACGACGTCGTCGCCCCCGCCCCCGGCTCCGCCCTGGCCAGCGGCGACGACGTCGCCGTCCGCTACGGGCGGCCCGTCCGCCTCACCCTCGACGGCGAGCGCCGCGAGGTGTGGACGACCGCGCGCACGGTCGCCGGGGCGCTGCGCCAGCTCGGGGTGCGCGCGGAGGGCGCGTACGTCTCCACGTCCCGCTCGCGGCGCATCGCGCGCCACGGCCTCGACCTGGACGTACGCACCGAGCGCAGCGTCACCGTCATGGCCGACGGGCACCGGCGCAGGCTCCGCACGAACGCGGCGACCGTGCGGGAGGCCGTGGACGAGGCCGGTGTCACGCTGCACGGCCAGGACACGACGTCCGTGGCGCCGGACAGCTTCCCCCGCGACGGGCAGACGATCACGGTGCTGCGGGTCACCGGGTCGCGCGAGACACGGGACGAGCCGATCCCGTTCGCCACCGAGCGCAGCGAGGACCCGGACCTCTTCCGGGGCACCGAGGTCGTGGACCAGGCCGGCGAGCCGGGCACGCGGCGGGTCACGTACGAGCTGCGCACGGTCAACGGCGTCAAGCAGAAGCCGCGCCTGATCGATTCCGACGTCGTGCGCGAGCCGCGCATCCAGAAGGTCAGGGTCGGCACGAAGCCGCTGCCCACGTCCGTGGCCGGGGCGGACTCGCTCAACTGGTCCGCGCTCGCCCACTGCGAGTCGGGCGGCCGCCCGCACGCGACGGACGCGACCGGCACGTACGGGGGCCTCTACCAGTTCGACGCCCACACATGGCACAGCCTCGGCGGCTCCGGAAGCCCCCAGGACGCCCCGCCGGCCGAGCAGACCTACCGGGCGAAGAAACTCTACGTCCGCCGGGGCACAAGCCCCTGGCCCCACTGCGGCCCCCGCCTGCACGGCTGATTCCGGGGAGGGAGGGGCGGCTCCGCGTGGGGGGGGCTTCGCGTGGATGGCCGGCTCCGCCTGCATGGCCGGCTCCGCCTGCATGGCCGGCCCCGCAAGCGCGGTCGGCCTCCACCCCGCGGGGTGCCGGTGGTGGCCGCGCCGCACGGACGGCCCCCGTCACCGGCGCGGCTACCCTGTGACGGGTGAGCAGCACAGAACCCCAGGGCCCGACCGGCCCCCTCCTCGGCGCCGCGGACATCCGCGAACTGGCCGCCGCACTCAACATCCGCCCCACCAAACAACGCGGCCAGAACTTCGTCATCGACGCCAACACCGTCCGCCGCATCGTCCGCACGGCGGAGGTCACCGAGGACGACAACGTCGTGGAGGTGGGCCCGGGGCTCGGCTCCCTCACCCTCGCGCTGCTCGAAACGGCCCATCACGTCACCGCCGTCGAGATCGACGACGCCCTCGCCGCCGCGCTCCCCACCACCATCGCGGCCCGCGTCCCGGCCAAGAAGGACGCCTTCGACCTGGTCAACACGGACGCCATGCAGGTCACCGAACTCCCCGGCCCGGCCCCGACCGCCCTGGTCGCCAACCTCCCGTACAACGTCGCGGTCCCCGTCCTGCTCCACATGCTCGACACCTTCCCGACCATCGAGCGCACCCTGGTCATGGTCCAGGCGGAGGTCGCCGACCGCCTCGCCGCCCAGCCCGGCTCGAAGGTCTACGGCGTCCCGTCCGTGAAGGCCAACTGGTACGCGCACGTCAAGCGCGCGGGCTCCATCGGCCGCAACGTCTTCTGGCCCGCCCCGAACGTCGACAGCGGCCTGGTCGCCCTCACCCGCCGCACCGAGCCGATCCCCACCACGGCCACCAAGCAGCAGGTCTTCGCCGTGGTCGACGCCGCCTTCGCCCAGCGCCGCAAGACGTTGCGCGCCGCGCTCGCCGGCTGGGCGGGCTCGGCGCAGGCCGCCGAGGAAGCCCTCGTCGCCGCGGGCGTCTCCCCGCAGGCGCGCGGCGAGGCCCTGACGG
Organism: Streptomyces beihaiensis; assembly: GCF_026274175.1. Taxonomy (GTDB): domain Bacteria; phylum Actinomycetota; class Actinomycetes; order Streptomycetales; family Streptomycetaceae; genus Streptomyces; species Streptomyces beihaiensis. The sequence goes on from NZ_JAPHNL010000113.1 coordinate 29,708, forward strand.
TCCACGAGTTCGCCCGCATCGCGGAGGCCAAGCAGAAGTGAAACCGGTAACCGTCCGTGTCCCGGCCAAGGTCAACGTCCAGCTCGCCGTGGGCGCCGCCCGCCCCGACGGCTTCCACGACCTGGCCAACGTCTTCCTCGCCGTGGGCCTCTACGACGAGGTGACCGTCGAGCGGGCCCCGGCCCTCGCCCTGACCTGCACCGGACCCGGCGACGACCCCCTGCCTGAGGTTCCCCTGGACCGTACGAACCTCGCCGCCCGCGCCGCGACCGAGCTGGGCCGCCGCCACGGCATCGAGCCCGACGTGCGCATCCACATCGCCAAGGACATCCCCGTGGCGGGCGGCATGGCGGGCGGCTCGGCGGACGCGGCCGCCGCCCTCGTGGCCTGCGACGCCCTGTGGGGCACGCACGCCTCGCGCGACGAACTCCTCGACATCTGCGCCGAGTTGGGCAGCGACGTCCCGTTCAGCCTGGTCGGCGGCGCGGCCCTCGGTACGGGCCGCGGCGAGAAACTCGTACCCCTCGACGTCGGCGGCCAGTTCTGGTGGGTCTTCGCGCTCGCCGACGGCGGCCTGTCGACCCCGGCCGTCTACCGCGAGTTCGACCGCCTCAGCCCGCACGCCCCCGCCCCGGCCGCCTCCCCGGCCCTGCTCGACGCGCTGCGCACCGGCGACGTGCACACCCTCGCCGCGACGGTCACCAACGACCTCCAGCCCGCCGCGCTCTCCCTCTTCCCGGCCCTGAAGGACACCCTCGCCGCGGGCACGGCCGCGGGCGCCCTGGCGGCCCTGGTCTCCGGCTCCGGCCCGACCACGGCCTTCCTCGCCGCCGACGCCGCGTCCGCCGAGAACGTCGCCGACGCGCTGCGCGCGTCCGGCACGTGCCGCGCGGTACGGGTGGCCGCGGGCCCGGTGCCGGGGGCGACCGTGGTCTGAACGGTGGGCCGGCGAGGCGGCCGGGGCGGGAGCGGGGCCCAGAGCTCGTCGATGGCGGTCAGGTCACGTGACCACAAAGAGTGACCACCCCCTCGCGCCCCGCCCTTCACCCCACAGGCCCTACGCTTGAGGCCGGTCGAACCCCCTGCGCAGGAGCGAAATGGCAGTCAATCTGGTCAACGTCGAGAACGTCTCGAAGGTCTACGGCACCCGTGCCCTGCTCGACGGCGTCTCCCTCGGCGTATCGGAAGGTGACCGGATCGGCGTGGTCGGGCGCAACGGCGACGGCAAGACCACCCTCATCCGGATGCTCGCCAAGCTGGAGGAGGCCGACACCGGCCGCGTCACGCACAGCGGCGGCCTGCGTCTGGGCGTGCTCACACAGCACGACTCGCTCGACCCGGCCGCCACGATCCGCCACGAGGTCATCGGTGACCTCGCCGATCACGAGTGGGCGGGCAGCGCCAAGATCCGTGACGTGCTGACCGGCCTGTTCGGCGGGCTCGACCTGCCCGGTTTCCCGCAGGGCCTGGACACCGTCATCGGCCCCCTCTCCGGCGGCGAACGGCGCCGTATCGCCCTCGCCAAGCTGCTCATCGTCGAGCAGGACCTGATCGTCCTCGACGAGCCCACGAACCACCTCGACGTCGAGGGCATCTCGTGGCTCGCGGGCCACCTGCGGGCCCGCCGCTCCGCGCTCGTCTGCGTCACCCACGACCGCTGGTTCCTCGACCAGGTGTGCACCCGCATGTGGGACGTGCAGCGCGGCACGGTGTACGAGTACGAGGGCGGTTACTCGGACTACGTGTTCGCGCGCGCGGAGCGCGAACGGATCGCCGCGACCGAGGAAGCCAAGCGCAAGAACCTCGTCCGCAAGGAGCTGGCCTGGCTGCGCCGCGGCGCGCCCGCCCGCACCTCCAAGCCGCGCTTCCGCATCGAGGCGGCCAACGCCCTGATCGAGGACGTGCCGCCGCCGCGCGACAAGAGCGAGCTGATGAAGTTCGCGAACGCCCGGCTCGGCAAGACCGTGTTCGACCTCGAGGACGTGACCGTCACCGTGGGGCCGCAGCGCGCAGCGCAGGCTCCGCCGCGGGTCCTCCTCCAGCACGTCACCTGGCAGCTCGGGCCCGGCGACCGGGTCGGCCTGGTCGGTGTCAACGGCGCGGGCAAGACGTCCCTGCTGCGCGCCCTCGCCGACGCCGCCACCAGCGACGGCGACGTCCAGCCGGCCGCCGGGCGCGTCGTCGTCGGCAAGACCGTCCGGCTCGCCTACCTGTCGCAGGACGTCGCCGAACTGCCGCCCGCGCTCCGCGTCCTGGAGGCCGTGCAGCAGGTGCGCGACCGTGTCGACCTCGGCAAGGGCCGTGAGATGACGGCGGGGCAGCTGTGCGAGCAGTTCGGCTTCGGCAAGGAGAAGCAGTGGACTCCCGTCGGCGACCTGTCCGGTGGTGAACGGCGCCGCCTCCAGATGCTTCGCCTGCTCATGGACGAGCCGAACGTCCTCTTCCTCGACGAGCCCACCAACGACCTCGACATCGAGACCCTCACCCAGCTCGAGGACCTGCTCGACGGGTGGCCCGGCTCCCTCGTGGTCATCTCCCACGACCGCTTCTTCGTCGAGCGCACCACCGACGTCACGTACGCGCTGATGGGAGACGGCACCCTGCGGATGCTGCCGCGCGGCATCGACGAGTACCTGGAGCGCAGGCAGCGGATGATCGACGCCGCGGCCGCCACCCAGGCCCCGGCGGCCGCCGCCACGGCCTCGGCCCAGGCCGCCGAGGCCAAGTCCGGTCCTTCGGCCGCCGAGGCGCGCGCCGCCAAGAAGGAACTGCAGAAGCTGGAGCGGCAGATGGACCGGATCTCCGACAAGGAGGCCACGCTCCACAAGCAGATCGCCGAGAACGCCACCGACTTCACCAAGGTGGCCGATCTCGACGCCCAGCTGCGCGCGCTCGTCACCGAGCGCGAGGAACTGGAGATGCGCTGGCTGGAACTGGCCGACGACGCGTGACGGCCGCCGCGTAACGGACGCATCACAGGCCGGTCCGCCGTTGGGTACAGGTGTGCGGCCTGGCCGGGCGATGTCGGCGCGGGGTGATAGAAAGGGCGGCCGAGGGGAGCCTGAGAGAGCCCCGTGGACGCCCTGGGGGGAACGCCCCGCGAGCGGCCGGAAATCATCGGGCGAGCCGGTAGGTACATCAGCAGAACGAGGGGGGAGCGCTGATGACTCAGCCGCCCAGCCAGCCGCCGTCCGGCGGTTTCGGACCACCACCACAGGACCCACGGGACCCGCAGGGCCAGGGCCCGCAGACGCCGCCGCCCCCGCCCCCGCCGGGAGTCCCTCCGGCCCCCGGTTACGGCTACCCGCAACAACCGCCGCAGCCCGGCGGCCCGTACGGCTACCCGCAGCCGGGCCCGTACGGCGAGCCGCCCCGGCCCGGTTACGGCTACCCGGGCCCGCAGCAGCCCCCGTACCCCGGCCCTCCCGCGCCCGGCGGCCCCGGTGGCGGCCCCGGCGGCGTCAAGGGCAAGACGTGGGCCATCGCCGCGGGCGCTCTCGCTCTGCTGCTCGTCGCGGGCGGCGTCGTCTACGCCGTGGTCGGCGGCGGCGACAAGAAGGACACCGCGCACGACGGCAAGAACGGCAAGAGCCCCGAGCCGTCCACCTCCGCCTCCGTCCCGGTCAACCCGGGCGACGGCCAGGGCGACGGCCGCGCGGGCACGGACGACCTCAACGCGGGCCGCCGAAGCGGCGAGGCGAAGGTCCTCTGGTACAAGATGGCCCCCAAGGTCCCCGGCGACGGCGCCCAGGCGCCCGGCATGTGGATCACCGGCGAGGTCGCGGTGAAGGCCGCGTACAAGGAACTCCTCGCGTACGACGTCGCGGACGGCAAGGTCGCCTGGCCCGCGATCAAGTTCCCGCAGAAGATCTGCGCGGTCACCAGGACCCCGTCGGCCGACGGCAAGATCGCCGTGGCCTACATGAGCGGTACCTCCGAGCGCGCCAACTGCAACCAGCTCCAGGAAGTCGACCTCGCCACCGGCAAGAAGGGCTGGTTCGAGAAGATCCCCGAGCGGGAGAGCCCGGACGACTACTTCGACGGCACGGGCACCAGCGTCGGCCTCACCTACGTCGGCGGCGACACCCTCGTCGTCGGCCGCGAGCAGTCCGGCCTCGGCCTCGACGCCAGGACCGGGAAGAAGAAGTTCGTGGTCCAGCAGTACGGCAACGACTGCTTCCCCAAGGCGTACACGGGCGACGCCCACAAGCTGATCTCCGTCGCCTCCTGCGGCGCGGGCGGCGACAACACCCACGAGGAACTGCGCCGGCTCAACCCGGAGACGGGCAAGGCGATGTGGACGCGCAAGTACCCCAAGGGCTGGTCGGTCTCGAACGTCTACTCCTCCACGCCGCTCGTCGTCTACGCCACCAACGAGGACAAGAAGACGTTCAACATCGCCTCCTACAAGGAGGGCAGTTCAGCGGTCATGTCCGAGGTGAGCTCCTCCGTCAAGAACCTGGACACGAGCTGCGGCGGCTCCGACTTCGACTTCATGGACACGGACCTGAACGGCTGTCAGGGAGTCGTCGTCGACTCCGGCACGCTGTACATGCCGACCAAGGGCAAGACCGACGGCGCCAACGACGTCGTCGCGATCAGCCTCGCCAGCGGCAAGGAGCGCTGGCGCGCCAAGTCCCCGGCGGACCAGCCGCTGCGGCCGCTGACGACGCGGGGCGGCGCCGTCATCGCGTACATGGAGGCATCGTTCGGGGGCGACCCCGGCCGCGTCGTGTCGATCCCGGTCTCCGGCTCGCACACGCCCAAGACGCTGTTGCAGAACCCCAGGGGAGCGGCACAGGTCGAGAGCGGCTTCTACTCGAAGGACATCCAGTACGTCGGCGGGCGGTTCTACCTCTCCGCACTCACCCTGAACGGCGACACCAAGGGCCCGCAGAAGCTCATGCTCGCCTACGGCAACTGATCTCTCACCGCCACCGCTCTCACCGTCCCCCACCGACACCACGCCACCAGGCACAGGTACCGAGGTAACCACGCCATGACGCAGCCGCCCCAGCAGCCGCAGCAGCCGCCGAACGAACCGCCCCGCCCGCCGCAGGACCCGCTGCGCAAGCAGCCGGAGCCGCAGGACCGCGCCCCGCAGCCGCAGGACCAGGAGCCGCAGCCGCAGGACGCGCCCCCGCCCCCCGGCGCGCCGCCCGCCCCGCCCGCAGGTGGCGGCTTCGGCGCGCCCACCCCGCCCCCGCCGGGCGGCTTCGGCGCCCCGTCCGCCCCCGCCGCCCCGCCCGCGTACGGCTACCCGCAGGCCGCCCCGCAGACGCCGCCCGCGCCGGGCCCGGGGTACGGCTACCCGGCTCAGCAGCCGCCCGCCCCGCAGCCCCAGCAGCCGTACGGCCAGCCCCAGTACGGCCAGCCGCAGTACGGGCAACAGCCCTACGGCCGGCAGCAGTACGGCTACCCGCAGCCGCCCACGGCGCCCATGCAGCCCGGCGGCGGTGACGGCAGCGGCGGCGGCAAGAAGGTCTCGCCGATCACCTGGATCATCACCGCGGCCGTCGTGGTGATCGCCCTGATCGTCGGCGGCGGCATCATGTACGCCAAGTCCTCCGACAGCGGCAAGGACGACACGAAGAACTCCGCCGACGGCAAGGACGGTGGCAAGGGCACGGGCGGCAAGGGCCAGAACGGCCAGGGCGGTTCGGGCGGCGGCAGCCTGGAGAAGGTCCCCGCCAACACCTCCGCCAAGATCGCCTTCCAGCTGGCCTCACCGAAGGTCGCCAAGGACGCCGTGTGGAGCGTCGCGGGCTCCTGGCTGACGGACTCGACGTACGTCAAGCCGGCGCTCGGTCAACTCGTCGGCTACGACCCGGACTCCGGCACCAAGAAGTGGACGCTTCCGCTCCCGGGCCAGACCTGCGGCGCCGCGCCCCAGGTGACCAAGGACGGTCTCACCGCCGTGCTCTCCGAGGACGGTGTGCGCAAGAAGGACAAGGACTACTTCCCCTGCACCGAGATCACGGTCTTCAACGTGAACACGGGCAAACGGGTGTGGTCCGACAGCGTGAAGATCTCCGGCCAGAAGCTCCGGTTCAAAGAACTGTCGATCACCGGCAACACCCTCGCGGTGGGCGGCGGCAGCGAGGGCGGCGCCGCCTTCGAGCTGACCTCCGGCAAGTCGTTGTGGAAGCCGCAGCAGGGCGACTGCGAGGACGTCGGCTACCGCGGCGGCGACCAGCTGGTCGCCGTCCGCAGGTGCGGCGCGTACGACAGCGGGACGTACGAGGTCCAGGCCCTGGACCCGGCCTCCGGCAAGCCCAAGTGGTCGTACAAGGTTCCCGCGAAGGTCAACCTGCTCTCGGTCCTGTCCACCAAGCCGGTCGTCTTCGGCATCGCGGTCGGTGAGTCGGTCAGGTACAAGGACGTGTTCTCGCTCGACGACACCGGCAAGATGCGCGCCCGGATCTCCCTCGACCCGGACAAGTACGACCTCAACTGCGAGGTCGGCGAGGTGCACGGCTGCAAGGGCGTCGCCGTCGGCAACGACCGCCTGTACCTGGGCAGTCAGCAGCACGCCGGCGCGGGCAGCGACCAGATCAACGAGATCGTGTCGTGGGGGCTGGCCGACGGCAAGCAGACCTCCGACCGCTTCGACAGCGGCGACGGCTACCGGGTGTTCCCCGTCCGCATGGACGGCGGCAACATCCTGGCGTACAAGGACGGGCCGTACAACAAGGGCTCGCAGATCGTCACGATCGACCCCAAGTCGTCGAAGCAGACCGTGCTCCTGGAGACACCCGCCACGGAGACCGTGCGCGACGCGATCAGCGGCATGGTGCCGGACTCCTCCGAGATCCTGTACTCGGGCGGGCGGCTCTTCTTCGGCAAGAAGCTGATCAGCCAGCCGTACACGGCCGACGAGAAGGAGTACACGGCCCTCGGCTTCACGACCAACCAGTAGTCGGCGAAGTCGGCATTGCGGGCCGCTTCTCGCCGGTAGGGGCGCGCGATGTCGGACAAGCGTGTAACTTCCGGGAGATGACGTGACGACGGCCGCGGGGCCGGACGGGTCGGGGGAGTTGGTTCGATGGGAGTGCGGCTCACGGTGGTCGACGACCACCGGCTGCTCGCCGAGGCGCTCGCCTCGGCCCTGAAGCTGCGCGGTCACCGCGTGCTCGCCGCGGCCGCGCCCGCCGCGGGCGCGGCCGAGCTGGTCATCGCCCGCGCCCCCGAGGTGTGTCTGCTCGGCACCGCGACCCCGGCCGAACCGGGCGCCTTCGACCCGGTGGCCCGGATCAAGCGGGAGCGCCCGCAGGTGGCGGTCGTGGTGCTCGGGCCCGTCCCGTCGCCGCGCGGCATCGCCGCCGCGTTCGCCGCGGGCGCGTCCGGGTACGTACGCCATGACGAGCGCATCGAGGGCGTCGAGCGCGCCATGACGAAGGCGCGGGCCGGGGAGACGGCGGTCGCTCCCGGTCTGCTCCAGGGCGCGTTCGCCGAACTGCTCGACCCGGCCGCCGAGCCGGACGACGAGGGGCGCCGGCTCCTGGAGATGCTGACGCCGCGCGAGGTGGAGGTCCTCGTCCGGGTCGCGGAGGGCGAGGACACCCGTCTGATCGCGGCGGGCATGGGGATCGCGCCGAGCACGGCCCGTACGCACGTGCAGCGGGTCCTGATGAAGCTCGGCGTCGGCTCACGTCTCGAAGCGGCGGCGCTCGCCGCCCGCACGGGCCTCCTCGACCAGGCCGCGCCGGTCGCCCGGCTCACGCGGCTTTCGCACGAACAGGCTCCTGGGCTATAGTCGATCATGTACCGGACGCCGCGAGAAGCGGTGGACGGCAATGCGTTGGTGGTCCAAGGAAAGACGCCCCACTTCCTGTGGGGAGATGCAGGTGCAAGGCCTGCCCGGCGCTCTTTGGTCATGAGTCCCACTCCGCCGCGGCGGGGTGGGACTCATGCGTTGTGCGGCCTACCACGCCGACTCGAACCCGATGTCGACCTGCGGCGGCTGTTCGAGGCTGTTGTGCACCGTGCAGTGCGAGGCCACGGCGAGCAGCGCGGCCCGGCGCTCCTGCGGCAGCCCCGGCGGCGGTACGACCACGACCCGTACGGAGGCGACGCGGGCCGGACGGTCGGTGGCCATGACGAACTCGCCGCGCACCTGGAGCCCGGCCCGCGGCAGGCCGTGCCGGTGGAGGAAGCGGCCCGCATAGAAGGCGACGCACGAGGTCAAAGAGGCCACGAAGAGTTCGGTGGGCGTGGGCGCGGAGTCGAGGCCACCCGCGTCCACGGGCTGGTCGACCCGCAGACGGTGACCGCGGATGTTCACGGAGTAGGCGTCCTGGTCGATGTAGGTCACGGTGAGGCGGTTCGCGGGCGCGACGGACGCCGGAACACCGTCTCCGGGCGCCGCCGTGGCGGTGGCGGTGCCGGCGAAGGCGGCGGAGGTGCTGCCGGTGCCGCCGGTGGTGGTCGCGTCGGTGGTGCTGGTGGTGCTGGTGGTGCTGGTGGTGCTGGTGGTGCCGGTGGTGGAGTGGTCGGCGGACATGGCGGACGCCCTTCTCTGCACTGCCCCCTCACTGCCGAGTCGACCGCGGACGCGGCGGTGGCGCGAGGGCCGACGGGGCGGTCCGTTCGGCCCTGGCGCAGGCGCGGGCAGGGACCTGCGGCCCATGCCGCGGCCGCGGGCGGCGCACGACAGTGGAGGCATGAGCACTCACACCGTGATCCCTGACGGAGTACGCGGCGTGCTCGCGGTGGTGGCCCATCCGGACGACGAGTCGTTCGGCCTCGGCGCGCTGCTCGGGCGGCTGGCGGAGGCCGGCGTGCCCACGGCGGTGCTCTGCTTCACGCACGGCGAGGCGTCGACGCTGCGCGCGGTACCGGGTGACCCGCACGCCGTCCGCTCCCACGAACTGGAGTGCGCGGCCGCGGAGTTGGGAGTGGAGACCGTACGTCTGTCGAACCATCCGGACGGCGCCCTGAGCAGAATCCCGCTGCACCGCCTGGTGGTGGAGGTGGAGCGCATGTGGGCCGCCTGCCACCGCCCCTCGCACCTCCTGGTCTTCGACCCGGCGGGCGTCACCGGCCACCCGGACCACCGGCGGGCCACGGCGGCGGCGATGCTGGCGGCGCGTACGACGGGCGCCACGGTCCTGGCCTGGACGGTCCCGGAGGACGTGGCGGACCGCCTGAACACGGAGTTCGGCACGGCGTTCGTGGGCCGTCCCCCGTCCGACTGCCATGTCGTCACGCCGGTCACCCGGACCCGCCAGTCCCGCGCCATCGCCTGCCACGTCAGCCAGTCGACCGGCAACCAGGTGCTGTGGCGGCGGCTGGAGCTGACCGGGGACAGGGAGTACGTACGGCTGCTCGGCGGCGGGACGGATCACCCGGCGTGGGCCACGAGCGGATAGTGGTCGGACAGATCGGTGTACGTGTACGACTTCCACCAGCTGCGCACCGTCCAGGGCGCACAGCTCGTGCGCACCACGTCGTTGTCCCAGCCGGACGGCCGGGCGTGCCCGGCGCGGAAGAGCGCGTAGTCGATGTCCTGGGACGGGTCGTCGGGGTAGCGGTAGCGCGCGATCGAGTTCTCGGTGGTGTCGAAGGAGTACGGGTGCCCGGTGCGCGAGTCCGCGCCGACGAGCCCCGCGTCGGTGAGCATCGAGGCGTACTCGGGGCTGCGGGAGTCCACGTTCATGTCCCCGGTGACCAGGACTTCTTCGTCGGCGGGAATGTTCTTGGCGGCGAGGAAGGCGCTCATCTCCTTGAACTGGCTGCTGCGGACCCGCGCCGCCTGCCCGCTCGCGCACGCGGAGTCGTCGGACTGCGTGTGCGTGCCGACGACGTGCACCCGCTGCCCGTTCACGTCGAGCACCGCGTACACGAATCCCTTGTTGGACAGCGCGTCCGATCCGCAGGCGTCGTGATACACGTACTGCTCGCGCCGCAGGATCGGCCACTTGCTGAGCAGCATCACCCCGCCGTCCTCGGGCGTCAGTGACGAGTAGGAGCCGCCGGTCGCGTCCCACCCGTCCCGGCTCCGCCCCACGACGGGCGTGCGGTAGGCGTAGCCGTGCTCGGCGGCGCCGTCGGCCAGCTTGTCGGAGGCGCTGTTGTCGAACGCCTCCTCGACCACGACGACGTCGTGTCCCTGGAAGACGGGGGCCGACGCGATCGCCCCGGCGCGGTATTCCTGACCCCAGTTCGGGTAGAGCGTGGTGCTCATCAGGAAGGTGTTGTACGTCATGACGTCGAGACGCGGCGCATCGGGGCCGTCGGCGACGGAGGCGGAGGCGGGCCGGGCCGTGCCGAGCGCGACGGCGGTGAGGGCGAGCGCGACCAGGGCGCCCCGGACGGGGGAAGGCTGCTGCATCAATGCTCCCGGTGGGGTGGCGGGCGAAGGCGCGGGGCAATGGAGCTGGGCAGACCGGCCGGGCACGCACGGGCGAAGCCGTCCGCGGTGCCACGACCAAAAGTTGAACAACGCTCATGTAAGCAGCCCGCGGGCCTCCTGCCCACCCGTCGGACATGACCCGAGGAGACTGCCGGGCCGAGGTGAACGCCCCGTCGCGGCCCGGTGAACACGGACAGTGCCAGAAGCCGGTGACGCTGTCCGTTCGGGACTAAAATGCGAGGTGAATGCGAGCGCTCTTCCAGCGGAAGGAATCGTCATGAGCCTTCAGCAGGATCACGGTCAGGATCAGGTCAGGCTCGTCACTCCCCGCCAACGGGTCCCGGGCCCGCACACTCCGGGTATGGACCGGCAACAGGCTGTCGCCACCGACCACACCTGGTCGGGATTCGTCCGCACGGAGCCGGGGACGGTCTCCGGCTGGCATCACCACGGCGAGTGGGAGTCGGTGGTCTACGTGATCTCCGGTGCGCTGAAGCTGGAGTTCGGCCCCGAGGGGAGGACGACCACGGTGGAAGCGGGCGCCGGAGACTTCGTCTACGTCCCCAAGGACACGGTCCACCGCGAGTCCAACCCCGCGTCGGAGCCGGCCGAACTGATCGTCATGCGCTCCGGCAGCGGGGAGTCGCTCTTCGGTGTCGAGGGGCCGCGGCGGTCCTGACGGCGGGACGGACTCAGCGCCAGCGGAAGACCCGCAGGGGGTGGCGGTCGGCGCTGCCGCCGAACACCGCGAACCGGTCACCGGCCACGCGGAGGTCCGCGTTCAGGCCGCTTCCGCGCAATCTGCGCCGGGCGATGACACGGCCGTCGCGGGCGTCGAGCACGGCGATCTTGTGGCCGTAGGAGTGGAGCACCAGCAGGCGGCCGCGGTGCGGCAGCACGGAGTCGATTTTCCCGGCCTTCCACTTCCACCGCAACTCGCCTGTGAACAGGTCGAATCCGCCGATCCGCAGCCTCTCGTAGTCCGCCATGGTCGCGTCTGCGCTGTCGTTCGGATGGGCGATCTGGGCCACGAGCATCCCGTCCACGACGGCGGCGGGCATCCGGATCCTGTCGTACGGCCCGGACAGTGGCGCCGACGTCACCTCTTGCCCACGGCTGTCGACGACGAACACCCGCCACTCGCCCCGCTTGCCCCGTCCTTTGCCCACGGCGACGAACGGGTCCACGGACGCCACCCACAGGTCGAGACCCTTGGCCTCGGCGGGCAGCGGAACCCTCCGGAGCTCGGCACCGTCCCGCGCGTCGACCGATCTCAGATGCTTGCCGGTCGCCGACGCGACATGCCGTCCGCTGAGGACCGTACAAGGATCGCTGCCATTGAAGTCGTAAGGCCCGAAGCCGGGATCGCGGTAGCCGAAGTACTCCCTGGACCACAGCCGCTCACCCGCGGTGACGTCGACAGCCGCGACCCGCACGCGGTCGGAGCCGGACCCGTCGTCGTGATGCGCCACCAGGACGACGCCGTCCGCGACGTCCCGCGATGCGCCCAGGAGCACATCACGGTCGGGCACTTGCCAGGTCCAACGAACGGTGCCGGTCCCGAGGTCGTACGCCCGAAGCCGGTCGAAGTCGGCCCGGATCACCAGCTCGTCGGTCAGCCAACCGCCCCTGGGCCCCTCCCGCTCATCACGGTCACGCTCCCGCCCCGCCCTCCACGTAAGCCGCAACGGCCACAATCGCCGACCGCGCCCCCACACAGCATCCGGCGTCTTGCCCTCGCCCATACCCCGCCCCCCAGCATGCAGATGCGCCTCACCATGACGTCAGGAGAATATGTGCCCGGCTGGCGCCAGGCCCCTGCCAGGCCCCCTCGATGAAGTGGTCGGACTGAACGCGGTCTCGATTTCGTCGCATCTCGGGCCGGCTGAGTCAGCGGTCCGTGGCTTTGGGATGCCCGGTCGAGGCGAGGTCGATCCAGGCGGTGTGGCGTTCGACGTCGAGCAGGTACCAGATCCGCCCACCGGAGGTCGCCTCGATCTGCCAGCGGTCCATCGTCTGATGGCGTTCGGTGCGGGTGGCCGGAGCAGGGTCGGACCGCATCAGGTGCCAGGCGGCGCGAGCGTTGACCGCCGCTTGGGCGCCAAGCTGCTCCCAGCCCTTGGCCGCCTCGCCGCCGGCGAAGCGGATGTCCCAAGAGGACTGACGTCTAGACGCCTTCCACGAAGTGGTCGAACTCGCCTGCCTGTACGCCGAGTACGAAGGCGTCCCACTTCTTTCGGGTGGTGGTGACGACGTTCGCCGGGTCGGACGTCTCCCGCAGATACACCAGGTCCCCGTCCCCGAACGCGATCTCGATCCAGGGCCCGTCCCCTTCGGCGCCCTCGGGCGCGGCGCGGGTCCAGTCGAGGTTCGTGGGGATGGCGTTGCCGTCGGCGACGTCGCTCTCCCGCACGTGCATCGTGCGCGTGGTGGAGGCCGGCTCCGCGCAGTTGTTGCCATCGCCGCCACCGGGGAACGACGGCTTCTGCCGCTGCCGCGTCACTGCATACCTGCCTTCAGGCCGGCGAGCAGGTGGGCCACCGCCGTCGTCGCGGTGGTGAGTTCGACGTCAGGGCAGTCGCTCTCGCGCAGGAGGATTGCGTCGCTGAGGGCTGCGACTTCGACGCATGTGTTGCCGTCTCCACCGTCGGAGAACGTGGACTTCTGCCAGCGAACGGCCTCGTGCATCGTGATGCCTCACAGTTCCTTGGACAAGCGGTGGATGAACTCTGTAGACGCTGAGGGGGCCAACGTGGCCTTTTCTACCTTACGGAGCAGTGTGCGCAGACGCTTGAGCTGAGGCTCTGCGTCGATGAACGCCGTGCCGGTCGGAGCGTCGCGGAGCCCGGTGTCCAGCTGGGGCAGTGGCCCGCCGACGTACAGCATCGACGCCCCGGCCCCGGCGAAGTCGTCCTGGTCGACAGGGATGACCCGGACGACGACGTGTCCGTTCTCGATCTGCCGGAGGATTTCGAGCAGTTGAGTGCGAGCGACGCGGCGGTCGGCTACCCGGACTCGGAGCGCGAACTCATGGATCGTCGTCTCGTAGGGCGTCGGGCTGGCGCCCTGGATGACCGTGCGCCGTGCCATGCGGTGTTCCACCCGGGGCTCCACCTCGCTTCGGGGCAGACCTGGCGCCATGTACGTATAGATGGCGCGGGCGTAGTCGGCGGTTTGCAGGAGACCGGGAACGTGCGTGATCACGACCTCGTGGAGAAACGAGGCATGGTGCTCCAGCTCGGCCAGATCGAGGAAGGCCGGTGGGAGGACTCCTCGGTACTCCTCCCACCAGCCCCGGGTACGGTCCGTCGCCATGTCGACCAGAGCCTGGATCAAGGCAGCATCCGTGCAGGCGTAGTGCGCCGCGAGCCGACGGACGCGCTCTGCGCTCACACCCGCGACACCGGACTCGATCTGACTGATCTGGACGGAGTCGGCCCCGAGCAGCGCGGCAGCCTCTCGGCCCTTCATGCCCGCCGCCTCGCGCAGTTTGCGCAGCTCAGCGCCAAGGCGCACTCTCCGCGCGGTGAGATGCCTCTTCGGCGGCATGGGGGCCTCTTTGCTCTCAACTGCCGGTGATTCACAACCCGTTCGAGCGACAGAATACGGGAACCGCTTGCGGTCTCCTAATTTTAGGAAATACCGTCGGTGACGTTCTTGGAACGCTGCGCATCCAGTGGGCCGGAAGCGCATTGCTTCGGCGTGCCATGCCGGGGCGACAGGCCACCGCCCGCGCAACTCACAGACCGGCAGCGTAGCGGCCCCAACATCCCGCCTGACCAACGGAGTTCAGCCATGCCGAAAGACGATCAGGACCAGTACGTCACCGAACCCTGGGAGTACGCCCTGTACATCCCCCACGACCCACGGGCGGTGACGGTCAGTCGACGCACGCTGCGCCTCATCCTCGCCGCGCACGGCCTCCCGCACCTCGCCGACACGGCCGAACTGCTCGCCACGGAGCTGATCTCCAACGCCGTACGGCACACGAAGGGCCCCGCCGCCCTCCGCCTGCGCTGGTCCGGCGGGATTCTGCGGATCGGGGCGTGGGACGCCGACCCGAACCCGCCCGCCCCGCCGCTGCACGTGCCGCCCGACACCGAGGCGGGGCGCGGCCTCGACATCGTGCGGGCCTGCGCCGACGGCTGGGGCTGGCACCCGTACGCGACGAGCCCGGACACCGGAAAGTACGTGTGGTGCGAGCTCGGAAGGGTCGCGGCTTAGCCCATGGTCAGTTCGCCGCACGAGCCGATGCACCGGTTCTTCGAGAAGGACACGGCCGCGCTGATCCGCATGGGGAGAAGGGCGAGAGAAAGAAGGGTGGTTGGGAGCGGGAGCGGCAGCCCTGGAACAGACGGAACCCGAGAGCGCGGCGGTGCTGGCCATGCTTGTGGAGGCAGACCTTGTGGACCCCGAGGCCAAGAAGGCGCGGCCGACCGCTTCCGCCCCGTGACCGACTGACCGAACCGACCCCCATCCTAGAAAAGTGTCGCAGTTATACGCAAAACTGCGACACTCTTCCCAGCCATACCCCGTGCCGGGCAGGCTTCGGGCCATGGAGTTCCTCTGCTACCACCGTGATCGCCCCGGCTCCGGGCCGTTGCGCGACGAACTGATCGAAGCGCACTGGGCCTACATGGACCGGTACGAGAAGGAAATGATCGCGCGCGGGCCGACCTTCGCCGATGACGGCGAGACTCTCCACGGCAGCCTCCACATCGTCGACCTGCCGGATGCGACCGCCGCCCGGACCTTCGCCTTCGACGAGCCCGGCTACCAGGCAGGTGCCTACCGGGACGTCCTGCTGCGCCGGTGGCACAACGTACTGGGGCGCACCATGTGGGAGCTTCCCGGCGGCCGCGTCGGCGACGAAGGGAACCGGTACCTGGTGCTCGGTTTCGGTTGCGCGCAGCATGACGACGAGACCCCGCCGCCCGGCTGGAACGGCGTGATCTCGTACGGGCTGTTGCTGTCCGACGACGGGGCGCTCCGGCTCGGCACCGCGGCACTGGTGCGTGCCCCGGACGGGGACCGCGCCCGGACCGTGCTCTCCGAGCGCCAGTACGCGCACATCGAGGTCCACGCCTGGGAGCCCGGCGGGCGGCGCTGAGCCGTTCCCGGTCACCTGTCACCCGCCCCCTTCGGCGCATGCGGCGCCGCCCCCGGCGGCAGCGCGCGGCCACGGGCTCTGATCGCCGTCTCGGCCAGCACGGCCACGGCGAGCATGGCGCCGAACACCGCGAGCTGGCGCGGGATCGTGGTGGCGGCGTACGCCGTCAGGGCCGCCAGGCAGACGACGCATGCCGCCACACCGCAACCGGCGGCGATCCTCGCCGCGCGGCGGGCGTCCGGGAGGCGGGATGCGGCCAGGTTCACCGCGGCGAAGACGATCAGGAAGCCGGCCGATCCCATCAGGCTGATGCCCTCGATGTCGACCAGGTTGACGATGAGGAGCGTGCCGAGCGTCGTCGCGATGAGGCCGCCGATCGGGCGGTGCCAGACAGGCTCGGCCAGGTGCTCGGGCAGTTCGCCGTGGCGGGCCATCAGGTACGTGAACTTGGCGGTTCCGTACAGCGTGGCGTTGATCGCGCTCGCCGTCGACACCACCGCGGCGATCGCGATGAGGGAGAAGCCCGCCTGGCCGAGCAGGGGCCGCGCCGCGATCGCCAGGGCGTAGTCGCGGTCGTGGGCGATCTGGTCGGACGTGAGGTTGCCCACCGCCACGAACGCCACCAGGACGTACAGGACGATCACCGCCGCGATGGAGATCAGGTAGGCGCGGGGGAGCGTGCGCTCCGGCTGCCTCGCGTCCTCCGCCGCGTTGGCGATCAGCTCGAAGCCCTCGTAGCCGAGGAAGATGAGTGTGCCGGCGTAGACGATCGAGGCGCCGTGCGGATACGCCGACGGGGCGACCCGCGCCGTGTCGACGAAGGCCAGGCCGCCGACGCAGAAGACCAGCAGGACCGTCACCTTGAAGTAGACCAGGATCGACTCCGCCCGGCCGACCACCTTCGCCCCGGCCATGTTGAGCGCCGCGAAACAGACGACGACGCCGCTGCCCAGGAGTCGGCGCCAGCCGTCGGACAGGCCGAGCAGCGCGGCCAGGTAGGAGCCGAAGGCGACGGCGTACAGGCCGAGCATGACGAAGTAGCTCAGCCAGAGGAGGAGGTTGAGCGGGCCCGCCACTCGCGTGCCGAAGGAACGGTCGAGGAACGCCGCCGTGCCGCCCCGGCTGCGGACCCGTACCGAAAGCAGCGCGTACGAGACGCCGGTGAGCGCCGCGACGACGCCGCCGACCAGGAACGAGAGGTACGCGCCCGCGCCCGCCACCTGCACGGTCAGGCCCAGGACCGAGAAGATGCCGCCGCCGACCATGCCGCCGATTCCGATGGAGACCAGGGCCGGTACCCCGAGGCCCGTCCGATGCTCCCGCGTGCCTGCTGCCGGCATCCGGACTCCTCGTGTCACGGCCCCGTGATCCCGTCCTCATGGCCCCTCTTCATGGCCCGTCCTCATGGTCCCGTCCGCGAGTAGATCCCGGGGGCTGACCCGCCGGACAGGGCCCATCGGGGCACAGAAAGGGGCCGGGGTCCATCGCTCTCCAGCGGTGGACCCCGGCCGTTCCAGGTTTCGGCACCCCGCTACTCGCCGGACTCCTCCGGCGTCGGCGGCGCCGTGGGGCGCAGCTTCAGCCACACCAGGAAGAACAGGCCGAGGGCCAGCATGCCGAGCCCCGTCCACAGGTTGATGTTGACGTTCTCGGCCTTCTTCAGGTCCGCGTCCGAGGCGGTGATGCCCGCGATCGTCACGATCACGCCGTAGACCACGAACAGACCGCCGATGATGCGCCGGATGTCGAAGAGGCGGGCCGCCGTCGCGGACTTGCGCTCCAGCTCGGAGACCGTGTGCTGGAGTTCGGATTCTGACTTGTCGTTGTCAGACATGAGGGATCTGGCCTCCGATCAGAGGGAGTAGGGGAGGTAGCACAGCGCCGCGAGGACGATCGCGCCCCAGCCGAGCAGGGCCGGCCTGCGGTACCAGGCGTCGTCGCCCTCGGCGGGCGGCTCCTCGATGCCGGGGGCCGTCGTGCCGTAGACCAGGCCGGCCAGTTCCGCCTCCGGCTTGGGGGCGGTGAAGAGCGTGACGGCCACCATGACCACCGCGCCCGCCACGAAGCCGACGATCGCCGAGACGAAGTTGGCGCCCTGGTCGGTGGGGATGCCGATGACGCCGTGCTTGTAGATCCAGAAGTAGTTGATCATCGCTGCCGTCGTGCCTGCCAGCAGGCCCCACACGCCGGATTTCATCGACGCGCGCTTCCAGAACATGCCGATGATGAAGACGACGAACATCGGGACGTTGAAGAAGGAGAACAGGGTCTGGAGGTAGCCCATGATGTTCGAGAACGACGAGGCGATGAAGGCCGTGCCGATCGAGAGCAGCACGCCGATCGCCGTGATGGCGCGGCCGAACTTCAGGTAGTAGCCGTCGGGCCTGTCGGTCTTCACGTACTTGGCCCAGATGTCGTACGTGAACACCGTGTTGAAGGACGAGACGTTGGCCGCCATGCCCGCCATGAAGGCGGCCAGGAGACCCGTCACCGCGATGCCGAGGACGCCGTTGGGCAGCAGTTCCTGCATCAGGTACGGGATCGCGTCGTTGTACGTGAGGTCCGAGCCCGCCGTGCCGATCTTCGGGACGAGCACCGCGGCCACCAGGCCGGGGATCATGACGAGGAAGACGATGAACATCTTCGGGAACGCCGCGATCAGCGGGGTCCGCTGTGCCGCGCTCAGGTTCTTCGCCGACAGGGCGCGCTGGACCTCCGCGAAGTTCGTCGTCCAGTAGCCGAAGGAGAGGACGAAGCCCAGGCCGAGGATGATCGTCAGCCAGTTCGCGCCGAGCGGGTTCGCGTCGCCGATGCCGGTGCCGCCCCAGGCGGTCAGGAAGTTGTGGCCGTGCGCGGACTCCAGCGAGTCCGTCATGCCGCCCCAGCCGCCGACCCGCTTGAGGCCGATGACGCACAGGGGGATCAGGGCCGCCAGGATCACGAAGAACTGGAGGACCTCGTTGTAGATCGCCGAGGACAGGCCGCCGATGGTGATGTAGACGAGGACGAACAGGCCCGCCACGACGATCGCCACCCACTGCGGCCAGCCGAGCAGCGCCTCGACGACGATCGCGAGCGCGTACAGGTTCACCCCCGCGATCAGGACCGCCGCGAACGCGAACAGCGCCGAGCTGAGCAGGTGGGCCGACTTGTCGAAGCGCTGGAGGAGGAACTCCGGCACCGAGCGGACCTTGCTGCGGTAGTAGAACGGCATCATCACCAGGCCGAGGAAGACCATGGCCGGGATGGCGCCGATCCAGTACCAGTGGACGACCGCGACGCCGTACTGCGCGCCGGTCGCCGCCATGCCGAGGATCTCCGTGGCGCCCAGGTTGGCGGCGATGAAGGCGAGGCCGGTGACCCAGGCGGGCAGCGAGCGCCCGGAGAGGAAGAAGTCGAGGCTGGTCTTGACCGAGCGGCGGGCCGCGAAGCCGATGCCCAGGACGACGACGAAGTAGATCGCGAGGATCGTGTAGTCGAGGCCGTCGGTGGGCAGCCGGAGCCCCGCGGCCAGCGGTATCGAGGCGGTCGGTGTGGGGGACTGCATGAGATCTCGCTTCGTTGCGCGAACTGAATCAGTCGGAAACCTACGCCCGCATCTTCAATAAGTGAACAGTTTGCGTGACGTTCTTTGTTTGTATGTGATCGATACCTCCTGCCCGCCGTCCGCGTTCCGCCGTGATCACGGCCGCGCCTCCCTTGACGGCTCTGTTGGCTTGTGCTTTGTTGTGTTGAGTTGTGTTTGGTTGTTGCTGACAGGTGCGAGGAGCATCAGACGTGAAGAAGACGTCGACCCGGCTGGCTGACGGTCGCGAGCTCATCTACTACGACTCGCGCGACGACGTCGTCCGGGACGCGGTCGACCGCCGCCCCCTCGACCCCACCGTCACCACCTCCGAGGTGCGCCGCGACCCACTGCTCGGCGACTCGGTGGCCGTCGCCTCGCACCGCCAGGGCCGCACCTACCACCCGCCGGCCGACGAGTGCCCGCTGTGCCCCTCGCGGGGGGAGCGGCTCAGCGAGATCCCCGACTCCTCCTACGACGTCGTCGTCTTCGAGAACCGCTTCCCCTCGCTCGCCGGTGACTGCGGGCGCTGCGAGGTCGTCTGCTTCACCTCCGAGCACGACCAGTCCTTCGCCGACCTCACCGAGGAGCAGGCCGGGCTCGTCCTCGATGCGTGGACCGACCGGACCGCGGAGCTCTCGCACCTCGACTCCGTCGCGCAGGTCTTCTGCTTCGAGAACCGCGGCGCCGAGATCGGCGTCACCCTCGGGCACCCGCACGGACAGATCTACGCGTACCCGTTCGTCACGCCCCGCACCTCCCTCATGCTCCGCTCGGTCGCCCAGCACAAGGAGCAGACCGGCGGACGCAACCTCTTCGCCGACGTCGTGGAGAGGGAGACCGCGGACGGCTCGCGGATCGTCCTCGAGGGCGAGCACTGGGTCGCCTTCGTGCCCTACGCCGCCCACTGGCCCTACGAAGTGCACCTCTACCCCAAGCGCCAGGTCCCCGACCTGCTCGCCCTCGACGACGCCGCGCGCACAGAGTTCCCCCAGGTCTATCTGGAACTCTTGAGGCGCTTCGACCGGATCTTCGACGGGCGGGACGGCGCGGAGGACGGGCAAGGCGGCGCGGGCCGGCCGCCGACGCCGTACATCGCCGCATGGCACCAGGCGCCGTTCGGCGGGTTCGAGGAGTTCGGCGGGGACGTGTCCGTCAGCCGGGACGACTTCGCCCTCCACCTCGAGCTTTTCACCATTCGCCGCACATCCGGCAAGCTGAAGTTCCTCGCGGGTTCCGAATCAGGCATGAGCGTGTTCATCAACGACGTGCCGCCGGAGGCCGCGGCCGAGCGACTGCGAGAGGTAGCGAGCAAGTAATGGGCAAGGCCGTTTCTCGAAAGTACATGGTCACGGGTGGTGCGGGATACGTCGGCAGTGTCGTCGCGCAGCACCTGATCGAGGCCGATCACGACGTCACCGTCCTCGACAATCTCTCCACCGGGTTCAGGGAGGGCGTCCCGGCCGGTGCGACCTTCATCGAGGGCGACATCCGCGACGCCCACAAGTGGCTCGACTCCACATACGACGCCGTGCTCCACTTCGCCGCCTTCTCCCAGGTCGGCGAGTCCGTCGTGAAGCCCGAGAAGTACTGGGCCAACAACGTCGGCGGGACGATGGAACTGCTCGCCGCCATGCGTACCGCGGGCGTGCGCACCCTCGTCTTCTCCTCCACCGCCGCCACCTACGGCGAACCGGTCAGCACCCCGATCACCGAGACCGACCCGACCGCGCCCACCTCCCCGTACGGCGCCTCCAAGCTCGCCGTCGACCACATGATCACCGGTGAGGCGGCCGCGCACGGGCTCGCCGCGGTCTCCCTGCGCTACTTCAACGTGGCCGGCGCCTACGGCAGCTGCGGCGAGCGGCACGACCCCGAGTCGCACCTCATCCCGCTCGTCCTCCAGGTCGCGGCGGGCAAGCGCGAGGCCATCTCCGTCTACGGCGACGACTACCCGACGCCCGACGGCACGTGCGTGCGCGACTACATCCACGTCGCCGACCTCGCCGAGGCCCACCTGCTCGCCGTCGAGGCCGCCCGCCCCGGCGAGCACCTCATCTGCAACCTCGGCAACGGCAACGGCTTCTCGGTCCGCGAGGTCATCGAGACCGTCCGACAGGTCACCGGCCACCCCGTCCCCGAGGTGACCGCCCCGCGCCGCGGCGGCGACCCGGCCGTCCTCGTCGCCTCCGCCGCCACCGCGCGCGAGCGCCTCGGCTGGAACCCGACCCGCGCGGACCTCGCGGGCATCGTCGCCGACGCCTGGGAGTTCGCCCAGGCGCGCCAGCAGGAGAAGTAGGTAACGTCAACTCATGTCTGTCGCCGCGCAGTTCAGTGATCTGTACGGATACGAGCCCACGGGTGTGTGGGCGGCCCCCGGCCGCGTCAACCTGATCGGCGAGTACACCGACTTCAACGAGGGCTTCGTCATGCCGCTCGCGCTGCCGCACACCGCGGTCGCCGCGGCGGCCCGGCGCACGGACGGCGTGCTGCGCCTGCACTCCGCCGACATCGACGCCCCCGTCACCGAACTGCGCGTCGACGAGCTCGTCCCGCTGTCGTCCTACGGGCAGGGCGGCTGGGCCGCCTACCCGGCCGGTGTCGTATGGGCGCTGCGCGACGCGGGCCACGAGATCACCGGCGCGGACATCCACCTCGCCTCCACCGTGCCGACCGGCGCGGGCCTGTCGTCGTCGGCGGCGCTTGAGGTCGTGACGGCGTACGCGCTGAACGAGCTGTACGCACTCGGCCTGTCCCGCCCCGAGGTGGCGGTGCTCGCGCAGCGCGCCGAGAACGTGTTCGCCGGGGTGCCGTGCGGCGTCATGGACCAGATGGCGTCGGCGTGCGCCACCGAGGGGCACGCGCTGCACCTGGACTGCCGGGACCTGACGGTCCGGCAGGTCCCGTTCGACCTGGCCGCGCACGGGCTGCGACTCCTCGTCGTCGACACGCGCGTCAAGCACGAGCTGGGCGACGGCGCCTACGCGGAGCGGCGCGCGGGCTGCGAGGAGGGTGCGCGCGTCCTCGGTGTCTCGCACCTGCGTGACGTCCCGTACGCCGAACTCGGCGACGCGCTGAAGGAATTGGCGCGGGCGGGGGCGGAGGAGAAGGTCCTGCGCTATGTCCGCCACGTCGTCCGTGACGATCACCGCGTCGAGCGGGTCATCGCCCTGCTCGACGCCGGTGACGTGCGCGCCATCGGCCCGGTCCTCACCGACGGCCACGTCTCGCTCCGCGACGACCTGCGCATCTCCTGCCCCGAACTGGACCTCGTCGTCGCCACCGCGGAGGCCGCAGGCGCGCTCGGCGCCCGGATGACCGGCGGCGGCTTCGGCGGCTCCGCGATCGTCCTCGTGGAGGAGGGCGACGCCGAAGCGGTCACCAAGTCGGTGCTCGACGCGTTCGACGCGGCCGGGTACCGGGCGCCGCGCGTGTTCCCGGCGGTGCCGGCGCGGGGCGCGCACCGGGTGGGCTGACGCCGGTCGGCCGGTCGGCGCGGTGGGTGCTGTGCGCGGCTCGCCTCGCTGCCCGCTGATCAGCGCGCGGTGCCGCCGCTCCGCGGCGCGGTGGCGGGGCGTTCAGTACGTGCCGCGGTCCAGCCGCTTGGTCAGGGTGAACTCCTTGATGCCCGGCGGGTAGTCCGGGACCACCGCCACCACGTCGTAGCCGTGCTGGCGGTAGAAGCCCGGGGCCTGGAAGTCCCACGTCTGGACACGGGAGTTGACGCAGGCGCGCTCCTTGTGGGCGATGCGCTCCGCCTCCGCGAGGAGTCGGGAGCCGAGCCCTGCCCCGCGGTGGCGTGCGTCGACCCAGAGCACGTCCACGTGCAGCCAGCGGGCCCAGGTGTGCCCGTCGAGCCCCGCCGCCACGGCGCCTTCGGGGTCCAACGCCCAGACCTGCAAGGGGGTTTCGCGCTCGGCGGGGGTGCCGCGCAGAGCGCGCAGCTCGGCCGAGGCCGACGCGCTCGCCTCCTGGAGCCGCGAGCGCAGCAGAAGACGGCGTTCTCTGTCGACTTCTGTCGCAATGCGAAACATGAGACTCACCATAAACGCGCTGGACAGTCGAGCGTCGGTCATAGGGGTGGTAGTTCTGCGAATTGTCTTCCCCTCAGGAAATGCGGCTCTACTCTGAGGGACAGCACCGGTGGGGGCCGGTGCCGATCAGGGGGCGAGACAGCCGGGTACGACGCCCGGGGTGGGGGAGCGGTCCGAGCGCGGCGGCGGCCGTGCGGCTGCGGTGATCCCCGTTCCGGGCGCCGTACCCGCGTTGATCAGGCCCCGGTGTCGAATGTCCCCGCGCCCCGGGAACCCGGGGTCGCCCGGGGAAGGGGGTTGGTCAGGTGGTTCGTACGCGGGTCCTGGTCGTCGACGACCATCGCATCTTCGCCGAGTCGCTCGCCGCGGCGCTCGCCGCCGAGCCCGACGTGGACGTCGCGGCGGCGGGCAGCGGCCCGGCCGCACTGCGCTGCATGGAACGGGCGGCCGCCGACGGCCGCGGATTCGATGTGCTGCTCGTCGACGCCGACCTCGGCGCCGGCACCCGGTTGCGGGGCGTGCGACCGGCGGCGGTGCCTGCCGGCGGGCCCGCTGCCGTGCCGGACGGTGCGGCGCGGGAGGGTGACGTGCGAGGCCACGGTCCCCGGGACGGGCTCGTCGACGGGATCTCCCTGGTGGCGGGGGTGCGCTCGGGGCAGCCCGCCGTACGCACGGTGGTGCTGGCCGAGCGGGACGACCCGCGCCGCGCCGCGCTCGCGCTGCAGGCGGGCGCGTCGGGCTGGGTCGCCAAGGACTGCTCCCTGTCCCGCCTGCTGACCGTCATACGCGGCGTGCTGCGCGACGAGACGCATCTGCCGCCCGCGCTGCTGACGGAGGTGCTGCGGGAGCTGACCGCCGCGCGCAGGCACCGCACCGAGTCGGAGCGGCTGGTGGAGTCGCTCACCCCGCGCGAGCGGGAGGTGCTGCGCTGCATGGTCGCGGGGCTCGGCCGCAAGGCGGTGGCGGAGCGCCTCTTCCTGTCACCGCACACGGTCCGTACGCACATGCAGAACGTGCTCGGCAAGCTCGGCGTGCACTCGACCCTGGCCGCGGTCGCGCTGGCCAGGCGGGCCGGGGTGGGGCCCGCGGACCTGGAGGAAGCGGCGAGCTGACCCGCCGGGCCGGGCAGGCTCGGGGGCAGGGGCAGGGGCAGGGGCAGGGGCAGGGCCGGGGCAGGCGCGGGGCCCAGGCCGACGGCTATCCGGGGATGTTGTCGAACGGAGCTGTCAACTGCCGCAGCAAGGAGGCCAGTTCGCCGCGCTGGGCGCGGGAGAGCTCCGCCAGGATCGCCCGCTCCTGTTCGAGCAGCTCGGCCAGCGCCTGGTCGGCGCGGTCCCGGCCCTCCTCGGTGAGCCGGACGAGCACGCCCCGCCGGTCGCTCGGATCGGGCAGCCGCTCCACCAGGCCCTTCTTGGCGAGCCTGTCGATGCGGTTGGTCATGGTGCCGGAGGTCACCAGGGTCTGGGTGAGCAGCTGACCGGGGGAGAGCTGATACGGCTCGCCCGCGCGGCGCAGCGACGTCAGCACGTCGAACTCCCACGGCTCCAGCTGGTGCTCAAAGAACGCGATGCGGCGGGCCCGGTCGAGATGGCGCGCGAGTCTGCTGACCCGACTGAGCACCTCCAGGGGCTCCACGTCGAGGTCGGGGCGCTCCCGGCGCCACGCAGAGACCAGACGGTCGACCTCGTCCTCCATGGCGATCAGTGTAGAGGGTGTGTCGACATGAAGTCTCTTGACGTCAACTATCTTGACATCGAGATATATTCGCGCGAGCCTGACCTCATGACACCTCCGACACCTGACACCTCGCCCACCTGGGACCCCCAGCAGTACCTCCGCCACGCCGACCACCGCGCCCGCCCCTTCGTCGACCTGCTCGCCCGCGTCCCCGACCTGCCCCGGGAACCGGCCCGCATCGCCGACCTCGGCTGCGGCCCCGGCCACCTCACGGCCCTCATGGCCGCCCGCTGGCCCACCGCCCACATCACCGGCTACGACAACTCGCCCGAGATGCTGGCCCGCGCCGCCGCCCACGCCGGGCCCACGCCGGGCGGCGGCACGCTCGACCTCGCCGCCGCCGACGCGACCGACTGGGCGCCCACACAGACGTACGACCTGCTGATCTCGAACGCGACGCTGCAATGGGTCCCCGGCCACACGGACGCCTTCCCGCGTTGGGTGGACGCGGTGGCGCCCGGCGGCACGTTCGCCTTCCAGGTGCCCGGCAACTTCGACGCCCCCAGCCACGTACTGATGCGCGACCTCGCCGCCTCCACCCGCTGGAAGGACCGGCTCGCCGGAGTACTCCGCCACGGCGACGCGGTGCACACCCCCGCCGCGTACCTGGACCGCCTCGCCGGTCTCGGCTGCGCGGTCGACGCCTGGGAGACCACGTACCTGCACCTCCTGGAGGGCGACGACCCGGTCCTCGACTGGGTCAAGGGCACCGGCCTGCGCCCCGTGCTCACCGCGCTCGCCGACGACCCGGCCGCCCGCGACGCGTTCTTGACCGAGTACGCGACCCTGCTCCGCGCGGCCTACCCGCCGACCGGCCACGGCACGGTCTTCCCGTTCCGGCGGATCTTCGTGGTGGCGGTGAAGGCGCGATGAGCGGACCCGCGGCGATCACGTCGCTCGACCACGTCCAGCTCGCCGCGCCCCCGGGCGGCGAGGCGGCCCTGCGCGCCTTCTACGTCGACGCGCTCGGCATGACCGAGACCCCCAAGCCACCGGATCTCGCCGCGCGCGGCGGCTGCTGGTTCGAGGCCGGCACCGTACGGCTGCACCTCGGCATCGAGGACCCGTTCCGCCCCGCCCGCAAGGCGCACCCCGGCCTCCGGGTACGCGGCATCGAGGCGTACGCGGCGCGGCTCACGGCCCAGGGGGTGGCCGTGACGTGGGACGACGCCCTCCCCGGCCACCGCCGCTTCTACTGCGCGGACCCCTTCGGCAACCGGCTCGAATTCCTGGAGCCGACGGATTGAAGGGGCGCGGGACCGCATCCGCGTGCGGCCGGCCGCGGGGCCCGGCAGGCCACGGCGAAACCGCGGAGGCGTCCGCCCACGCACCGGGCAGCCGCGAGCCACGCACCGGGCAGCCGCGAGCGCGGCACGTCGCCGGGGCCGGGCGCGCGGTTCCCCGCGCCCCGGCGCAGACGTACTCAGCTCTTCCTGTGACCTATGAGCCGGGGCTTCGGCTCAAGACCGTCGAGCCCGTGCCACGCCAGATTCACCAGATGCGCCGCGACCTCCGCCTTCTTCGGCTTGCGCGCGTCCAGCCACCACTGGCCCGTCAGCGCCACCATCCCGACCAGCGCCTGCGCGTACAGCGGCGCCAGCTTCGCGTCGAAGCCGCGGTTCTTGAACTCCCGGCCCAGGATGTCCTCGACCTGCGTCGCGATGTCCGAGATCAGCGACGCGAACGAACCCGTCGACTGCGGGATGGGCGAGTCGCGGACCAGGATGCGGAAACCGTCCGTGTACTCCTCGATGTAGTCGAGCAGCGCGAACGCCGCCTGCTCGCACAGCTCGCGCGGATGCCCGGCCGTCAGGGAACTGGTCACCATGTCGAGCAGCTGGCGCATCTCGCGGTCCACCACCACCGCGTACAGGCCCTCCTTGCCGCCGAAGTGCTCGTACACCACCGGCTTGGACACCCCGGCCTTCGCCGCGATCTCCTCCACCGACGTGCCCTCGAACCCCTTCGCGGCGAAGACCGTACGACCGATCTCGAGCAGCTGCTGACGGCGCTCCGCGCCCGTCATCCGGGTACGGCGCGCACGCCGCTGCTTCTCGCTGCTCGCAGTGCCTGAGGTGGTGGTGCTGCCACGGGTGCTCGAATCGGTCGCCACGCACCCATCATGCCGTGCTGTGACCGAACCCCGTCCATCAGGCCGCGTCGGCCACCCGAGGCTTGCGGCGCGCGTCGATCCGCTCGCGCGAGGGCCAGCGCACGTCGTGCGCCCAGCCGAGCTGCTCGAACCAGCGGATCAGGCGAGCGCTCGAGTCGATCTGCCAGCGCTCCACGCCGTGCCGCGCCGACGTCGGATCCGCGTGGTGCAGGTTGTGCCACGACTCGCCGCAGGACAGGACCGCGAGCCACCACACGTTGCCCGAACGGTCCCGCGACTTGAACGGGCGCTTGCCCACCGCGTGGCAGATCGAATTGATCGACCACGTCACATGGTGCAGCAGAGCCACTCGTACGAGCGAACCCCAGAAGAACCCCGTGAACGCGCCCCACCACGACATCGTCGCCAGACCGGCGATCAGCGGCGGCAGCAGCAGCGACACGGCCGTCCACAGCACGAACTGTCGCGAGACGGCCCGGATCGCCGGGTCCTTGACCAGGTCCGGAGCGTACTTCTCCTGCGGAGTCTGCTCCTCGTCGAACATCCAGCCGACATGCGCCCACCACAGGCCCTTCATCAGGGCCGGAATCGTCTCGCCGAACCGCCACGGCGAATGCGGGTCGCCCTCCGCGTCGGAGAACTTGTGGTGCCTGCGGTGGTCCGCCACCCAGCGCACCAGCGGCCCCTCCACCGCCAGCGAACCCATCACCGCCAGCGCGATCCGCAGCGGCCGCTTCGCCTTGAAGGAGCCGTGCGTGAAGTAGCGGTGGAAGCCGATCGTGATCCCGTGGCAGCCGATGTAGTAGAAAACGACGAGCAGACCCAGATCGAGCCAGCTCACACCCCACCCCCACGCCAGCGGCACCGCCGCGAGCAGCGCCAGGAACGGGACGACGATGAACAGCAGCAGCGTCAGCTGTTCCAGTGAGCGCTTGCGCTCACCGCCCAGCGTCGCCGACGGCAGCGCGCCGCCCGCCGCGCCCGGCGTGTTGCGTGATGCTTCGTCGATCACATCGGAACGTGAGGCCATGGGGCGTCCCCTGTAAGTCGAGAGGTCCAGCAGGTGAGACAGGTCCCGCGCGTAACGCAGGTAACTCGGGTGTAGAGGGTTGAGACGGTCGGTGACGGGTCAGGAGAACCGAGGAGATCCGCCAAGAAGCGTGCCACGACGTGACAGAACATGCCTACGGCTCCGTAACCTACGGCGTCGTAAGTATGGCAGTGCGTAGCCGGACGGCAAGAGACCCCCGGCCGCGCGGACGACACGGGCACATATCCTTGGAATCGGTCGGACAGCGCGGTCCGCTCTGAATCTCCACCCCGGACTACTACCCCGTTCCCGGGGTTCTCCCCTCCAGACGTGATGCACCCCAGCGATTCACCACTGCAAGGAGCCGCACCCGTGAGCAGTGCCGATCAGACCGCCGCCACCAGCGCCGGAACCGACAGCGGAACCGACACCGGGGCCGCGCTGCGCGCCGACATCCGCCGCCTGGGAGACCTTCTGGGCGAGACACTCGTCCGCCAGGAGGGCCCCGAGCTCCTCGAACTCGTCGAGAAGGTCCGCCGCCTCACCCGCGAGGACGGCGAAGCCGCCGCCGAGCTGCTGCGCGGCACCGAGCTGGAGACCGCCGTCAAGCTGGTCCGCGCCTTCTCCACCTACTTCCACCTCGCCAACGTCACCGAACAGGTGCACCGAGGCCGCGAGCTGCGCGCCAAGCGCGCCGAGGAAGGCGGCCTGCTCGCCCGTACCGCCGACCGCCTCAAGGACGCCGACCCCGAGCACCTGCGCACCACCGTCGAGCACCTCAACGTGCGGCCCGTCTTCACCGCCCATCCCACCGAGGCCGCCCGCCGCTCCGTCCTGGGCAAGCTGCGCCGCATCGCCGAACTCCTCGAGACCCCCGTCCTGGAGACCGACCGCCGCCGCTACGACACCCGCCTCGCCGAGAACATCGACCTCGTGTGGCAGACGGACGAACTGCGCGTCGTCCGCCCCGAGGTCACCGACGAGTCCCGCAACGCCATCTACTACCTCGACGAACTGCACGCCGGCGCCGTCGGCGACGTACTCGAAGACCTCACCGCCGAACTCGAACGCGTCGGCGTCACCATCCCCGAGACGACCCGCCCCCTCACCTTCGGCACCTGGATCGGCGGCGACCGCGACGGCAACCCCAACGTGACCCCGCAGGTCACCTGGGACGTCCTCATCCTCCAGCACGAGCACGGCATCAACGACGCGCTCGACATGATCGACGAGCTGCGCGGCTTCCTCTCCAACTCCATCCGCTACACCGGCGCCACCGACGAGCTCCTCGCCTCCCTCAAGGCCGACCTCGAACTCCTCCCCGAGATCAGCCCCCGCTACAAGCGCCTCAACGCCGAGGAGCCCTACCGCCTCAAGGCCACCGCCATCCGGCAGAAGCTGGAGAACACCAAGACCCGGCTGGCGAAGAACACCCCCCACGAGGAAGGCCGCGACTACCTCGGCACCGCCGAACTCCTGCGCGACCTCACCCTCATCCAGAGCTCCCTGCGCGAACACCGCGGCGGCCTGTTCGCCGAAGGCCGCATGAACCGTACGATCCGTACGCTCGCCGCCTTCGGCCTGCAACTCGCCACGATGGACGTACGCGAACACGCCGACGCCCACCACCACACCCTCGGCCAGCTCTTCGACCGCCTCGGCGAGGAGTCCTGGCGCTACGCCGACATGCCCCGCGACTACCGCGGCAAGCTGCTCGCCAAGGAACTGCGCTCCCGCCGCCCGCTCGCGCCCACCCCGGCACCGCTCGACGCCGCCGGAGAGAAGACCCTCGGCGTCTTCCACACCATCAAGCGCGCCCTCGACGTCTTCGGCCCCGAGGTCATCGAGTCGTACATCATCTCCATGTGCCAGGGCGCCGACGACGTCTTCGCCGCCACCGTCCTCGCCCGCGAGGCCGGACTCATCGACCTGCACGCCGGCTGGGCCAAGATCGGCATCGTGCCGCTCCTGGAGACCACCGACGAGCTCAAGGCCGCCGACACCATCCTCGAAGACATGCTCTCCGACCCCTCCTACCGGCGCCTCGTCGCGCTCAACGGGGACGTCCAGGAGGTCATGCTCGGCTACTCCGACTCCTCCAAGTTCGGCGGCATCACCACCAGCCAGTGGGAGATCCACCGCGCCCAGCGGCGCCTGCGTGACGTCGCCCACCGCTACGGCGTCCGGCTCCGGCTCTTCCACGGCCGCGGCGGCACCGTCGGCCGCGGCGGCGGCCCCTCCCACGACGCGATCCTCGCCCAGCCCTGGGGCACCCTGGAGGGCGAGATCAAGGTCACCGAACAGGGCGAGGTCATCAGCGACAAGTACCTCGTGCCGTCGCTGGCCAGGGAGAACCTCGAACTGACCGTCGCCGCCACCCTCCAGGCATCCGCCCTGCACACCGCACCCCGCCAGTCCGACGAGGCCCTTGCCCGCTGGGACGCCGCCATGGACGTCGTCTCCGACGCCGCCCACGCCGCCTACCGCAGACTCG
The DNA here is from genome assembly GCF_026274175.1 of Streptomyces beihaiensis. Taxonomy (GTDB): domain Bacteria; phylum Actinomycetota; class Actinomycetes; order Streptomycetales; family Streptomycetaceae; genus Streptomyces; species Streptomyces beihaiensis. The sequence continues at coordinate 60,145 of NZ_JAPHNL010000113.1, forward strand.
TCGAGGACCCGGACCTGCCGACGTACTTCGTCGCGTCGACGCCCGTGGACCAGCTCGCCGACCTGCACCTCGGCTCCCGGCCCTCGCGCCGCCCCGGCTCCGGCGTCTCGCTCGACGGACTGCGCGCCATCCCGTGGGTGTTCGGCTGGACCCAGTCCCGGCAGATCGTCCCCGGCTGGTTCGGCGTCGGCTCCGGCCTCAAGGCGCTGCGCGAGGCGGGCCTGCGGCAGGAGGGGGACACCGTGCTCGACGAGATGCACGAGCACTGGCACTTCTTCCGCAACTTCATCTCCAACGTCGAGATGACCCTCGCCAAGACCGACCTGCGCATCGCCCGCCACTACGTCGACACGCTCGTCCCCGACGACCTCAAGCACGTCTTCGACGACATCGAGGCCGAGCACGACCTGACCGTGCGCGAGGTGCTGCGCGTCACCGGCGGCCAGAAGCTCCTCGACACCAACCCGGTGCTCCAGCAGACCTTCGCCATCCGCGACGCCTACCTCGACCCGATCTCCTACCTCCAGGTCGCCCTCCTCAAGCGCCAGCGCGACGCCGCCGCCGCGGGCGACGAGCCCGACCCGACACTCGCCCGCGCCCTGCTGCTGACCGTGAACGGCGTCGCCGCCGGTCTGCGCAACACCGGCTGAGGCAGGCGGCCACCTCGGCCGCACGCGCGACCGCGCACGACTGAGGGGCGCCTCCCGTTCACCAGAACGGGAGGCGCCCCTCACGTACGACCGGCTACCGCCGGATCAGTGCTGCCGGGCCGCCGACGACTTGCGACGCCACACGACAAGCCCGCCGCCGGCCGCCACGAGCGCCGCCGCGACGGTGCCGAGCAGCCCCAGGGGCGCGCTGCTTCCGGTCTCCGCGAGCCCGCCACCGGCCGACGCCGACGCCGAAGGAGCCGTGGAACCGGACGCGACCGCCGAGGACGACGAGGACGCCGACGGGGACGCCGAAGCGGACGTGCTCGCCGAGGCGGACGGGGACGTGGAGGCGGACGCCGACACGGACGGCGACCCCGACGGCGTGCCGCCGCCGGTCCCGCCCGTCGACGAGCACTTGGTCCAGAACACCTTGTGCTTGGCCTTGCCGTGCTCGCCGTTGAAGTTCCAGAACAGCTTGTAGTGCCCGTCGGGCAGCGTCATGTCCGCCGTGCGGCCGTGCCCGGCGGAGTCGAGCGTCAGCGAACCGGTCTTGACCGTCTCGCCCTTCACCTTCGCCGTCGGCGCCCACGCCTCGATGTGCCACTCCACCTTCTGCACGCCGTCGAAGTCGAAGGCGTCCAGGTAGAAGGAGCAGACGTGGGGCTCGTTACGCCGCAGGTCCTCACTCGTCGAGGACTTGTGGATTTTCACATCTCCGTTGTCACCGGGCGCGCCGGTGGCGGATGCGGACGGGGCGACGAGCAGGGAGGCCGAGGCCGCCACGGCTATCGCGCCCGCGTAAGTCAAGGTGCGCATGGGCCGTCCATCTCATGAAGAACGTGACTGAACGAGGGAAAGCCTGTGGGGGGAAGGTGTTTCAGATTCCTGCGCCCGTGACCCCCCGTCAAGCGACAGTTGTCCCCGTACGCCACATCTGTACGGCTGAGCCGCAAAAGTCACCCGTAACAATCAGGGCACTCGGCCTCCTCAGAACACCAGCGCCGCGAACGCCGCCGACAGCACCGTCACACCCGCCAGCGCCGCGCACCAACCCCACCGGCCCCGCCGCATCCCCCCACCGACCAACGGCGCCACCAGCAACAACGCCCCACCCAGCGGAATCCACGCGGCCAGGAACCCGGCCCCGTCCGACCGCACCACCACCTTCGACCCCGGTTCACGCACCACCGGAACCCGGACCCCCCGCTTCTCCCCGGCCGACCGGGCCAGCGACACCGAAGCACCCGGCGCGCCCGCCGACGCCGACACGAACGACCCGGAACACCGTGTCCCCGCACAGCGGGTCACCGTCACCGAACCCCGTTCGAGCCCGTCGGGGAAGACCAGACGCCGCGCCGTGCCCCACGACGCCCATCCGCCGGCGGCCAGCACCAGCACGGCGACGGCCGCCATCACGACCTGCCGGGACGCCGACCTCACGGACACCGCGACGGACCCGGACTCCGCAGAAGACATGGCCGGGATCCTTGGCCATGACCCACCGAACGGTCAACCCGCGCGCAGGAGCCGCACGCCTCGGGGGTTGTACGCGTCGAGGGTTGTACGCGTCGGGGGGTTGTACGCCTCAGGAGTTGTACGTCGACTGCGCCCGCTCCAGGCCCTCGATCACCAGAGCCTCCACCGCGTCCGCCGCGCGGTCCACGAAGTAGTCGAGCTCCTTGCGCTCACCCGACGAGAAGTCCTTCAGCACGAAGTCCGCCACCTGCATCCGCCCCGGCGGTCGCCCGATCCCGAACCGCACCCGGTGGTAGTCGCTGCCCAGCGACTTCGTGATCGACTTCAGACCGTTGTGCCCGTTGTCCCCGCCGCCCAGCTTCAGCCGCAGCACCCCGTAGTCGATGTCCAACTCGTCGTGCACCGCCACCACATGGGCCGTCGGCACCTTGTAGAAGTCCCGCAGCGCCGTCACCGGGCCACCCGAGACGTTCATGAACGACATCGGCTTCGCGAGAATCACACGGCGACTCGCAAGGCCGGGCGGACCGATCCGCCCCTCCACCACCTGGGCCTGCCCCTTCGTCGCCCGCTTGAACTTCGCGCCCATCCGTCGCGCCAGCAGATCAGCCACCATGAAACCGACGTTGTGCCGGTTCATCGCGTACTCGGGACCAGGATTGCCGAGCCCGGCGATCAGCCAGGGGGCAGCAGCGTTCTCGTCGGACATGCGCCTTCCTCACGTGTACGTGTCGCATCGCGGAAACGTCGAAACGTCGAAACAGCGGAACGGGGTGGCGGGCCGCGCCCACCACCCCGTACACAGGGTCACACGGTTCAACCGCGCAAGGCTCAGGCCTCCGCGGTCTCCTCACCCGCGGCGGCCTCCGCGGCGGCCTCCTCGGCCTGCGAGGCCAGCACCTGGAGAACGACCGCGTCCTCGTCGACGTCGAGCACGACACCCGAGGGCAGCGTGATGTCCTTGGCGAGGACCGACGCACCGGCCTCGAGGCCCGCCACCGACACGGTGACCGACTCGGGGATGTGCGTGGCCTCGGCCAGCACCGGCAGCGCGTTCAGCACGTGCTCCAGCAGGTTGCCACCCGGGGCCAGATCACCCTCGGTCTGCACCGGGATCTCCACCGAGACCTTCTCGCCACGCTTGACGACCAGCAGGTCCACGTGGGTCAGGACGCCGGTGCGCAGCACGTCACGCTGCACGTCCTTGGGGATGACCAGCTGGGTCTTGCCGTCGACGTCCAGGCTGATCAGCACGTTCGAGTGCTTGAGCGCCATCAGCGTGTCGTGGTGCGGCAGCGCCACGTGCAGCGGCTCGCCACCGTGACCGTAGACGACGCCCGGCAGCTTGTCGGCACGGCGCAGGCGACGGGCCGCGCCCTTGCCGAACTCGGTGCGGGTCTCCGCGGAAATCTTGACCTCGGCCATGATGATCACTCCTCGTACGGGTGAGTTCCCTCGATGAGAGACGAGAGAAGACGGACAGGTCACCCGGCCACGAACGGCCTGCTACGAAGAGCGCGTCGATAACGGACCACCGAACACCCTCACAAGGTGAACGGCCTCCCTCGCCGAGCAACTTCAACAGATTACCCGGCGCGGGAGACCGGACCAAAATCGATCTTCCAGCGCGCTTCTACGCCTCGCCCTCGAAGAGGCTGGTCACCGAACCGTCCTCGAAGACCTCACGCACCGCCGACGCGATCGTCGGAGCGATCGACAGAACCGTGATCTTGTCCAGCTCCAGCTCACTCGGGGTCGGCAGCGTGTTCGTGAACACGAACTCGCTCACCTTCGAGTTCTTCAGCCGGTCAGCCGCCGGACCCGACAGCACACCGTGCGTCGCCGTCACGATGACGTCCTCCGCGCCGTGCGAGTACAACGCGTCCGCCGCCGCACAGATCGTGCCACCGGTGTCGATCATGTCGTCGACGAGAACACACACCCGGCCCTCGACATCACCCACGACCTCATGCACGGTCACCTGGTTCGCGACGTCCTTGTCACGCCGCTTGTGCACGATCGCCAGCGGCGCGCCCAGCCGGTCGCACCAGCGGTCGGCCACCCGCACACGACCGGCGTCCGGAGACACCACGGTCAGCTTGTCGCGGTCCACCTTGGCGCCCACGTAGTCCGCCAGAATCGGCAGCGCGAACAGGTGATCCACCGGACCGTCGAAGAAACCCTGGATCTGGTCCGTGTGCAGATCCACGGTCAGAATCCGGTCCGCACCCGCCGTCTTCATCAGGTCGGCGATCAGACGCGCCGAGATGGGTTCACGCCCCCGGTGCTTCTTGTCCTGCCGCGCGTAACCGTAGAACGGCACGATGACCGTGATGGAGCGAGCCGACGCGCGCTTCAGCGCGTCGATCATGATCAGCTGCTCCATGATCCACTTGTTGATCGGAGCCGTGTGGCTCTGGATCAGGAAGCAGTCGGCACCACGTGCGGACTCCTGGTAGCGGACGTAGATCTCACCGTTGGCGAAATCGAATGCCTTCGTCGGGACGATCCCGACACCGAGCTGGTGCGCGACCTCCTCGGCAAGCTCGGGGTGGGCGCGGCCGGAGAAGAGCATCAACTTCTTCTCGCCGGTCGTCTTGATCCCGGTCACAGCACTAGTCTCCTCAGACGAGTTCGTCCGCCGCAGCTGCCCGCGCGTCCCTTTAGCAGCGAGCCAGGCGAATCGTGTGCACCTATCACGGTACGCCGTGTCGGGACGTACCTCTTTCCGGTCAGTCCCGGTCAGCCCTCGGCGCCCGGCTCCCGGGAAGCCTCCTCGGCGGCCCTCGCCGCCGCGCTTCCCGGACGCTTACGAGCCACCCAACCCTCGATATTCCGCTGCTGGCCACGGGCCACGGCCAGCGAACCGGACGGCACATCCTTCGTGATCACCGAGCCGGCGGCCGTGTAGACACCGTCCCCGACCGTGACAGGAGCCACAAACATGTTGTCCGCACCCGTCCGGCAATGCGACCCGATCGTGGACGTGTGCTTGCTCTCCCCGTCGTAGTTCACAAAGACGCTCGCGGCACCGATGTTCGTGTGATCACCGATGACCGCGTCACCGACGTAGGAGAGGTGCGGCACCTTGCTGCCTTCCCCGATCACGGCCTTCTTCGTCTCCACGTACGTGCCGACCTTGGCCTTGAGTCCCAGCCGCGTACCCGGCCGCAGATACGCGAACGGCCCGACCGACGCCTCGGGCCCCACCTCGGCGCCGTCCGCCACCGTGTTGTCCACCCGGGCACCCGCACCGACCGAGGTGTCGGTCAACCGGGTGTTCGGCCCGACCACGGCGCCCTCGCCGATACGCGTCGAACCGTGCAGCTGCGTACCGGGCAGCACCATGGCGTCCCGCTCGAACGTCACGGTCACGTCGACGAACGTGCTGGACGGATCGACGATCGTGACCCCGTCGAGCATGGCCTGCCGCAGCAGCCGGTCGTTCAGGATCCGGCGCGCCTCGGCGAGCTGCACGCGGTTGTTGATCCCCGCGATCTCACGATGGTCACGGGCGACCGAGGCCCCGACGCGATGCCCGGCCTCACGCAGAATCCCGAGCACATCCGTGAGGTACTCCTCACCCTGACTGTTGTCCGTCCGCACCTTCTTCAACGCGTCCGCCAGCAGCCGCCCGTCGAACGCGAACACACCCGAGTTGATCTCACGGATCGCGCGCTGCGCCTCGCTCGCGTCCTTGTGCTCGACGATCGCGGTGACGGCGCCACTGGCCTCGTCACGGACGATGCGGCCGTAGCCGGTCGCGTCCGGCACCTCGGCGGTCAGCACGGTCACCGCGTTGCCGTCGCCGGAGTGCGTCGCGGCGAGATCGGCGAGCGTCTCGCCCGTCAGCAGCGGGGTGTCGCCACAGACGACGATCACGGTGCCGTCGAGCGACCCGGCGGGGCCGAGGCCCTCCAACCCCATTCGCACGGCGTGACCGGTGCCGTTCTGCTCCGCCTGCACGGCGGTGCGGGCCTCGGGGTCGACCTCGTTCACGTGCGCGGCGACCTTCTCGCGCTCGTGCCCCACGACCACCACGAGCCGCTCGGGCCGCAACTCCCGCGCGGCGGCCAGCACGTGCCCGACGAGCGACCGGCCGCACAGCTCGTGCAGGACCTTCGGGGTGGCGGACTTCATACGGGTGCCCTCACCCGCGGCGAGTACGACGACGGCGGCCGGGCGCGTGCTGTTTGCGCTGCTCACGGGTGTGCCCCTTGGCTTCGGATGGTCGGTGGGGTGGACATCCGCAGGATACCGGGGGGTTTCGCGGGGGGAATGCTGGGGGAATGGGGCGGGGGCCCGC
>NZ_JAPHNL010000114.1 GCF_026274175.1 Streptomyces beihaiensis
GCCGCCCGTCTGTTCGCTGTTTGTGTACGCCCGTACGCATCGATATGTACACTCGTACGCATGGGATACGTGCTGCTGGCCGGCGCCATCGCCGCCGAGGTGGGCGCCACCACCGCGATGAAGTACAGCGACGGGTTCAGCCGCCTGTGGCCGTCGCTGGTGACGGTCGCCGGGTACCTGGTCGCGTTCGCGCTGCTCGCGCAGACCCTGCGGACCGTGCAGATCGGCACCGCGTACGCGATCTGGGCGGGCACCGGCACCGCCGTCATCGCGGTGATCGGCACACTGTTCCTGGGGGAGGGGCTGACCGTGGCCAAGGCCGCCGGGATCGTGCTCGTCATCGCCGGTGTCGTCCTGCTCAACCTGGGCGGTGCGCACTGATGGCGGCCAGGCGCTACGACCCCGAGCGGCGGCAGCGGATCATCGACGCGGCGATCCGGGTCGTCGGCGCCAAGGGCATCGCCGGGCTCAGCCACCGCAGCGCCGCCCGCGAGGCCGACGTGCCGCTGGGCTCGACCACATACCACTTCGCGACCCTGGACGAGCTGCTCGTGGCGGCGCTGCGGCAGGCCAACGAGGGGTTCGCCAAGGTCGTCGCGGCGCACGGCGCCATCCGGGACCCGCGCGCGGACCTGCCCGCCGAGCTGGCCGGACTGCTCGGCGAGTGGCTCGCGGGGGACCGGGTCGGCGTGGAGCTGGAGTACGAGCTGTACCTCGCGGCCCTGCGCAGACCTGTGCTGCGGCCCGTCGCCGCCGAATGGTGCCAGGAGCTCTCCGCCGTCCTGGCCGAACGCACAGACCCCGTCACCGCGCGGGCCCTGTGCGCCCTGATGGACGGCATCTGCCTGCAGGTCCTGCTCACCGACCAGGTCTACGACGAGGACTACGCGCGCGAGATGCTGTCGCGCATGATCCCGTGAGCGGCCTGCCCCGCCCGCTCCCTGAGACGTGGCCCCCGCGGGTTCGCTTCCCCGCCCCCGCCCCGATTAAGTTGGGCCCATGACCGACACGACTGCTACTCGCACCACCGGCGCCGTCGCCGCGGGCCTCGCCACCGTCACCGCCGACGGCACCGTTCTCGACACCTGGTTCCCCGCCCCCGAGCTGGTCGACGTGACTGCCGAGGGCCTCGGCCCGGCCGGCTCCGAGCGACTGTCCGCCGACAAGGCCGTGGAGCTGCTCGGCGAGGGTGCCGCGAAGGCGATCGGGGCCGACGCCCGGCGCGGTGTCGAGGTCGTGGCCGTGCGTACGGTCATCGCGTCCCTCGACGACAAGCCGCTCGACGCCCACGACGTCTACCTGCGCCTGCACCTGCTCTCGCACCGCCTGGTCAAGCCGCACGGCCAGAACCTGGACGGCATGTTCGGCTTCCTCGCCAACGTCGCCTGGACCTCGCTCGGCCCGGTCGCCGTCGACGACCTGGAGAAGGTCCGCCTGAACGCCCGCGCCGAGGGCCTGCACCTCCAGGTCACCTCGGTCGACAAGTTCCCCCGCATGACCGACTACGTCGCCCCCAAGGGCGTGCGCATCGCCGACGCCGACCGGGTCCGCCTCGGCGCTCACCTCGCCGAGGGCACCACCGTCATGCACGAGGGCTTCGTCAACTTCAACGCGGGCACGCTCGGCACCTCGATGATCGAGGGCCGCATCTCCGCGGGCGTCGTCATCGGCGACGGCTCCGACATCGGCGGCGGCGCCTCCACCATGGGCACCCTCTCCGGCGGCGGCAACGTCCGCATCACCGTCGGCGAGCGCTGCCTCGTCGGCGCCGAGGCGGGCGTCGGCATCGCGCTCGGTGACGAGTGCGTGGTCGAGGCCGGCCTGTACGTCACCGCGGGCACCCGCGTGACCATGCCCGACGGCCAGATCGTCAAGGCCCGCGACCTCTCCGGCGCCTCGAACATCCTCTTCCGCCGCAACTCGGTCACCGGCACCGTCGAGGCCCGCCCCAACAACGCGGTCTGGGGCGGCCTCAACGAGGTCCTGCACAGCCACAACTGACCCGCGGCCTCAACCGAGCGGCCCGCGCCGGAAGAGACCTTCCGGCGCGGGCCGTCGTCGTACCCACTCAGTCGTCCGCCGGGCGCCGGTCACGGCCGCAGGCGCAGCACCTGCGGGTCGTGGTCGCTCACCTGGTCGTGGAACTCGCTGTTGATGTGCACGCTGTCGTAGGCGAACGCGCCCTTCGCCTTGATCGCCGGGCTGATCAGGATCTGGTCGAGTACCTGGGCATTGCCCTGGTACTCGTACGTGTAACGCTCGTTCTTCGGAAGCGACTTGATCGCCGACCAGAGGGCGCCGCCGTTCTCCAGGCGGTGCGCCGTGCCGGAGAACTCGTAGTCGTTCATGTCGCCGAGCGCGATCACGTTCGCGTCCTTCTGGACCGCGAGGATGTCCTTCACGAAGGAGTTCACGAGCGTCGCCTGCGCGTGACGCTGCGTCTCGGAGCTGCGCGTGGGCGGCTGGTACTGGGAGTGCAGCGCCTGGTCGCCGAGCTTGGCGGCGAGGTGGTTGGAGACCACGAAGACCGTCTTGCCGCGGAAGACGAACTGGCCCAGCAGCGGCTTGCGGCTGCTGTTCCAGGCGGAGTTGGCCGGGTCGATCCGGCCGGGCGACTGGGCGAGCTCCGCCTTGCCGCCGTTGTCGATGACGCTGTCCGCGGTGGTGGCGTCGCCGCCCGGACGGTCGACGAACGACACGCGCGCGGGGTTGAACAGGAAGACGTTGCGGATGTTGCCGCCCGGTTGGCCGCCGTCCTTGTCGTCGACCGGGTCGATGGAGCGCCAGTCGTACTTCGGACCGCCCGCCGCGACGATCGCGTCGATCAGCTTGGTCACGGTCTGGTCGGCGGCGACCACGCCGTCGTTCGTGGCGCCGTCGTTGTCCTGGATCTCCTCCAGGGACAGGATGTCCGGCGACTGGAGGTTGTTGACGATCGCGGAGGCGTGCGCGGCGAAGGTGGAGTCGGACGGGTCCAGGTTCTCCACGTTGTACGTGGCCACGGCCAGCTGGTCGTGGGCCTGCTTGCGGGTCGTCTCCCGGGCCAGGCCCATGGAGTCGACCGTACCCAGCTTGTCGGCCACCAGCGTGTAGCCGCCGTACTGGTTGTAGTCGAGCGGGCCCTCGGTCGTCCCGGAGAGCACATCACCCACGTCGGCCGTGGGGAAGGCGGACTTCGACCCGAGTGTCTCGATCAGCAGCCGCCCGGAGTTCTGCGACCGGTAGGAGCCGTACAGCACACCGCCGCGTGCCGTGGGGTGCTGGCACGGCTTCACCGTGACCCACAGCTCCGCGTACTTGTTGGAGGGGGTGATCACGCGCGAGGAACCGATCTCCACGTTCATGCCCTCGAGCGACTCGTAGTAGTCGAGCGCGTACTTCCACGGCTTCAGCCGCAGGCCGTTGATCGAACCGCCGTCGGACGGCTTGCCCTTGCGCGTGTACGCGGACGGGACGGACCAGGCGGAGATCCGCGTGACCGGCACGCGGTTGCCGGACGACACCACGGTCACCGACGGGTGGGTGATCTCGGTGACCGACTGGTTGCCGGACGAGACGCCGCCGGGCACGTACTCGGAGACGGTCCCGGAGACCCGAACGGAGTCGCCCTTCCTCACCGTCGGCGTGGAGCGGGTGTAGACGAAGATGCCCTCGCTGGTGGCGGGGTTGTTGTCGGGCGTCGTGTCCTGGAACCAGAAACCCTTGGACGAGCCGTACGACCTGACCCCGGTCACCACGCCCGTCACACCCGTGACGGGCTTCCCGTTGTACGGGGATATTCGGGTGGTGCCCTGGATGTCGTGGATGGCGACCGTGGCGGCGTGCGCGGGCGACGCCACGAGCACGGCGTACGAGGCGGTGGTGGCGGTGGCGACGGCGAGCGCGGCGAGGCGCGAGCGGGAGCGTCGGGGCGTTCTGGATGAGCTCGGCAAGAGAATCCCTCCGGGGACGATGTGGGTGAGCGCCGGGACGAGGGTGGAGCAAACGGCGGCGGGAACGGAGTGTGACTTTCCCGCCGCTTTTCTACGCGCGTCAATCTCCTGTCTGTGTGCGGGAGTTGTCAAGGCTTCCCAGGAGGTCGGGCGGCGTACGGGAGATGACGAGTACATGAAGCAGCAGTAAGGGGGCGAATCCGTCTAGGCTGAGCGGTCGCAACGTAGTCCTGAGGAGAACCCGCCGATGTCAGACAGCTCCCCCCTGCCGCCGGTGCGGCTGCCCGCCGATGTGGAACTGGCGCGGGAAGCCCTCGCCGCCCCTCTCCTGTCGCGCGCGGTGCGGCTCGCCCGATGGGCCGGGCCCGAGACCCGAGTCGGCGCGGGCGGCGAACTGGTCGACGAGCAACTGCCCGCGGCCGCCGCCGAACTGGGGCTCGCCGCGTCCGAGGCCGCCGACGACGGCGACGCCGCCGCCTGCGCGAGCGAGGCGTGGCGCGTGGCCGTCGACACCGGCCTGGTCGAGATCGTCGACGAGGAGGAGGGCACCGTCACCGTCGGCGAGGAACTCGGCACCCTCACCTCCGGCACGCCCGCCGACATCCTCGGCCTGTGGCTCGTCGCCCTCGACGCCGTGCTCGCCGACGCGAGCGTGCCCGACCTCGACGACCTGGTCGACGCCATGGACGTCGAAGGCGGCGGCGAGATCGATTTCTCGCAGCTGGACTGGGACCCGGAGGCGGAGGCCGAGTTCCTGGAGGGCGTGCTCGGCAATCTGTACCTGCTGACCGTCAGCGAGGACGGGCCCGGCGACGAGGCCGTGCCGCTGCCCGCGCTCGCCGCGTCGATGATCGTCCCCGACGACATGGGTGAGCCCAGCGACGACGTCCTGGAACAGGTGTCGGACGCGATGCTCCGCCTCGACGACCAGTTCCGACTGCTCGCCCCGATCGGGCTCGTGGAGTTCCAGCCGGTCGACGAGTCTTTGATGCTCGACGCCGACGACCCGGCCGCCGCGGCCGCCGCGCCTGTCGACGACGCCGACGTCTCCCGCTACGGCATGGTCAAGCTCACCCCGCTCGGCCTGTACGGCATCCGCGCCCGCATGCTCGAGGCGGGCATCGACGCCCCGGCCGTCGGCGACCTCGTCGACAAGGGCGCCGACGCCCTCCTCGACGGAACGGCCACGTTCCCGCAGGCCGCGGCACAGGCCGAGATCGAGCAGTGGCTCGCCCGGCGCGAACCCCTGGGCGCGGCACGGGAGTTGCTGGCGGCGGCGCGCGGCACCGACCCCGGCGCGCCACTGCGCCGCCTGCGCTGCCAGCAGGCCCTGTCGCTGGCCGGAACCGAGGCCGAACCCGCGCTGCGCGAGGTCCTCGACGACCCCGAACTGGGCGGTCTGGCCCGAGTGTGGCTAGCCGAGCACGGCGCGACGGACGTGCCCGCGCCCTCGCAGGACCTCGTCTTCTGGCTCACCGTCGACACGATCGCCGCACAACTGTCCCTGGAGGGCAACTCGGACGAGCTCCAGGGGCTGGTGGAGGGCCTGGCCGCCCAGCACAGCGGCTTCTTCGCGGCTGCCTGGCGCGTCGACCACCCCGCGACGGCGGACGTCCTGGAGGCGATGGGCCGCCTGCACCCGGACAAGAAGGTGGCCAAGGAGGCCCGCAAGGCGGCGTTCAAGGCGCGGTCGGCGACGGGCGGCTGAGGCGGGCGACGGCGGCCGGCGAGGCGGACGGACGGCGGGTGGCGGTGGCGGTGGCAATTCCCATCGCCTCCCGCCCCGCCCGTCGACCTCCCCAGGACCCAAGCCTTCAGGCCCAAGCCCTCAGGTCTCAAGCCCCCACATCCCACGCCCTCGGACCTCAAGTCCTCAGATAGGACGCCCCGTTGAGGTCGAGTACGGTTCCCGACGCCCACTGCGCGCCCGGTGACGCCAGCCACAGCACGGCCTCCGCGACCTCCTCGGGCGCCGCGACCCGGCCGAACGGGCTCTGTGCTCGCACCGCGTCCGTCAGGCGCTCGGCCACCCGTTCCGTCTCGATGAATCCCGGCGCCACCGAGGCCACCGCGATCCCGTGCGGCGCGAGGGCCACGGCGAGCGACTGGCCGAGCGCGTGCACCGCGGCCTTGGTCGCGCCGTACGCCGGATGGTCGGGCTCGCCCTTGAAGGCGCCGCGCGACCCGACGTTGACGATCCGCCCGCCCGTGCCCTGCTCGATCATGCGCCGCGCCGCCAGGTGACTCAGGTTCGCCACGGCGAGCAGATTCACCGCCACATGGCTCTGCCACTGCCGCGACCACTCCTCGTACGGGGTGGTGGCGGGCGGATGCGCCACGTTCACGGCCGCGTTGTTCACCAGCACGTCGACGCCGCCGAGCCCCTCCGCGGCCCGCTCGGCGACCGCCGCCGCGCCCCGCGGGTCGCCGATGTCCCCGCCGACCAGGACGTGTCCGCCACCCGTGAGCGAGTCGAGTGTGGCGCGGGCGTCGGCCTCGCGTGAACCGTAATGCACGGCCACCCGATCTCCGTTGGCGGCGAACGCGCGCGCCAGGGCGCGCCCGAGCCCGCGGGAGGCGCCGCTCACAAGGACGCGACGGCCGGTCGACGGGAGGTTGACGGAAGGCATGGCAGCGAGCTCCTCAGGCGTAGGGCGGTGTTCAACCATCGTTTATATGTCCAAGAGAAGGTAAAGCCGCACCCGGGACCGCCACCCCGCCCACCCACCCCGAACGGCAGGAGACAGCCACCATGTCGCTCACTCGCAGGGACTTCGCCAGACGGTCGGCGGCCACCGGCGCCGGATTCGCGCTGGCCGGATCCGCCGCCGCCCTCGCCACCGCGCCGGGCGCCCTCGCGGCCACGGAACCGGGAGGCCGCGACCACGGCAACGGCGGCGACCACCACGACCACCACGACCGGCCCGGCTACGGTCCGCTGCGGCCCGACCCCGAAGGCATCCTGGCGCTGCCCGAGGGTTTCTCGTACGAGATCATCACCTACGGCGGCAGGACCAGACTGGAATCCGGCGAGTTCACGCCCTCCCACCACGACGGCACCGCCGCCTTCGCGGGCCCGCGCGGTGCCACGCTCCTCGTCAACAACCACGAGCTGAAGGGCCCGCGCTCCGACTGGCCGCACCCGGTACCGCTCGCCGAGGGGCTCGTCTACGACCCGGCGGCCTCCGGCGGCTGCACCGTCGTCGAGGTCCGCCCCGGCGGGGCCGTCGCCGAGTGGGTCGGCATCGCCGGTACCGCCACCAACTGCGCCGGCGGCAGGACCTCCTGGGGAACCTGGCTGACCTGCGAGGAGACCGAGGACAAAGCCGGTGACCACGGCTTCACCAAGGACCACGGCTACGTCTTCGAGGTCGACCCCCACGACCGCCGCGCCAACCGGGACCCCCGGCCGGTCAAGGCGCTGGGCCGCTTCGAGCACGAGGCCGTCGTCGTCGACCCCAAGCGCGGCCACGCCTACCTCACCGAGGACGCATCGGGCCCGAACGGCCTGCTCTACCGCTGGACGCCGCCCAAGGGCTTCGAGCACGGCCGCGGCAGGCTGCGCACGCTCGCCGACGACGCGGGCGTCCTGCAGGCATTCAGGTGCTTCGACTCGGGCGGCCGTTTCGTCGACGACCTCTCCCGTGCCACCAAGCCCGGCACGGTCTACGGCGTCGACTGGGTGGACGTCCCCGACCGCGACGCCAGGTCGGTCTCGGTCCGCAAGCAGTTCACGGACGGCGAGGTCACCCGCGCCCGCAAGCTGGAGGGCATGTGGTGGGGCGACGACGGCGCGTACGTCGTCTGCTCCTTCGCCCGCGAGGAGAGCCCGGTCCAGCACGACGGGCAGGTCTGGTTCTACAACCCCCGGCGCCGCACGCTGACCCTCAAGGTGCGCCTGGACGCCGACCCCGACCCGTCCCGCGACGGCGCCTTCGACGGCCCGGACAACATCACCGTCTCCCCGTACGGCGGCCTGGTCGTCTGCGAGGACGGCGACGGAGTCCAGCACCTGTTCGGCGCCACCGACAGCGGTCGTACGTACCCGATCGCGCGCAACGAGCTGAACATCGGCACCGGGGCGGAGCCCGAGTACAGCGAGTTCACGGGCGTGACGTTCTCGCCGGACGGCGACACGCTGTTCGCGAACATCCAGACGCCCGGCATCATGCTGGCGATCACGGGGCCGTGGAAGCGACAGTGCTGAATCCCGCACGGAATTAATGCGTGGCGTGGCCGGTGCACGCCCCCCTACAGTCTTTCTCGTCCAGGTGCGACAGGCAGGACCTACTTCCGCTCATCACGGGGAGGTCGCGGGTTCGAATCCCGTCTCCGGCATTCCCTGCCGGAGTAGCTCAGTGGCCAGAGCACCAACTGTCGGTTCCGCCGGCCTTGAACTCTGGACAGCGAAAGAACTGACGCACCTCCCGGTGCGCCGGCCACGGTTACTTCCTGCTTCAGCAGGCGAAAACCGTGGCCACCTCGATCTCGGGAGGCGCGGCGGACGGTGCGTGCCCGGTGCGCAGACGACGGGTACTTCCTTGGACCGGGCGGTTGCGGGTTCGATTCCCGCCGGCGAGTCCGTTCTGAAGACCCTGGACCGCTTCGGCGACCTGGGCGGCACGAACACCACGGAGGCGGTACGCCGCCACTACCGCGGCCACGACCGGGTGCTGATCGTGACCGACGAGCAGGCGGCGTACAGCCACCACGGTGACCCGACGGCCCAGGTCCCGGCGCGCGTACCGGTCTACACGCGGAACCTGGCGGGGTACCGGGCCGGTCACGCGCCGTCCGGCACGGCGAACCGGCACGTCTTCGGCGGGCTGACCGACGCGGCGTTCCGCCTGGTGTCCCTGCTGGAGGCCGGGCGTGACGCGCGCTGGCCGTGGCAGTGACCGGCCGTCGCGCCGTGGCGGGAGGAGAGCGGGAGAAGAAAAGCCTTCGGTAAGGGAACGGTAAAGCGGTTTTGCTCGTTACTGCTGGCATGACAGCTATGACCCCCGGCTCGAACATCCCGCTCACGGCGCAGCGCGTGGCGGTGGACGTCACGGCGCCCGTGCGGCTCGACGTATCGGGCCTGCTGCTCACGGCCGACGGCAAGGTGCGCTCGGACGACGACTTCATCTTCTACAACCAGCCCTCGGGCCCCGGTGTGACGTACACGTCGGGCGGGGGCGCGTCCCCGGACTCGGTCACCGTGGACACGGCCGCCGTCCCGCCGGAGATCGACAAGATCGTCGTCACCGCGAGCCCCGACGCCGCGGGCCAGACCTTCCAGGGCATCGAGCCGACGGCCACCATCCGCAGCGCGGACGACGGCTCGGTGCTGGCCACCTTCACCCCGCCGCGGCTCGGCGCGGAGACGGCCCTTGTGGTCATGGAGGTGTACCGGCGCGGCGGCGCCTGGAAGGCCCGCGCGGTCGGCCAGGGCTACGCCGACGGCCTGGCGGGCATCGCCACGGACTTCGGCGTGTCGGTGGAGGAGCCGGCGGCCCCGGCGGCCCCCGCCGTGCCGCCCCGGCCGGCCA
>NZ_JAPHNL010000115.1 GCF_026274175.1 Streptomyces beihaiensis
GCCGCCTGGAGCGTGGAGCCGTCCGGGCTCGTCATCAGGCGGGTCAGGGCGCGGCGCCACCACGTGAGCAGCGCTCCCTGCGCCGCCGCGCACAGGAGCAGTTGCGCCGCCGCCGTGCCGTACGAGGCCGTGCTCGCCGCGTCGACCGCCGCCACCGCCGACGCGGGCGGCACCCAGCGCAGCACACCCGTCACCGGGCCGAGGGCCGAGAGCCCGCCCGCCGAACCGAGCTGCCGCACCCCGAAGTTGACCAGTTGCGCGCCCACCGCGATGACGAGCCCGCTCAGGACGGCCAGGTCGCGGCCCCTGCGGCTGCTGAGCAGCCGGATGTTGGCGGCGGCGACGGCCCGCGCGAGCGCGACGCACGTCAGCAGGGCCAGCGGCACCGCCACGACCGTGCAGGCCGCACCCGCCGCACCGTGCGCGACCGCGTACCCGGCGCCGCCTGCCAGGCACAGCGTGAAGAGCGGTCCGATGCCGACGAGCGAGGCCACCAGCAGGGCGCGCACCAGTGGGTCGGGGCGCAGCGGCAGCATGACCAGGCGGGTCGGGTCGAGGGTCTCGTCGCCGCTGGGGAAGAACAGCGGCAGCACCGCCCAGCCGAGCGCGAGCAGTGTCATGAGCAGGACGGTCACGGTGGGGGCGTGGGTGCTGCCGCGGAGGAGGACCAGGCCGAGGAGCTGGAGCGCCGCCACGAGCAGGGCGACGACGAGGGAGACCACGTAGGCGGTGCGGCGGCCCGCGGACTGGCGCAGGCCGCCCCGGAGCAGGGCCAGCTTGAGCCGTACGAGTACGACGGTCATGCGCCCACCCCGGTGCCCGCACCGCCTCCGCCGAGCCAGTCGAGGGCGCCGTCCGGTTGGCGCGCGCCCGCGCCGACCAGTGTGAGGAACGCCTCCTGGAGCGAGGCCGCGTCGCCCCTGACCTGCACCAAGGGGCCCTGCGCGCGGATGCGTCCGGCCGCCATCACCGCGACCCAGTCGCACAGCGACTCGACGAGTTCCATGACGTGGGAGGAGAAGACGACCGTCGCGCCGGAGCGTGTGTAGCGTTCGAGGACGCCCCGGATCGTCTGGGCCGAGACCGGGTCGACGCCCTCGAACGGCTCGTCCAGGAAGAGGACCTCGGGGTTGTGCAGGAGCGCGGCGGCCAGGCCGATCTTCTTGCGCATGCCGGTCGAGTAGTCGACGACGAGCTTGTGCTGCGATCCGGCCAGGTCGAGTACGTCGAGGAGCTGCGCGGCCCGCTTGTCGACCTCGGCGCCGGGCAGGCCGCGCAACCGGCCCATGTACCCGAGGAGTTCGCGGCCGGAGAGTCGTTCGAACAGGCGCAGGCCCTCCGGGAGCACGCCGATGCGGGCCTTGACGGCGGCCGGGTCGGCCCACACGTCGTGGCCCGCGACGCGCACCGTGCCGCGGTCGGGGCGGAGCAGGCCGGTGACCATGGAGAGGGTGGTGGTCTTGCCCGCGCCGTTGGGGCCGACCAGGCCGATGAACCGGCCGGCGGGGAGGGTGAGCTCGATGCCCGCGACGGCGGCCTGCGGCCCGAACGACTTCCACAGGTCGTGGACGTGCACGGCGGGACTGCCCGCGCCGACGGCACTCTGAGCTGTTCCCGTACGCGTGCCCGTGCCCGTGCCCGCGCCCGTGCCCGTGCCCGTGCCGGTATCCGTGCTCGTAGCCGTGCCGTCCTGCTGCGCGCTCGGTGCGCGCGGGTCCTCGGTCACTCGGGCCCGCCCCCTTGCCTGTTCGGTGCCTGTCCGGTCCTGCGGCGTCGTGCGCCGGTCGTACGCACGCGTGGTCACGCACCATACGTCGGACGGACCCCGGCCCGGTGCTACCGGCGGCGCCCCTCGCGCCCGCACGCGTACGCCAGTGGCGAGATCAACTCCTCCGCGTCCGGCAGCCAGCGGTTGGCGGCGGTCGGGCGGCACGCCCACTGGGCGGCGCCCTGACTGCCGAAGCGGGTGGGCGGCGCCGCCACGTACGCGCCCTCGCCGAGCGCCGTCAGGTCGAGCGACGCGGGCGGCCAGCCGAGCTTGCGGACGAGATCGGGGACCTTCGTCGTCGCGCCGGGCAGCACGAAGAACTGCATCCGGCGGTCCGGGGTGCTGCTGACCGGGCCGAGGGTGAGCTGCATGCGCTCCATGCGGGCGAGCGCCAGGCAGCCGGCGGTCTCCGGCACGTCGATCACGTCGAACGTACGGCCCGTCGGCAGCAGGATCGACGCGCTCGGCTGCTTCGACCACAGGCGGCGCACGGCCGTCGCACTGCCCGTCGCCTGCGTCGCCCAGTCGGGGCGTGCCGGGTGTGCGCCGGGGGTCGCACAGTCGGCGTCGCCGCAGGAACAGCGCTGCCGGCCCTCGTCGAACTCGAGCCAGGTGCCGGGGAACACGTCCCAGTGCCGCTCGTCGGCGTAGCGAACGGCGGCGTCGATGAGGGGTTCGCCGCGCTGCTGGGGGATCTGCCCGGTCGCGGCCAGGGGCGCGGTGCCGGCCGATGTGGCGGGCGGGGTGACGGGGGCGGTGACGTCCGAGGCGCCTGCGATGGTCTCTTCCACGAACTTCTCAACTCTCGCCGTCATCGAGGGTTACGGGCGCACACAGGGGTGGGCCGGGAGCATCGTTCCCCCCTGTGGGGCGCATGGGTGCATGGGCGGGGGCGCGCGGGCGAGGCGGCAGCGGGGCGTGGGTAGGGCGGGGGCAGGGACGACGTGTCAACGCGGGGAGGCGCCGCCACGCCGGGCGCCGCGTTTCGTACCCGTTTGTGGCGCATCTTCCGTTTGTTCGCAGGGCAGTGATCCCAACAAGTGATCCCAAGACCTGACCTTTTGACACCTGACGGGCACAGCAGGGGGTACGTCATGGCCGCACGGCCACTCGTCGCGCGACAGCCCAACGAACGGTTGCAGGCACTCATCCAGGAAGCGGGCTGCTCCAACGCGGGGCTCGCCCGCAGGGTCAACATGTGCGGCGCGGAGCACGGCCTCGATCTGCGCTACGACAAGACGTCGGTGGCGCGCTGGCTGCGTGGCCAGCAGCCGCGCGGCCGCGCGCCCGGCATCATCGCCGAGGCCCTCGGCCGCAAGCTCGGCCGGACCGTCACCATCGACGAGATCGGCATGGCCAACGGCAAGAACCTCGCCTCCGGCGTCGGCCTGCAGTTCTCGCCGACCGTCCTCGGCGCGATCGAGCAGGTCTGCGAGCTGTACCGCAGCGACGTGGGCCGCAGGGACTTCCTGTCCGGCACGTCGGTCGCCTCGTCCGCGCTGGTCGAGCCCAGCCGCGACTGGCTGATCTCGGTGCCGGACTCGCAGGTGGCCAGGTCCGCCGGGCCGCGCGTCGGCACCAGCGACGTGGCGGCCGTGCGGGCCATGACGCAGGCGCTGACCGACCTCGACCACCAGTACGGCAGCGGGCACGTGCGGCCGGTCGTCGTGCACTACCTGAACAGCGTGGTCAGCGGGCTGCTCGCCGGGTCCTACCGGGAGGCGGTGGGGCGCGACCTGTTCGCGGCGGCCGCGCGCCTGACCGAGCTCGCCGGGTACATGGCCGTCGACACCGGGCAGCCGGGCCTCGCCCAGCGCTACTACATCCAGGCGCTGCGGCTCGCCCACGCCGCCGGCGACCGCGGCTACGGCGGCTATGTGCTCGCGGCGTCCATGAGCCACCTCGCCGCGCAGCTCGGCAATCCGCGCGAGATCGCCCAGCTCGCCCGCGCGGCGCAGGAGGGCTCGCGCGGACACGTGACACCGCGGGCGGAGGCGATGTTCCACGCCGCGGAGGCGCGCGGGCACGCGCTGCTGGGCGACGCCGGGTCGGCGCGGGCCGCGTCCGGTCGTGCCGTGGCGGCCATGGAGCGGGCCGACGGACGCGCCGACTCCGGTGACGACCCGGCGTGGATCGCCCACTTCGACCACGCGTACCTCGCCGACGAGCTGGCGCACTGCCACCGCGACCTCGGGCAGGCCGCGGAGGCGGCGCGCAGCGCGCGGGAGTCGGTCGACGGCCACCCCGTGTCGCGGACCCGGCGCCGCGCCATCGGTCTGGTGCTGCTCGCGACGGCGCAGGTGCAGCAGCGCGAGGTCGAGCAGGCATGTCACACGGGGACGCGCGCCGTCGAACTGCTCGGCACGGTGCGCTCCCACCGGGGCGCCGAGTACCTGGAGGACTTCAGGGACCGTCTCGAACCGTTCCGGGAGGAGCCGGTGGTACGGGAGTTCGGGGCGCGCCTCGAAATGCGGGCGGCGTAGCGCTGGGGAGGAGGGGCGTAGCACGCGCGTACGAGGACCCGGTAGCGTGAGCCGACGTTCGTAGGTCCCTCATTACGTAGGAGTCCCGGTGACGCAGCACGGCGGACAGGGAGAAGATCCGCATCTCCCGGCGGAGCGGCACGCGCGCGAAGGCGTCGTGCTGCCCGGCGGTGGTGGCGCGCCCCTGGCACCGGGGGAGTACGGCGAGCAGACCGCGCCCGCGCCCTCGGGCGCGGCGCCGTGGGGCCAGGCGTGGGGTCCCGAGTCGCAGCAGGCCCAGGGGGCCGGGCCGATGCCGACGTACGAGTGGGGGCAGGCCCCGCAGCAGGCACAGCCACAGCCGCAGCAGCCACAGCAGCCTCCGCAGGCCGCACCCCCGCAGCCCACCCAGGCCCCGCCGCTGCCGCCGGCCGCGCCCGCCGGGTACGAGGGGTACGAGGGGTACGACGGCGCGGCCACGCAGTACATCGCGCCGATCCCGGGCGGCGGACCGCAGGGGCCCGGCTCCCAGTCGCAGCCCGGCTCCGCGCCGCAGGCGCCCGCGGCCGAGGCCACCCAGTTCCTCGGGCAGGCCGTGCCGCAGCAGACGCCGCAGGGGCCCGCCGGTGGGCCGGGGCCGCTGCCGGGCGCGCTGCCCGACGCCGTGCCCGGCGGCCCCGACAGCGAGGCCACCCAGTACATTCCGCCGGTTCCCGGGCAGCCGCAGGGCGCCCCCCAGGCCCCGGGGGCCTCCCCGTACGGCGTGCGGCCGGGCGCTCCGGGCGACCGGCAGCCGCCCGCCGAGTTCGACGCGCTCTTCCGTACCGAGGAGCCGGACGGCGCGGGCGCCACGCAGCAGATGCCCCGGTTCGACCCGCAGGCCCAGCAGGCACCGCAGGCCCAGCAGAGCCCGCAGGCCCCGTACGCCCCGCAGCAGCAGCCGTACGGCGGCCAAGGCGGCTACGGCGGCGGATATGGCGGCGGCTACGGCGCCCAGGACAACGGCTACGCGCCCGAGCCGTCGCACGAGGAGCGCTCCCGCTCCAAGGTGCCGCTGATCGCCGGGATCGGCGTCGCCATCCTCGTCGTAGGAGTCGGCGCGGGCGCGCTGCTCAGCGGCGGCGGCGACAAGAAGCCGGACGCCTCGAAGAACGTGTCGGCCACGGCCCCCGCCTCCGGTGACGCCTCGCCGTCCGCCGACGCGGCCAAGGGCCAGGCGGCCGAGCTGGACAAGCTGCTCGCGGACTCCAACAACAGCCGCGACGCGGTGATCAAGGCCGTCGCCGACATCGGCAGCTGCAAGAACCTCGGCCAGGCATCACAGGACCTGCGCGACGCGGCGACCCAGCGGCACAACCTGGTCACCCGCCTCGGCAAGCTCTCCACCGACAAGCTTCCGAACAGCGCGGCGCTGAACGACGCGCTCACGCGCGCGTGGAACGCCTCGGCGGCGGCCGACGGCCACTACGCCGCCTGGGGCGACCAGGTCGCCAAGCAGCGCAAGAAGCTGTGCCACAAGGGCCACGCCAAGGCGACGCCGCAGCGCAGGGCCGGTGACGCGTCCAGCGGCACGGCCTCCACGCAGAAGAAGAAGGCCGCGCAGTACTGGAACTCGATCGCGACCCGGTACGGCCTGGCCAAGCGCTCGGCGGTGCAGCTGTAGCCGCTGTGGCCGCGCCTTGCGCGACCCTCGCGCCCGGCGCCGCTACCGCGCTTTCGCCAGCGTCGACGTCACGTCCACCAGGCCCTTGCGGACGGCCACCAGCCGTCCGTGCTCCACCTTCTGGAACGTGACCTTGGGATTGACCAGGCGCGGGAAGTCCCCGGCCGGTGACATCCGGTCGAAGCTCCAGCTCAGCGGCGGTGTGAGCCCGCCCGTGGTGACCCGAAGCCCCTTGTCGAGGGCGATGCGCACGGTCTGCGAGGTCACCGCGCCGTCGCCGAGCGACTCGATGACCTGTCTGAGGACGGTGTAGGCGATCCAGGTCGTCTGCACGCCCGCGTCGCCCGGGTCGATCCGGTTGTCACCGAAGGCCTGTTGCTTGAGCATCGCGCGCATCGGCTTCCAGCGCGGATCGTTCGCCGCCGGGTACCAGCCGGTCACGTACGCCCCCTCGTACGGGCCGTGGGCGCCGCCGGTGCCGTTGATGACGGTCTGGTCGACGCTGCCGAGCACGCTCGCGGTGTGCACCGCCGGATACGCGGAGCGCAACCGCCGGAACGAGTCGAAGAAGGTGCTCGTACGGTCACCGAGCACCGCCGCCACGCACCCGTCGCCGTCCGGCGCCGCCCCGGCCGTGGTGAGCGCCCTGCGGGCCTCTTCCTGGTAGCCGGTGGCGTCCTCGGGAACGCGCAGATCGGTGGCGGGCCGGCTGTGGTGCAGGGCCAGCCCCGCGTCGAGCAGCGGCGGCAGGCTGTCGCCGGTGATGGTGTCGGGACGGACGAGCGCGGTGCGGGAGCAGTGCCCCGACAACTGCTGGCCGTTGCCCGCGAGCAGCGCGGCCTGCCCGCCGTTGACCGGGTACGACAGGGGGCTGGTGAACTCGGCGTCGCTCACCCCGTAGCCCCCTATATAGGGGATGCCGGCCGATTCCAGCGGCGCCATGAACTCCCGGCCGAACTGGCTGTAGGAACCGACCACGGCGACGACGTGCTGGTCGGCGGCCATGCGGGCGCACTTCGCTGCGGCCACGCTGTCGTTGTGGTCGTTGCAGGTCAGGACCCTCAGCTTGTGGCCCGCGATGCCGCCGCGCGCGTTGACCCACCGCGCGTACGCCTGCGCGGTGGCGGGCATGCCCGGCATGTTCGTCGCGGCGGTCTTGTCCGGTGCCCAGGTCATCACCGTCACGGTCTGGTCCCTGGATCCCCCCGTGGCCCCAGGGACCAGACCGCATCCGGCGGCCAGAGCGGCCGCGCCGGTGACGGCGGCCGTGGCGCGCAACGCCCGTACGCGTCTGCGCGAGGCCCTGGTGGCCTCGCCGGTCGAACGGTGGGTCTGCGTGCGGGGGGTGAGGCGCCTGCCGGTCATGAACCTGCACGATTCCGCCGCAGACCCAACCCCCGAGTGACCCGTGGTCAACGAAAGGTGACGCAGAGGTGAATTGCGGGGGTCGGCGGGGGCGCCGCCGGCCGGGACGTACGATCGATGACCGTGCAAAGCTCGGAGAAGTCTTCCCGCCGTGGCCGTCGCTCCAGCAGGATGGGCGGCATGCCACTCAACGACATGCCGTGGTGGCGCTGGCGCAGCAATGTGCGCTCCGCGCTGCACATGCTCTCCGACCCGGCTTTCCAGCGGGACGTCTGGCTGGCCGGTGTGGACGGGTACGGGGACGTGACCGACGCCGTGTACCGACTCGTCGAGGACACCTGGCTGGACAACTGGTCGGCCGAGAAATACGTGGGGACGATCTTCCGCGACTCGCAGGAGGCGGCGCTCGTCGACACGGCGGTGCTGCGGGTGCTGCGGATCATGCACCAGGTCGGTCCGGACGCGGCGGTCTCCGCCTACCTGGATCATCCGGGGTGGGACGAGGCCGTGCGGGCGGCCAGGGACGCGCATGTGCGGCTCGCGACGAGTGACGGTGAGGACCCCGACGCCGCGCCCCGGACCCTCGAAGTGCTGCGGATTCTCACCCGGGCGGCTTAGGGCCTGTCCGGCGGACCTTGTCGGGGCCCCGGCGTCCGGGCCGGCCGGCCCGCGTCGACCGGTCCGGTCCTCGGGACGGGCACAAGCGCGGGTGCCGCGATGTGCGAACCTTTCCCTATGAACGCGCAGTCCGACGCATCCGGTCCCGAGCAGTACGTCCTCACCCTCTCCTGCCCCGACAAGCAGGGCATCGTGCACGCCGTGTCGAGCTATCTCTTCATGACCGGCTGCAACATCGAGGACAGCCAGCAGTTCGGCGACCACGACACCGGTCTGTTCTTCATGCGTGTCCACTTCAGCGCGGACGCGCCGGTCACCGTCGAGAAGCTGCGCGCCAGCTTCGCCGCCATCGGGGACTCGTTCGCGATGGACTGGCAGATCCACCGGGCCTCGGACCGGATGAGGATCGTGCTGATGGTCAGCAAGTTCGGCCACTGCCTCAACGACCTTCTCTTCCGCGCGCGGATCGGCGCGCTGCCCGTCGACATCGCCGCCGTGGTCTCCAACCACACGGACTTCACCGAGCTCGCCACCTCGTACGGCGTGCCCTTCCACCACATCCCCGTGACCAAGGACACGAAGGCGCAGGCGGAGGCGGAACTGCTCGACCTCGTGCGGGCCGAGGGCGTCGAGCTGGTGGTGCTCGCCCGGTACATGCAGGTGCTCTCGGACGACCTGTGCAAGCAGCTCAGCGGGCGGATCATCAACATCCACCACTCGTTCCTGCCGAGCTTCAAGGGCGCCAAGCCGTACCACCAGGCGCACGCGCGGGGCGTCAAGCTCATCGGTGCGACGGCCCACTATGTGACGGCCGACCTCGACGAGGGGCCGATCATCGAGCAGGAGGTCGAGCGGGTGGGGCACGACGTCACGCCCGACCAGCTCGTCGCGATCGGCCGCGACGTGGAGTGCCAGGCGCTGGCGCGGGCCGTGAAGTGGCACGCGGAGCGGCGGATTCTGCTGAACGGGCGGCGCACGGTCGTCTTCGCGTAGGGCCGCACCGGGCCGGGCCGGGGCGGTCACCGGGCGCCGGGGGTTCTGCGTCGCCGGGAGCCGCCGCGTCGTGGTCGCTCGCGCCCGCGGCGCCGCCGCCGACCGACGCGCCCCGCGCCCCTTCGGCGGTCCGTCCCGTGCCTGGGCGCCCGGCTACATCCGGCTCAGTCCCGCCGTCGCCGCCAGTACGTCGCGGATGGCCTCGCGGTCGCCGACCTGGCCGGCCGCCGCGTCCTGAGGCAGCACGTGGCCGGAGGCCAGGCGGCAGAACTCGGCTCCGTCGAGCGCCACATGGGCCACCTCCCGCTCGGCGGAGCCCACGGCGGCGGGCGAGTCGAGGGCGATGAGCCACTCGCCGCCGCCCGCCCCTTCGATCTCCAGGCGCAGTGTGCGGCCCGGCGCGCCCGCGGCGACCAGTTCGCGCGCGGG
>NZ_JAPHNL010000116.1 GCF_026274175.1 Streptomyces beihaiensis
GTGTGCTCTTCCGATCTGACCGGCAACCGCGCCGATGCTCCTCAGATCGTCGCCGCGTCGATCACGAAGCGGTAGCGGACGTCCGAGTTCAGGACGCGCTCGTACGCCTCGTTGACCTCGGCCGCCTCGATCAGTTCGATCTCGGCGCCCAGGTTGTGCTCGGCGCAGAAATCGAGCATCTCCTGGGTCTCGGCGATGCCGCCGATCATCGAACCGGCGAGGGTCTTGTTGCCGCCGATGAGCGAGAAGAGGTTGAGCGCGATCGGCTCCTCGGGGGCGCCGACGTTGACCAGGGCGCCGCCCGTCTTGAGCAGGCTCAGGTACGCGCCGAAGTCCAGGGGCGCCGACACCGTCGAGAGAATCAGGTCGAAGGTGCCCGCGAGCTCCTGGAAGGTCTTCTCGTCGCTGGTGGCGTAGTAGTGGTCCGCGCCGAGCTTGAGCCCGTCGTCCTTCTTGCGCAGCGACTGGGAGAGGACGGTGACCTCGGCGCCCAGGGCGTGCGCGATCTTGACGGCCATGTGGCCGAGACCGCCGAGACCGACGACCGCGACCTTCTTGCCGGGGGCCGCGCCCCACTGCTTGAGCGGGGAGTACGTGGTGATGCCGGCGCACAGCAGCGGCGCGGCCACGTCGAGGGAGAGGCCGTCGGGGATGCGCACGGTGAACGCCTCGTCGACGACGACCTGCTGCGAGTAACCGCCGTAGGTGGGCTCTCCGTCCCTGCCGATGCCGTTGTACGTGGGAACGTTCCCGCGCTCGCAGTGCTGCTCGAACCCGGCCTTGCAGCTCGCGCACTCCCGGCAGGAGTCGACCATGCAGCCGACGCCGACGCGGTCGCCGACCTTGAACTTCGTCACACCGGGGCCGACCTCGGTGACGACGCCCGCGATCTCGTGGCCGGGCACCATCGGGAAGATGCCCTCGCCCCACCCGTTGCGGGCCTGGTGGATGTCGGAGTGGCAGATACCGGCGAACTTGATGTCGATCAGTACGTCGTGCTCGCCGACGGCCCTGCGCTCGATGGTGGTGCGCTCGAGGGGGGCCTTGGCGGTGGGCGCCGCGTAGGCGGCGACAGTGGTGCTCGTGGTCATGGCCACCAGCCTGCCTGCTCGTCGAGGGTTTACCCAGGTCACCGTCTTGCGTACGTCCCGTGGTCCTACCACTGGCGGGGACAGGCTCCTGGTCGTACGAACGGGAATACTTGAAGCATGCACGACGCCACGGACCACGCCACGGACGACGAACGGGATCCGGCCGCCGGACTCGACCGGCGGGCCGAGCTCAGCGAGTTCCTGCGCAGCCGCAGGGCCCGGCTCCAGCCGCGGGACGTGGGGCTCACCCCGGTGGGGCGGCACCGGCGGGTTCCGGGGCTTCGCCGCGAGGAGCTGGCGCAGCTCGCGGGGGTCTCGGTGGCGTACTACACCCGCCTGGAACAGGGCAACGGGCGCAATGTGTCGACGGAGGTGCTCGACGCCATCGCGCGCGCCCTGCGCCTGACCGCCGCCGAGCACGCCCACCTGACCCACCTGGCCAAACCGCAGCCCCAGCGCAGACGCAACCGGGCGGCGGCGCGGCGCCAGCAGGTGCGGCCGGAGCTCGGGCAACTGCTCGAATCGCTCGATGCGGTGCCCGCGTACGTGGTCGGGGCGCGCTCGGACATCCTGGCCTGGAACCGGATGGCGGCGGCGCTCTTCGGCGACTGGTCGCGGCTGCCGCGCGCGGAGCGCAACTGGGCGCGACTGACCTTCCTCGACCCGGTCTCCCGTGAGCTGTTCGTCGACTGGGAGTCGAAGGCGACGGACATGGTCAGCTATCTGCGCCTGTACGCGGGCCGGAACGCGGAGGATCCGGAGCTGTCGGCCCTGGTGGGTGAACTCTCCGTCAAGAGCGAGGAGTTCCGGCGTCTTTGGGCGACGCACGACGTGAAGGAGAAGGGGCACGGCGTGAAGCGGATGCGCCATCCGCTCGTCGGCGACCTCGGACTCGCGTACGAGACACTGCACCTGCCGGACGACGACGGCCAGTCGCTCGTCGTCTACCACGCGGAGCCGGGCTCGGCGTCGTCGGACGCGCTGCGGCTGCTCGCCAGTTGGGGCGTGGGCGCGGGTGACGTGCCCGGCCCCCCGCCCGCCGCGGGCCTGGCGGGGGACGACAGCCACGCACCGGAGCGCGGCGGCCGTACGGACCCCGGGCGCTGAGCCTCAGTCGGGCTCCGGCGCGGCGGCCTACGGCCTCGCCGGACGCGGCGGCACGGTTGTGCCCGGGCGGGCAGGGCCGGGCCAAGGGGTGAGCGCGGTCCCGCTGCCCGTGATCTCCGGAACAGCTGCCCGTGATACCGGGGCCCCTGCCCCGTGATACCGGGGCCCCTGCCCGTGATATCCGAAACAGTCGACAAAGGTACCCCTGGGGGTATTATCGAGCGTACGGAACGACCGACCCGGCGAAACCGTGCCGGGCAGGAGGGAATCAACCATGTGCCGTCGAGTGACATGCGGCAAGTGCGGCAAGGCCGGCTATGCCGGTTGCGGGAACCACGTCGACCAGGTGCTGGCCGGCGTGCCCAAGGCCCAGCGGTGCAGCTGCCCGCCGGAGCCGAAGCGGTCGTGGTGGCCCTTCGGCGGGCGCTGAGAACGGCACCCGGCGGACCAGGAGGAACGGCACGCGCGGCATCGCGGCGAGACTCGCGGCCCGCCGGTGCCCCGCCCCCGCCCTCCTGCTCCTACCCCCGAGGTAATCGCTCTCCGGCGACCGGACCGGCACGATCGGACACGTGAAGGCCACAGGCCCCTGTCCCGGCCCCGGCCCCGGCTCTGGCCCTCGACCGGGTCCTGGCCCGGGTCCTGGCCCTGACCACCGGAGTGCCCCGACCACCGGAGGAGACCGCCACCATGACCGCGTACGCCATCGCCGTCCTGCGCCCCGCCCCGCCGCTCCACCCGGACGTCTACACGTACATCGAGCTCGTCCAGTCCACGTTCGAGCCGTACGGCGGCCGGTTCCTCGTGCACGGCACGCCCGGCGAATGGGTCGAGGGCGGCGCGCTCGGAGACATCGTCCTCGTCGAGTTCCCCGACCTCGACCGCGCCCACGCCTGGTACGCCTCCGACGCCTACCAGGCGATCCTCCCGATGCGCGCGGACAACATCCCCGGTGAGCTGGCCCTTCTCCAGGGCGTCCCGGACGACTACGCGGCCGGGACCACGGCGCGGGCGATGCGACGGGCTGCCGGGAGCGGCGTGTCGCCGTCGTGAACACGTTTCATCACGCGGACCGGAACGGCCACGACCACTGTCAGTGCCCCCTGGCAGGATGCCCCGCATGACACCGTTGCTTCTGGCAGACGTGGAGCGAGCGGTTCGCCGCGGTTGGAGCGCCGAGACGTGCACGCCCGAGTTCCGGCCGCGCTGGACCGAGGAGAATCCGGCCCGCGACCAGTGCGGGGTGACCGCCATGGTGGTCAATGACCTGATGGGAGGCGAGCTGATCCGCGGAGAGGTGCATGTCGACGGAGTACGTGTGGACTACCACTGGTGGAACCGCCTCGGCATGGGCCTCGAGATCGACCTCACCCGCGAACAGTTCGGTCCGCGGGAGACCGTCACCGAAGGCGTCGTGATCCCTCGCCCGCCGGTGACCGAGTGGCGCAGGCTGCGCGAGGAGTACGAGCTTCTTCGCGATCGAGTGCTGGGCGAGCTCGGCCTTCCGCGCAAGGAGGCGGACAGCCACCGCGCGATGACGTCTTGACCCTCACACCGTGTCAGGCGGTCGACTCGGAGACATCATGTTCACCATCGGAGACTTCGCCCGGCACGGCCGCGTCTCGGTCCGGATGCTGCGCCACTACGACGCGACCGGACTGCTGCGCCCGGCCCATGTCGACCCCGCCAGCGGCTACCGCCACTACACCGCGGTTCAGCTCGCCCGCCTCAACCGGATCGTCGCGCTCAAGGACCTGGGATTCACCCTCCGGCAGGTCAGGGACATCGTGGACGACAAGGTCGGCGCGGAGGAGCTGCGCGGCATGCTGCGGCTGCGGCGGTCCGAACTGGAGACCGCGATGTCAGCGGCGCGAGCGCGGCTGGTCCAGGTCGAGGCGAGGCTGCGAGCGATCGAGAGTGAGGGGCACATGCCCAGCAATGACGTCGTCCTCAAGAGCATCACCGCGGTCCGGGTCGCGGAGCTGACCGGCACCGCCGCCAGTTTCGAGCCCGAGGACATCACTCCGGTCATCGTGCCGCTCTACGAAGAACTGTTCCGGCAGCTGGACTCGGCGGGCATCGCCCCGGCGGGTCCCGGCATCGCCTACTACGAGGACGACCCGCAAGGCGGCGGCGCGATCACCGTGCACGCCGCCGTCCAGGTCTCCGTCCCCCTCCGGGCCCCTGCCGCTCCCGAGGACGGTTCCTTCCGCGTCCACGACCTGCCGCCCGTCGACCAGGCGGCGACGATCGTGCACCGGGGCTCGATGGACGCCGTGATCCCCACCGCGCAGACCCTGGCCCGCTGGGTCGACGCCCACGGCTACCGGTTGACCGGACACCCCCGCGAGATCAACCTGGAGTGCCCCGACAACCGTGACGACTGGGTGACGGAACTCCAGGCACCGGTCGTACGGGTCTGACCCCCGCCGAGACCGTACCCCCGGTGGGCATCGCACACCGGGCCCGCCGGTAGCGTGGCCGGGGCGAGGGGCCTGCGAAAGGCCCGGGCCCTCGATCGTGGACAGTGGATAGGTCAGAGATGTCGTTCACCAAGCTGAGTGACCGCAGCGGTCACAGGGCTCCCCGCGGCCGTTTCCGTACCGTCGTCGCCGCGCTGGCCGCGACCGTCGCCCTGAGCGTGTCGGTCAGCGCGTGCGGCGGCGGCGGTGGCGGCGGCGGTGGCGGCACGTCGTCCGACGGCAAGATCGCGGCGCCGGCCCAGGACGTCGGCACGCGGCTGAGCGGTACCGTGCCGGCCGACATCCAGCACCTGCCGCTGACCGACCAGAACGGCAAGAAGACCGACCTGGCCGCCTTCAAGGGCAAGATCCTGGTCGTGAACGACCTGATGACGCTCTGCCAGGAGACCTGCCCCCTGGACACCGCCGACATGGTGCGCACCGCCCAGCAGGTCACCAAGGACCACCACGCCTCCGACGTCGAGTTCCTCTCCATCACCGTCGACCCCGAGCGCGACGACCCGGCCCAGCTCAAGGCGTACCGCAAGCTGTTCGCGCAGGCGCCGCCCGACTGGACGCTGCTGACCGGCAGCCCGGACACGATCGCCAAGCTGTGGAAGTACTTCGGCGTCTGGACGAAGAAGGTGCCGCAGGACAACCCGCCGCCCAAGAACTGGCGGACCGGCAAGACCCTCACCTACGACGTCGAGCACTCGGACGAGCTCTTCTTCCTGGACCGCAGCGGCCACGAGCGCTTCCTCATCGAGGGCACCGCCCACGTCGCCGACGGAACGCTTCCCAGCACGCTGCGGCACTACCTCAGCGACAAGGGCGTCAAGAACCTCGAACACCCGAACGGCGACGCGTGGACCGTGCCTCAGGCGCTCCAGACGCTCAGCTGGCTCCTCCAGCACAGACTCGCGGCGCCGTCGGGCTCCTCGGCGGCCGGCTGAGCGCCTTCCTCGGACGCACCTGTCCGCCGCACCTGTCTGCCGCACCCTTCTCCCGCACCTTTCTCCCGCACCTCACCCACCTGACGCACCATTGCGCGGAACCACGGGCGAGGAGCAGAGTAGGGCCGATTTTGCGCCTGAGCTCTGGGCACCTCGGTACATCAAGTGACGCGCCACACGCGCTATCCGAGAGGTGAGGCATGAGGCACAGAACCACCATGCTCCTGGCCACAGCGGCGGTAGTCGTACTCGCGACCCCGGCCCTGGCGGCATCCCGACCCTCACTCAGCACCGTGTCCGGCCCCAGTCCCTACGCGGACTGCACCCTCGGCGGGCCCGGCACCAACTACACCGGGGCCGAGGTGGAACCGTTCGTCGCGGTGAACCCGGCCGACCACAAGAACCTCGTCGGCGCCTGGCAGCAGGACCGCTGGCGCGACGGCGGAGCGCACGGCCTCGTCGCCGGATCGTCCACGGACGGCGGAAAGACGTGGACCACCACCCCGCTGCCGTTCAGCGCCTGCGCACCGGGCGGGCCGCGCTACACCCGCGCCTCGGACGCCTGGGTCTCCATCGGCCCCGACGGCACGGTCTACGCGAACGCCATCTCCTTCGACGAGACCGACAACGACAACGGGGTCTTCGCCGCCACTTCCACGGACGGCGGAAAGACCTGGAAGAACCTCGCCACGGTCGACGAACACACCGGTACCACCCAGTACTTCGACGACAAGAACTCGATCACGGCCAACCCGGGCGAGGCGGGCGTCGCGTACTCGGTGTGGGACACCCTCGTCTCACCGAACGCCAATCCGTACGCCGACGCGCACGCCTCCGCGTACACCGGCCCCGGCTACTTCTCCCGGACGACGGACGGCGGAAAGACCTGGTCCAAGCCGAAGGCGATCTTCCCGACGGGCGAGCGCAGCCAGACCATCGGCAACCGCGTCGTCGTCGACCCGCGCCACCCCGACACGCTGTACGACTTCGCCAACTGGATCGTGCGGCCCAACACCCCCAACAGCGAACACGACCAGCTCGCGTTCGTGAAGTCGACCGACGGCGGCGCCACCTGGTCCGCGCCCAAGGCGATAGCCGACATGAACGTCGTGGGCGTCGCCGACCCGAACACCGGGGCGGCGGTCCGCACCGGCGACATCATCCCCGAGGCCGCGGTGGGCCCGGACGGCTCCCTCCACCTCGTCTGGCAGGACGCGCAGTTCAGCGGCGGCGCGTACGACGAGATCGGCTACACCACGTCCCGCGACGGCGGCGCCACCTGGTCGGCCCCCAGGCGCGTCAACACACCGACCGGCAGCCCCGCTTTCACGCCCTCGGTGGCCGTCTCGTCCAACGGCACGGTCGGGGTGACGTACTACGACCTCCGCGGCCTCAAGCCGGGCGACACCACCACTGTGCCGACGGACTACTGGTTCACCAGCTCGTCCGACGGAGGAAGAACCTGGGGCGGCGAGAAGCGCCTGGGCACCACCTTCGACATGACCGCCGCGCCCACCGCCGGCGGCTACTTCACAGGTGACTACGAAAGCCTGGACACCGCGGGCACGACCTTCGTGCCCTTCTTCGTCCGCACGAACTGCGCGCCCGGCTCCACCACACCGTGCGACACGGCTGACCGCACGGACGTCTACTCGGCCACCATCACGCCGTAACGGCCGCCCCGGGGTGAGCCGCTCCAGCCGTCGGCCGTGGCCACGCCGATGGGGCAACTCACCCCGGTACCGCCGATCCTTCACTGCCATGTCCCCCGTCGTGGTGGTCGGCTTCCGGACGGGCGTGCATGCCCGCCCACCGACGGCAACGGGTGAAGGCCCGCACCCGAAAGCACCCCACCGGCAAGTACGGCCCGAACGCGGGACGCCCCCCCACAAGGCCCAGAACTGCACCGTCCGCACCACCGCCGCGTTCTTCGCCCATGGCCTCAAAAGCCGCTCATGGCCCTGACGCAACGGTGCTGAGGCCCCAGCACGTGGTGACGAGGGGGCGGCCCTCACCACGGCGCGCGCGGCCCGAACGGTTCGAAGAACATGACGTCCAGCGGATGCAGGCCCTGTCCGGTCACACCGGGGAAGCCGGATTCGGCGGGGCCGCCGCGCAACCACGTGAGCAGGGTCGTCGTGAAGTCGCCCGGCAGGGGCGGTCCTTGGTCCGAGTGGCGTGGGTTGACGGCTACGCGCCATGTCTCGGGCGGGCCGTCCGCGCACCAGCCGATCTGGTCCCCGTCGATCGTCGAGGCGAACGGCAGGAAGCCGCCGGGCTCGGGCCACGCGGGCATCGGGTAGCACTGCGGGTGGGCGGCGCGCAGTTGGCGGTATCCGTCAAGCATGCCCTCGACGGTGGCCGCGAGCCCCTGCTCCCGTGGTCGGTCCAGGGACAGTGGGGCGCTCATGTCCAGCCACCAGCTCCAGTTGCCCGCCCCGTACCGCTCCGCGAGCGCCACGAAGTCCGGCGGCAGCCGGGTGCCGAGACGCTCGAAGACCTGCTCCCATGTGCCCTCGCCCAGATACGGCTCCAGGGGCGGTGGAACCAGCGCCATGACGGAGCCGAGGCCCGAGCCCTCGGTGAGCGCCGCGTGCTGCCGCGCGTCCACGGCGGTGCCCGCAGGCGGTGGCGACCAGGGTGCGGCCCCGGCCAGCGGTGGCCACACTCGTATCTGTGAGGGCAGTGGGCCCAGCAGCCCGCCGGGCTCGCCCGGGTGCGGCACGCCGGCGCGCAGCAGCGTGAACAGCAGCTCAAGGAACGGGACTTCGTAGTCCACCCAGGGCTCGCTCACTCCGACTGCCACGTGCGTGGTCATGAGCGTGACCGGCCACGCGTCGGGGTCGTCCGACGCGCCCGTGTCCCAGAACAGGTGGTCGCCGCTCCTCGTCGTGGCGAAGGCGAGCAGGCCGCCCTCCTCGGGCAGGAAGGGGCGCCGACGCGCGGTGAACATGCCGGGCCGGATCGCCGAGTGCCGGTGCGTCTCGACGATCCACGCCGCGTACTCGAAGTGGCCGTCGATGCTGACGCACGGGGGGTGCAGCCGGATCGCCGCACCCGGCCCGCCTATCTCGACCGCACCGTACGCCGACACCAGCGCCTTGTAGTCGCCGGGCAGCGGAGTGCCGAGCCAGCCCTCGACCGCTGTCCAGTCGACGGCGGGCGCCGGGCCGGGCGGCGGTCCGACGAGATCTGTGAACGCGCTGATCCGCGCAGAGTGATCCATGGAGCCGAGGATGACATCCCCCACCGACATCGAGACCGGGACCTGGCACCGCTCGGGGTCTGACCCGCCCACTGACGGACGCTTCGGCTGCCCTCGGGTTGAATCGCTCGGCTCCCGGGCAGTGCCACAGTGCGCGTGACCGGCCGGGCCACCGCGGCCTCATCGCCTCGCCCAACTCCTTGCCCCGCAGATCACAGGGTTGACGTAACGGCGTTGCACGATACGGGCAATGCTGATCAGCGGGTCACGCGGTGCCACCAGGGAGTAGAACCAGTCGTCGGCGGCGTCCGTTCGGCGCGGTCACGTCCGCCTTACTGATCGTTTCAAGACAAGATCAGCCTGTTGGCTCGCGCTGGATGGTCTTTGCGGGCAGGCTCTGCGTGGTGACTGCGGATCTTGTGCCCGTTGACTTCTCCCCCTCCTGAAGGAGGGGGATTCTCACGGCTCGCGCCGTGATGCTTTCTGCTTCGTCGCCGACTGC
>NZ_JAPHNL010000117.1 GCF_026274175.1 Streptomyces beihaiensis
AGTTGTCCGTGTCCACGGAGGGCCCGGTGCCGCGTCTTCCGCTCCCGCCGCCCCCGGTGCCGCGTCTTCCGCTGCCGCGGCCGTACCGCCCCGTCCGCGCCACGTGCTCACCCGGCTGCGCGCGGCGGCCCGTCCGCGGCGGTCCCGGCTCGCCCTCGCGCTGCTGCTCGGGGCGCTGGCCCTGGGGAGCGCGGTCGGGCTGATGGCGACGTCGGGATGGCTGATCTCGCGGGCCTCCCAGCAGCCGCCCGTGCTGTACCTGATGGTCGCCGTGACCGCCACGCGCGCTTTCGGCATCGGGCGGGCCTGCTTCCGGTACGCCGAGCGGCTCGTGTCGCACGACGCCGTGCTGCGCATGCTGGCCGACACCCGGGTCGCCGTCTACCGACGCCTGGAACGGCTGGCGCCCGCCGGACTTCGCACCACGCGCCGCGGCGACCTGCTCTCCCGGCTCGTCGCCGACGTCGACGCGCTCCAGGACTACTGGCTGCGCTGGCTGCTGCCCGCGTCGGTCGCCGCCCTGGTCGGCGCCGCGTCGGTGGCGTTCACGGCGTGGCTGCTGCCCGCCGCCGGCGCCGTGCTCGCGGCCGGGCTGCTGCTCGCCGGGGCCGGTGTGCCACTGCTCACCTCGGCCGTGGCACGCCGCGCCGAACGCCGCCTCGCCCCCGCGCGCGGGCTGCTGGCCACCCGCACGGCCGAGCTGCTCACCGGCACCGCGGAACTGACGGTCGCCGGCGCCCTGCCCGCACGGATGCGCCGCGCCCGCGACGCTGACTCCGCCCTGACGCGGATCGCCGCGCGCACGGCCACCGCGACCGCGCTCGGCGACGGGCTCACCGCTCTGGTCACCGGCCTGACCGTGGCCGCCGCCGCGCTCGTCGGCGTGCAAGGCGTGCGTGAGGGCCGCCTCGACGGGGTGACGCTCGCGGTCGTCGTGCTCACCCCGCTCGCCGCGTTCGAGGCGGTGCTCGGCCTGCCGCTCGCCGTGCAGCACCGCCAGCGCGTCCACAAGAGCGCCGAGCGGGTCTTCGAGGTCCTCGACGCCCCCGATCCCGTACGGGAGCCGGAGCGGCCCGCACCGCCGCCGCGGGATCCGTTCCCGCTCGTCGTACGCGGCCTTGAGGCCCGCTACGAGGACCGGGGCGAGCCCGCGCTCACCGGCGTCGACCTGACGTTGGAGCGCGGCCGCAGGGTCGCCGTCGTCGGCCCCTCCGGGTCGGGCAAGACCACGCTCGCCCAAGTGCTGCTCCGCTTCCTGGACGCGTCCGCAGGCACGTACACCCTCGGGGGCGTCGACGCGCGCGCCCTCGACGGGGACGCCGTGCGCCGCCTGGTCGGCCTGTGTGCGCAGGACGCGCACCTCTTCGACAGCACGGTGCGCGAGAACCTGCTGCTCGCCAAGAAGGACGCGACCGACGACGAACTGTGGGCGGTGCTCGGCCGCGTACGGCTCCTGGAGTGGGCGCGGGAGCTGCCCGGCGGGCTCGACACGCTCGTCGGCGAGCACGGCGCGCATCTGTCCGGCGGGCAGCGGCAGCGACTCGCGCTCGCTCGCGCGCTGCTGGCCGACTTCCCGGTGCTCGTCCTGGACGAGCCCGCCGAACACCTCGACCTGGAGACGGCCGACGCGCTCACCGCGGACCTGCTGGCCGCGACCGAGGGACGTACGACAGTGCTGATCACGCACCGGCTCGCCGGTCTCGGCGCGGGCGATGCGGGGGGCGAGGGCGGTGCGGGCGGAGCGGGCGCGGTCGACGAGGTGCTGGTCCTCGACGGGGGCCGGGTCGCGCAGCGCGGACCGTACGCCGAGCTCGCCGCCGTCGACGGGCCGCTGCGCCGGATGCGCGCGCGGGAGGAGGACACGGAGCGGCTGACCGCGGTGGCGGCGGCCATATGACGGACCGGGCCGGACGGGTCCGCCGGACGGTCCGCCGGGCGGTCGTGGGGTCGGCTGGGTGTGGGGTCGGCTGGTCGTGGGGTTGGGCGGTCGTGGGGCCGGATGGTCGTGGGGTCGGTGACTGGGCGGTGGTGAGGGCATATGAAGTCTGACTTTCCTTGCCAATTGGGTCTTATTAGGCTCAAGGGCATGGCTGAAGCCCTGGATGCCGCCGATCCGCCCCCTTCGGAAGCCGCGAGCCCGGCCGCCCGCGGTCTGCAAGGTCTGTCGGCGGAGCTCACCGCGCGCGTGCCGCAACTTCTCGAAGCCATGCGCCATGTGGGCACCGGGCTCGAACTGCACTCCACGCTCGACCGGATCTGCGAGACCGCCGCCGAACTCGCCGACGCCACCTACGCGGCGATCGGCGTCGTCGCCCAGGACGGCGACGGTCTGTCGGACTTCGTCTACCACGGCATCGACAAGGAGACCGCCGACCGCATCGGACATCTGCCCGACGGCCACCGGGGGCTGCTCGGCGCCCTCATCCACGACCCCGGGCCGGTCCGCCTGGCCGACGTCGCGGGCGACCCGCGCTCGTGCGGGTTTCCCGAGCACCATCCGCCGATGCGGAGCTTCCTCGGCGTACCGATCCGCGTCCAGGGCGAGATCTTCGGCAACCTCTACCTCACGGAGAAGCGCGGCGGCGGCGAGTTCACCGACTACGACCTCGACATGGTCCGGGTGCTCGCCACGCAGGCCGGTATCGCCATCGGCAACGCGCGCCTGTACGAGGCGGCCAAGCAGCGCGAGCGGTGGATCGACGGCTCCGTGGCCGTCACGACGGCGCTGCTGTCCGGCGGCGACGCGGAGGAGGCGCTCCAGGTCGTCGCCGAACAGGCCCGCAGGCTCTCGGAGTCGGCCGCGGGCCTGGTGCTGCTGCCCGCGGCCGAGGGCGGCATGGAGGTCGTCGCCGTCGCCTCCGACGAGCCGTCCGGCGCGCTCGGCGTGATCGTCCCGCCGGAGAGCGCCATCGTCTCCGACCTGCTCGCCGGGGAGCCCGTCTTCATCGACGACGCGGCCACCGACCCGCGCGTGATGACCGACAACGCGCGCCTGTACGGGCCCGCCATGATGCTGCCCCTGCAGAGCGAGGGCCGGGTCCTGGGGACACTGGTGACACCCCGCGCGTGTGGCGCGCGACCGTTCACCGAGGTGGAGCGCACCCTGGCCATCCAGTTCGCCTCGCAGGCCGCGCTCGCCCTGATGATGGCCGAGGCCCAGCGCGACCGGGAGCGGCTCGCCGTCTACGAGGACCGCGACCGGATCGCGCGCGATCTGCACGACCTGGTCATCCAAAGGCTCTTCGCCACCGGGATGATGCTGGAGACCGCTCAGCGTCGCGCCGAGGAGCCCGAGGTGCAGACCGGCATCGGCAGGTCCGTCGACGAACTCGACGTCACCATCCAGGAGATCCGCACCGCGATCTTCGCTCTCCAGCAGGGCCCCGCCCACGCGCCTTCGGGGCTGCGCACGCGCGTGCTGCGCGAGATCAACATGGCGGCCGTGCCACTCGGGTTCAAGCCGGCTCACCGCTTCGTGGGCCCGGTCGACACGGTCGTGGGCGAGCTGACCGGAAAGAACCTCATCGCCGCGCTGCGCGAGGCCCTGTCGAACGCGTTCCGGCACGCCGGTGCCTCGCGTATCGACGTGGTCGTGGACGCGGGCGTGGTCCTGCCCGACGGGAGTCCCGGCGTCCGGCTGACCGTCGCCGACGACGGCGTGGGCATCCCGGACGGGGGGCGCCGCAGCGGCCTGAAGAACCTCAAGCGGCGCGCCGAGTCCCTGGGCGGCGACAGCTGGTACGGGCCCGGCCTCGGGGACGACGGAGGCGGCACGACCGTGGTCTGGCAGGCCCCGCACTGACGGCGCCGGGCACCGCCCGCGCCGCGACGCCCCGCGCCTCGCGCGACGCCCCGC
The DNA here is from genome assembly GCF_026274175.1 of Streptomyces beihaiensis. Lineage (GTDB taxonomy): Bacteria > Actinomycetota > Actinomycetes > Streptomycetales > Streptomycetaceae > Streptomyces > Streptomyces beihaiensis. The sequence goes on from NZ_JAPHNL010000117.1 coordinate 3,857, forward strand.
GCCCCGCGCGACACCCCACGCCCCGCGTGGCGTCCCTGATTCGGGCGTACCCGGTCCACCGGACGGACCAGGCGTTCCCCCGCACGTACGAGCACCGCAGGAGCGCGGCGGCGTGGCGCGCGACGATCCGAGACATGCGCCAAGGACCCCGCCGCCCCCGGAACGCCGTCATCGCCTCGGCGCTGTTGTGCGTGCTCGTCGCACTCGGTGGCCCGCCCACGCTCACGCCGGGAGCCCAGGCGGCGGACGACACCGACGATCCAAGTGCGGAGGTCCAGCGTCTCTATGAGCAGGCGTCAGCGGCCACTCAGCGCTACGAGGAGGGGCGCAGGGCGGCCGCGGCACAGGAGGCGAAGGCGCAGAGGGCCGAGCTGCTCCTCGCGCGTGAGCGCGGCGAGATGGCCGCGCTCCACGCGGACCTCGGACGCTACGCCCGTGCCCAGTACCGCAGCGGTGGCGGCATCCCGATCACCCTGCGGATGCTGCTCTCCGACGACCCGGACGCGCTGATGCACGGTCAGCGTGCCGCCTGGCAGGCCGATCTGGCGCTCAACAACGCCGTGGACAAGAGCCGCCGCGCCGAGCGCGAGCTGGCGGACGGCGAGCGCAGGGCGACGGCCGCATGGCACGCCCTCCAGGCCGACAACGTCCGCCTGGCCGAGCTGAAGCAGACCATCGCGGCCAAGCTGGAGACGGCCCGCGCGAAGCTGCAGGGCGAGGCGGACCAGTCCGTGGCGGCGGGCCGCTGCCGGGGCGCCGTCCGCCTCGACCAGCCGGAATTGCGCACCACGCGCGCGTGGGTGCCCCCGGTCGACACCTACGTACTGTCCGCGGGCTTCGACAGCGCCGGAGCGCACTGGGCCCACCGGCACACCGGGCAGGATTTCGCGGTCGACATCGGCACGCCGGTGCGGGCGGTCGGCTCCGGCCGTGTGGTGAGCGTGTCGTGCGGCGGCGCCTTCGGCATCCACATCGTCCTGCGGCACCCGGGCGGCTACTACACGCAGTACGCGCATCTGGCCTCGGCCGCCGTGGAGCAGGGCGAGGAGGTGCGGACGGGCCAGTGGATCGGCCAGTCGGGCACCACCGGCAACTCCACGGGGCCGCACCTGCACTTCGAAGTGCGGCTCACTCCGTACCTGGGGTCGGGGATCGACCCGGTGCCGTGGTTCGCGGAGCGGGGCGTGACGCTGTGATGCCGGGACCCGCCAGCAGGTCCTCGATGATCCGGGCGACGCCGTCCTCGTCGTTCGTGTGGGTCCGGCCGGTCGCGGAGGCCAGTACGTCCGGGTGGGCGTTGCCCATCGCGTAGGAGGTGCCCGCCCAGGTGAGCATCTCCATGTCGTTGGGCATGTCGCCGAAGGCGACCACGTCGGCGGGCGAGATACCGCGCTCGGCGCAGCACAGCGCGAGCGTGCTCGCCTTGGAGACGCCCGGCCCGCTGATCTCGAGGAGGGCGCTCGGGCTCGACCGGGTGACGGTCGCCAGGCCGCCCACCGCGATCCTGGCCAGGTCGAGGAAGGCGTCGGGCCCGAGTTCGGGGTGGTGGGCGAGCAGCTTGAGGACCGGCTGGTCGGCGACGTCGACGTCGGTGGCGAGCAGCTTCTCGGCCGGGGCGACGCTCTCGGCCGGGTCCAGGTGGAGCGGCGGATACGCGGGCTCGTGGTGCAGCCCGCCGGTCCGCTCCACCGCGAACGACGTGCCGGGTGCGGCCGCGCGCAGGACGCGGACGACGTCGAGCGCGGCGGCGACGGCCAGCTCCCGGATCTTGACGAACCGGTGCCGTCCCGGCCCGCCGTGCAGGTCCACCACGGCGGCGCCGTTGCCGCAGATGGCCAGGCCGTGGCCGTGCACGTGATCGCTGACGACGTCCATCCAGCGGGCCGGACGGCCCGTCACGAAGAAGACCTCGATGCCGGCCTCCTCGGCGGCGGCGAGCGCGGCGACCGTGCGCGGGGAGACGCTCTTGTCGCCACGCAGCAGCGTGCCGTCGAGGTCCGTGGCGATCAGCCGAGGGGCTGAGGGGGCCGGGGCCGGGGGCCCGGGAGTCGGTGGGGTCACGGCTCCATGGTCGCGCACATGCGTGCACGGGCGTGCGCCGGGGCGCGCATATGAGTACGCCCACGCCTTCGCCTTCGCCCACGCCTACGTCGGGGGCTTCCCCTCAGTTCAGCTGCGCGAGCGCTTGCGCGGCGATCTCCTCGAAGACGTTCTGGTCGGCGGCGAAGACCGAGTCGGGGATCGGCCAGTGGACCACGAGCTCGGTGAAGCCGAGGTCGCGGTGGCGGCCGGCGAAGTCCACGAAGGCGTCCACCGACTCCAGGGGGCGCGAGCGGTCCGGGGTGAAGCCGGTCAGCAGGATCTTGTCGAGTCCGGCCACGTCCCGGCCTGCCTCGGCGCACGCCGTGCCGAGCTTGTCGATCTGCCCGCGCAGGGCTGCCACGGACTGCTCAGGCGTCCCGCTCTCGAACAGCTTCGGGTCACCGGTGGTCACCCACGCCTGCCCGTGCCGAGCTGCCAGCCTCAGCCCTCGCGGCCCGGTCGCCGCCACCGCGAACGGAAGCCGGGGCCGCTGCACACAGCCCGGGATGTTCTGCGCGGCGCCCGCCGAGTAGAACGTGCCGTCGTAGGAGACGCCGTCCTTGCCGTCCTCGGTGAGCAGCCGGTCGAGCAGCGTCACGAACTCGGCGAACCGGTCCGCCCGCTCCTTCGGCGTCCAGGGCTCCTGGTCGCTGCGGGCGAGGGCGGTGGCGTCGAATCCGGTGCCGCCCGCCCCGACGCCGAGCGTGATCCGGCCGCCGGAGACGTCGTCGAGCGACATCAGCTCCTTGGCGAGCGTCACGGGGTGCCGGAAATTGGGCGACGTGACCAGAGTACCCAGGCGCATACGCTGCGTCACCGTCGCTGCCGCCGTCAGCGTGGGGACCGCGCCGAACCACGGGCCGTCGCGGAACGGCACGCGCCAGGAGAGATGGTCGTAGGTGTACGCGGCGTGGAAGCCGAGGTCTTCGGCCCGCCGCCAGATCTTCTGTCCTTCGGCCCACCGGTGGATGGGGAGGATCACCGTGCTCAGACGCATGGCCCCGACGATACGTGGACTTCGCGGCCCCACCGATGTGTCGGACGGCGGCGCAGGTTCGGGAAGCCGTGCCAGTGGCGCGGCGGGGGTCGCTACCGTGGCGTCCGAGCAGGGGTGGCAGCGGATGAGGGAGGATCGGGCCGCGTTCGTCGAGTTCTTCGGCGGCGACGAGCTGGTCCTCGCGCCCGCCGAAGCCGAGGACCTCCTCCGTGCCTACTACCGCCACCGCCGGCAGGCCGCTGTCGCCGCACAGCCGCGCCGTGCCCGGCGTCACCGGCTCCCCGGACCGGACCTGGCCTCCTTCGCGTTCCCGCGGGAACTTGCGGACTCGGACACCATCGGAGTCATCTACGACCAGGTCGACGGGCTCAACTTCTACGCCGACTACGGGATGCTGCGGGACCTCTTCGCGGACCCCACCCGCACGGGCCGCAGCCGGCGTCAGGGATCGGCGACCGTCTGAGCGAGCTGCTCGGCGCGGGACGGCGCTGAGCTCCTACGTGGACAAAGCACCGGCAGGCGGCACGCCTGCCCGCGCGGCCGGTTCCTTGCCGGACATCAGCGCAGCAGCCAGCTCAGCAGGGTCACCGCCGTGAACACCGTGCCGGACGCCAGACACACCGCGCGCGGAGTCAGCCACCTGGGGCCTTGCAGAGGCCGGAGCCGCGGGGCCGGAGCCAGCAGCGCGTCCGCGAAGGCCCGGGCGGTCGGCGGTCGGTCCGCCGGCTCGACGGACATCGCGGCTCGTAGCAGCAGGGCGACGTTCGGCGCGAGCTCCGCTCCGGCCGGGAGCGTCGGCAGCGTCGAGGCGGTCGGTTGGTCGGTCATCAGGGCGGTGGCGCGCCCGCCAGGGCCGAACGGCTTCTGCCCGGTCAGCAACTCGTAGGCCACGACGGCAAGCGAGTACACGTCGGCCCTCCCGTCGAACCCGCCGGTCTGGAAGACCTGCTCCGGTGCCATGTACGCGGGCGTGCCCGTGGTCACCGTCAGCCCGGATGCGTCGGCCAGTTGCTTCGCGCTGCCCAGATCCGCCACCAGCACCGCGGCGGGCGCGGGGCCGGTGGCGAGCAGCAGGTTGGACGGCTTGACGTCGCGGTGCACCACACCCGCTTCGTGCAGGACCTGGACCGCGTACCCCGCCTCCGCGGCCAGCCGCAGGGCCTCCTGCGGGTCACACCGCCCGACCCGGTCCGCCAGGGTGCCGCCGCGCACGTGGTCCATGACGAAGAAGGGCCGGTCGTCCTGCACCCCGACGTCGTGCACCCGGACCACTCGCGGGCTGGCGATCCGGCGCAGCAGCCTCGCCTCCGCCAGGAACCGCTCGCGCACATCGGCGTTGGCGGCCCAGTTCTCGGCCAGCACCTTCACCGCGACCTCGGTGTCGAGCTCCGGATCGTAGGCCTTCCAGACCGTCGCGAAGGAGCCGGCTCCGAGCCGCTCAAGGAGGAGGTAACGGCCGAGCTTGTGCATGTGGCAACATTCTGCCGGAGTCGGGGGGAGCGTGGAACTCCCGTTCGACGGGCGGGGCGCCAGGCGGCACGGAAGGGGGATCCGGGTGTTCGGGGAAGGCGAGCAGGAACGTCTCGTGGCGGCAGCTCAGGCGGGGGACCCGGGGGCGATGGAGTACCTGCTGGCCAAGCTGCGGCCGGTGGTGCTGCGCCGCTGCTCGCGCTTCCTGCCCCACCACGCCGACGCGGAGGAGGCCGCGCAGGACGCGCTGCTGTCCATCAGCAAGCATCTGGGCGAGTACGGCGGCCACGGCTCCTTCCTGGGCTGGGTGACGGTGATCGCGTCGAACGCCGCCCGCTCCACCTACCGCTCGATGCGCCGACGCGCCGAGGACGGCCACGCCGACCTGCCCGAGTCCGCCGACCCGCGCACCACCAGCGTCATCGCCGGGACCCGGCTCGACCTGATGGAGGCGTTGGCCGCGCTGGAGCGACAGCACCCCGCCCTCGTGGAGTCCTTCGTCCTGCGCGACCTGGGCGACCTGACCTACGCCCAGGTGGCCGAGGCGCTGAACGCCCCGTTGGGCACGGTCAAGGACCGTATCCACCAGGCCCGCCGCTTCATGCGCGAACGCCTGGTCACCGGTCTGTGAACGGCAGCCCCGCGGCGGGCGGCGGCCACGCCGTCGTCCGCCCCCGGTACGCCGTCGCCGCCCTGCTGGTGGCCGCCGCGCTCGGGCTGGCGACCGGCCTGT
>NZ_JAPHNL010000118.1 GCF_026274175.1 Streptomyces beihaiensis
CAAGACGCACCTGCCCATCGGCCAGTTGGCGCACACCGGCGGCAGCGGTCTCGGCCACGACCGGCGCCGCGCCGGCGATCCGGCGTGGCGGGAGTCGCCTGGCTGGCCGAGCCGTCGCTGGCGGAGCGGGTGCGGCGGGCCGGGCGCTCCCCCGCCGCCCGGCCGGCGCCGCGGGCGGGGCGGGCAGGGGCGGGGGGCAGCTGGCCCTTGAGCGGGCCCCATTCGTTGGGGTCGGGCACGCCGGGCGGCAGCATCTGGCGCCGCTTGGGCGCGCCGGCGCCCGCGTGGGACTCGCCCGGTTCCTTCGCGCCCGGCCACGCCTTGACGACCCGCGCGGCGAGCACGAAGTCCTTGCGCAGTGGGTGGCCCTCGAAGCCGTCAGGGAGGAGGAGCGGGTCGAGTGCGGGGTGGTCCGTGAAGTCGACGCCGAACATTTCGTGGGTCTCGCGCTCGTGCCAGGCCGCGCCCGCGTAGACGCCGACCGCGGAGGCGAGCACCGGTGCGGAGTGCGGGACGGTCGTGCGCAGCAGCAGGCGGCGTACGGGACCCGGCCCGACGGCGGCGACGTGCGCGCAGACGCGGAACGCCGAGTCCTCCGGTTCGTCGACCGCGCTCAGCCAGTCGAAGTAGGTGCAGCCCAGTGTCGTACGGGCCGTCTCGAGCGCCGCGATCCAGGTGTCGGCCGGGACGTCGACCGTCAGCAGGTCGTACGCCTCCTCGACCGTGGCCCCGGTGCCGAACAGTTCCTCCACGGGGCTCGGCAGCCAGCCCGTGCTCGTACTCATGCCGCACCGCCTGGTGTGGGGGGCTGGACGAGGCCGCTGGTCAGGGCCGCCGTCGAGGGGCGGCCCGCCGCGGCGTCGGCGGAGGCGTACCGCTCGCCGAGCGACTCGCGGGCGATCTTCTCCTGGAGCTTGAGGATGCCCTGGAGCAGCGCCTCGGGCCGAGGCGGGCAGCCGGGCACGTACACGTCCACCGGGATGATCTGGTCGACGCCCTTGGTGACGGAGTACGAGTCCCAGTAGGGGCCGCCGCAGTTGGAGCAGGCGCCGAACGAGATGACGTACTTCGGCTCGGGCATCTGCTCGTACAGGCGCTTCACGGCGGGGGCCATCTTGTCCGTGACCGTGCCGGACACCACCATCAGGTCGGCCTGGCGGGGGCCGGGCGCGAAGGGGATCACGCCGAGGCGGATGAAGTCGTGGCGGGCCATCGACGCGGCGATGAACTCGATGGCGCAACAGGCGAGGCCGAAGTTGAAGACCCACAGCGAGTAGCGGCGGCCCCAGTTGAGGACCACCTTCATCGGTTCGGGGGCCAGACGCGAGAGCACGCCCAGCTTCTTCGGTCCGACGACGGGTTCGGGCACGAACACCGGTTCCGACGGCGTCGCGCCACTCACGTCGCTCATGCCACTCACGTCCACGTAAGGACGCCCTTCTTGTATGCGTACAGCAGGCCGACGGCGAGGAAGCCCAGGAAGACGAACATCTCCACGAGCGTCGTCGCGCCGTAGCCGGGCGCGGCGAAGACCGTCGCCCACGGGAAGAGGAAGATCGAGTCGACCGCGAAGATCACGTAGAGGAAGGCGTACACGTAGTAGCGGATCTGGGTGTGGGCCCAGCCCTCGCCTACGGGGTCGACGCCGCACTCGTACGTGAGGAACTTCTCCTGCGTGGGGACCACCGGGCGCAGCAGCCGGCCCGCGCCGAAGGCCACGGCGACGAACAGCACGCCGACCACGGCGAGCAGCCCGACCACCGAGTACGAGTGGAAGTAGTCCGCCGCGATGACGGTCACGGCCGGTCCCGTCACGTCTGCGCCCCTCGCGTGTTCGTGTTCGACGATCTGTACGCATCGGAGTCTAGAGCCTGTTAAAGGGGCCGTAAGCAGCGCGGTCCCCGCGTGGTTCCGGAGTCGGGCCCGGGAGGTGGGGTTATCCCCCGTTCGTCCCGGCCGGTCCGCCTCATGGCGCCGCTCTGTGATCACGGGGCACTCTGGCGCTATGAACGAGCCTTCTCCGCCCCTGCCTCAGCCTCCGCCTCCGCCTCCGCCCGCGCCTACGTCCACGGCCATGTCCACGTCCACGCCCGCTGCCCCTGCCACGGCCACGGCCACGGCCGAGCTTCCTCGCCCGGCCTTCGCCCTCTCCCGGCAGACGTGGAAGGAGATCGCGTACCTCCTGAGCAATCTCCCGCTCGCCGTCGCCGGGTTCGTCTACGCGATCACCATGCTGGCGGTCGGAGCCGGCCTGACCGTCACGGTGATCGGGCTGCCGTTCATCGCGGGCGGGCTGATGGGGGCGCGGCTGCTCGGCAGGGCGGAGCGGGGGCGGGCCCGGAGGCTGCTCGGGGTCCGGGTGGAGGAGCCGAGCCGGTTGCCGGTGCGGCGTGGGGGCGGGTTCTTCCCGTGGCTGTGGAACGCGCTCAAGGACCCGGTGGGCTGGCGCACGGTGCTGTTCGAGGTGATCCGGCTGCCGTGGGGCGTGGTGACGTTCGTCGTGGCGCTCGTCGGTCTGTTCGTGCTGTGGCCGGTGCTGCCGTTCGTCGCGCGGGGGCTGACCAACGCGGACCGGGCCATGGTGCGCGGGCTGCTCTCGCCCTCCGACGAGCTGGAGCGGCGGATCGCGGAGCTGGAGTCGGACCGGGGCGTCGTGGTCGACACGGCCGCGGCCGACCTGCGCCGCATCGAGCGCGATCTGCACGACGGGGCGCAGGCGCGGCTCGTCAACCTCGCCATGGGGCTCGGCCTGGCGAAGGAGAAGCTGCTCGACGGGCGAGCCGACGAAACCGTGGCGGCGATGGTCGAGGAGGCGCACGGCGAGGTGAAGCTGGCCCTCCAGGAGTTGCGGGACCTGGCCCGGGGCATCCATCCGGCGGTGCTGACGGACCGGGGTCTGGACGCGGCCCTGTCGTCGGTGGCCTCGCGCTGCACCGTGCCGGTGACCGTGACGACGGAGCTGTCGGCGCGGCCCGCGGAGGCGATCGAGGGCATCGCGTACTTCACGGTCTCCGAGCTGCTGCAGAACGTGAGCAAGCACAGCCGGGCGACGCGGGCGTCGGTCGACGTGTGGCGAGCGCGGGACCGGCTGCTCATCCAGGTCACGGACGACGGCCGGGGCGGCGCGAGCGTCGCCAAGGGCAGCGGGATGGCGGGGCTCGCGGAGCGGCTCGGCGCGGTCGACGGGCTGTTCGTCGTGGACTCCCCCGAGGGCGGCCCGACGACCGTCACGGCGGAGTTGCCGTGGCGGGACCGGCCCGTGGCGTAGGCCCGTGGCGTAGGCCCCGACCCAGGGCAGGGCACGACCCCAGGGCAGGGCACGGCCCCAGGGGAGGGCACGGCCCAGGCAGGGCACGGCCCGGACGGGGCACGGCCCCAGGTCAGGGCGCCCCAAGGTCAGGACGTCCCCGCAGGTCAAGGACGCCCCCAGGTCCGGGCGGACCAGGAGGCGGGCGGGCCCGGAGGCGGGCGAGCTCGGGTGGGCCCAGGTGGGGAAAACCCCCGGTTCAAGACGCCGACCCGCCACATGGTCCCGGGCCACCCCCGCGAAGACCCTGGAATCACAGCCCGCGGCAGCGGGTCTGGGCAGAAGCAGGCCGAGCAGAAACGGACGGCACCGATGGCCACGCACCAGTACGGCTACCGCTACGGCTACCGCGAGCAGCGCGACGTGTACGCGTACGACGACGGCCACGACGGCCACGACGGCCACGGCCACGACCGCCATGGCTCCGGCTATGACTACGGCTACGGCTACGGCTACGGCGACCGCGATGGGCGGGGCGCCGGGCCCGGCCGACCGCGGCGTGGGCTCGGGCGGCTGCCTGCCGGGGTGCGGGCGCCGGTCGAGGCGCGGACGTGGCGGGAGTTCGGCTACCTCCTGCTGGGCCTGCCGATCAGCGTCGTGATGTTCGTGTGGACCGTGACGTCGCTGTCGGTCGGGGCCGGGCTGCTCGTCACCTTTATCGGCGTACCGGTGCTGGCGGCCGGGCTCGCGGGGGCGCGGGCGTTCGGGTCGCTGGAACGGGTGCGGGCCCGCGCCCTGCTCGGTGTCGAGGTCACCTCGCCGGATCCGGTGCGGCCGCGTAAGGGCGGGCCGATGGCGTGGATCGGGGCGATGCTCAAGAGCGGCGTGTCGTGGCGACACGCGCTGTACGCGCTGCTGCACTTCCCGTGGGCGACGTTCGCGTTCAGCGTGGCGGTGACGTTCTGGGCGACCGGCTGGGCGCTGTTCACGTACCCGCTGTGGCAGTGGGTGCTCCCCATGTACGCGGGACAGGGCGGGCTCCAGCTGTACGGGGACGACCACCACTCGGTCTACCTGGACAATCCGTTCGAGATCGGGGTCACCTGCCTGGTCGGGCTGCTGGTCACGCTGGCCACGCCGTGGATCGTGCGAGCGCTGACGACCGTGGACCGGCTGATGGTGGTGGGGCTGCTCGGAGCGTCGCGGCTGGAGTCGCGTGTGGAGGAGCTGGAGTCGGACCGGGGCGTCGTGGTCGACACGGCCGCGGCCGACCTGCGCCGCATCGAGCGCGATCTGCACGACGGGGCGCAGGCGCGGCTCGTCAACCTGGCGATGGACCTGGGTCTGGCGAAGGAGAAGCTGGCGGAGGACCCGCAGGAGGCGGCGCGGATGGTCGGCGAGGCGCACGGTGAGGTGAAGACGGCGTTGCAAGAGTTGCGGGACCTGGCCCGCGGGATCCATCCGGCGGTACTGACGGACCGGGGCCTGGACGCGGCCCTGTCGTCGGTGGCCTCGCGCTGCACCGTGCCGGTGACGGTGGAGGTGGACCTGTCGGCGCGGCCCGCACCCGCGATCGAGGGCATCGCGTACTTCACGGTCTCCGAGCTGCTGCAGAACGTGAGCAAACACAGCCGGGCGACGCGGGCGTCGGTGGATGTGTGGCGGGCCGGCGACCGGTTGATGGTGCAGGTGTACGACAACGGGGTGGGCGGGGCCGACGCGGGCGCGGGGTCCGGGTTGGCGGGGCTCGCCGGGCGGCTCGACGCGGTGGACGGGATCCTGCTGGTCGACTCTCCCGCGGCCGGGCCCACACGAGTGACCGCGGAGCTACCGTGGCGGCGGGCGTGACGGGCGCGGACCTCACCTGACCCACACCTGCCCCCCACCTGACCCTGCGGCCGCACGGGTCCCGCCCCGCCTCACCACGACCGGGCCGGACCCGGCATCCCGCGCCCGCCTCACCCCGGGCGCCGGACCGCTCCCGCCGCGCCCCGGCGCCGCCCCGTGGGCGCCGTGCCGCCTCGCCCCCTGACGCCCAAGACGGCAGACGCGACACGCGGCACCGAACAGGCAGCCACCACCCCCCGTACCCCGTACCCCGCACCCGCACCCGCACCCGCACCCGCACCCACACCCACACCCACACCCACACCCACAAGTAACACCCCCTGACGCGAGCGAATCCTGGGATGCTGGAGCCGTCAGAACCTGCCCTCGTCACCGGCACACCGGTGCACGGGGGCCCAGGGGCGCTGGGGGAACGAGAAACATGGAGGACAGAGTGCGTGTGGTCATCGCCGAGGATTCAGTGCTGCTCAGGGAGGGGCTGACCCGGCTGCTGACCGACCGCGGGCACGAGGTCGTCGCCGGTGTCGGCGACGGGGAGGCACTGGTCAGGACCATCGTCGGGCTCGGGGACGCGGGGCAGCTGCCGGACGTGGTCGTGGCGGACGTACGAATGCCCCCGACCCACACGGACGAGGGCGTGCGCGCGGCGGTGCGGCTGCGCGCGAAGTTCCCGGGGCTGGGGGTCCTGGTGCTGTCGCAGTACGTGGAGGAGCAGTACGCGACCGAGCTGCTCGCCGGGTCGAGCCACGGTGTCGGCTACCTGCTCAAGGACCGGGTCGCCGAGGTCAGGGAATTCGTGGACGCCGTCGTCCGGGTCGCCGAGGGCGGGACGGCGCTCGACCCCGAGGTGGTCGCGCAGTTGCTCGGCCGCAGCCGTAAGCAGGACGTCCTCGCGGGGCTCACCCCTCGCGAGCGCGAGGTCCTCGGCCTGATGGCGGAGGGCCGTACGAACTCGGCCATCGCACGGCAGCTCGTGGTGAGCGACGGGGCGGTGGAGAAGCACGTGAGCAACATCTTCCTGAAGCTCGGTCTCTCCCCGAGTGACGGGGATCACCGCCGCGTCCTGGCCGTCCTCACCTACCTCAACTCATGAGGAACTGACACTCTGTCAGGAATTGCGAGAGAGACCCGGAGGCGTCCGGATACCGGTCACGCGACCGAGGCCCGAAGGCCGCACGACCGAAAGGCAACGATCGAGCCCTAGAAACAGACACGGCACCGCACGGCACAACGCGGCACCGCACAACGACACGCGGCACCGCACGACACCCGCGACGCCACGCGACACCGCGCGACGCGGACACCGAATACCCCGCCAGGGGCCAGGCAAACTATGACAATTCAGGACGACAGGCCGTCTCATCTCCACGTCCACCATGCGAACGCTCGGAGGAAGGCGACCCTTACCGACGTAGGGTGGGTTTTGGGAAGGTCGGTGGGTCGACCCTGCCCGCACAGCCGCCTCGAGGGAGGTCCAGTTCAGTGACCAGCCAGGTCAGTAGCCCAGCCGAGCAGGCAGACGGGGTCGACGGCGCCGTCGTGGGAGAGCAGCGCTCGCGCGCGGGCGGATCCAGCAGCAAAGACGTGCAGCGTGTGGATCGCGTGATCATCCGGTTCGCGGGTGACTCGGGTGACGGTATGCAGCTGACGGGGGATCGTTTCACGTCGGAGACGGCGTCGTTCGGGAACGACCTGTCCACGCTGCCGAACTTCCCCGCCGAGATCCGTGCGCCCGCCGGGACTTTGCCGGGTGTGTCCTCGTTCCAGTTGCACTTCGCGGACCACGACATCCTCACCCCGGGCGACGCGCCGAACGTGCTGGTCGCGATGAACCCGGCGGCTTTGAAGGCGAACATCGGCGACCTGCCGCGGGGCGCGGAGCTGATCGTCAACACGGACGAGTTCTCCAAGCGGGCGATGGCCAAGGTCGGCTACGAGGCCAGCCCCCTGGAGGACGGCTCGCTGGACGGTTACAGCGTGCATCCGGTGCCGCTGACCACGCTGACGGTGGAGGCGCTCAAGGAGTTCGACCTCACGCGCAAGGAAGCCGAACGGTCCAAGAACATGTTCGCGCTGGGGCTGCTGTCGTGGATGTACCACCGTCCGACCGACGGCACCGAGGCGTTCTTGAAGCAGAAGTTCGCCAAGAAGCCCGAGATCATGGCGGCGAACCTGGCGGCGTTCCACGCGGGCTGGAACTTCGGTGAGACCACGGAGGACTTCGCGGTCTCCTACGAGGTCGCCCCGGCCGGCACGGACGCGTTCCCGGCCGGTACCTACCGCAACATCTCGGGAAACCTGGCCCTGTCCTACGGGCTGATCGCCGCCTCCCGGCAGGCGGATCTGCCGCTGTACCTGGGCTCGTACCCGATCACTCCGGCCTCCGACATCCTGCACGAGCTGTCGAAGCACAAGAACTTCGGTGTGCGCACCTTCCAGGCCGAGGACGAGATCGCCGGGATCGGTGCCGCGCTGGGCGCGGCGTTCGGCGGGTCGCTGGCGGTGACGACGACGTCGGGCCCGGGTGTGGCGCTCAAGTCGGAGACCGTCGGCCTGGCCGTCTCCCTGGAACTGCCGCTGCTGATCGTGGACATCCAGCGCGGCGGCCCCTCCACCGGCCTGCCCACCAAGACCGAGCAGGCCGATCTGCTCCAGGCCATGTACGGCAGGAACGGCGAGGCCCCCGTGCCCGTCGTCGCCCCGCGCACCCCGGCGGACTGCTTCGACGCCGCACTGGAAGCCGCCCGGATCGCGCTGGTCTACCGCACTCCCGTCTTCCTCCTCTCCGACGGCTACCTCGCCAACGGCTCCGAGCCCTGGCGCATCCCGGAGACCGACGAACTGCCCGACCTGCGCGTCCAGTTCGCCACCGGCCCCAACCACACCAAGGCCGACGGCACCGAGGTGTTCTGGCCCTACAAGCGCGACGAGCAGACGCTGGCCCGCCCCTGGGCGATCCCCGGCACACCGGGCCTCGAACACCGCGTCGGCGGTATCGAGAAGCAGGACGGCACCGGGAACATCTCCTACGACCCGGCCAACCACGACTTCATGGTCCGCACCCGCCAGGCCAAGATCGACGGCATCGACATCCCCGACCTCACCGTCGACGACCCCTCCGGCCAGGCGGGCACCCTCGTGCTCGGCTGGGGCTCCACCTACGGCCCCATCACCGCCGCCGTCCGCCGCCTGCGCCGCGCCGGCGAGCACATCGCCCAGGCCCACCTGCGCCACATCAACCCCTTCCCCCACAACCTCGGCGCCATCTTGCGCAGCTACGACAAGGTCGTCATCCCCGAGATGAACCTCGGCCAGCTCGCCACCCTCATCCGGGCGAAGTACCTCGTCGACGCCCACAGCTACAACCAGGTCAACGGCATGCCGTTCAAGGCGGAACAACTCGCCACGGCTCTGAAGGAGGCCATCGATGGCTGAGTCACTGTTGAACCTGGTCCCCAGGGCCGAGGGCAAGCAGTCCATGAAGGACTTCAAGTCCGACCAGGAGGTGCGCTGGTGCCCCGGCTGCGGTGACTACGCCGTCCTGGCCGCCGTGCAGGGCTTCATGCCCCAGCTCGGCCTGGCGAAGGAGAACATCGTCTTCGTCTCGGGAATCGGCTGCTCCTCCCGCTTCCCGTACTACATGAACACCTACGGGATGCACTCCATCCACGGCCGCGCACCCGCCATCGCCACCGGCCTGGCCTCCTCCCGCCCCGACCTGTCCGTCTGGGTCGTCACCGGCGACGGCGACGCCCTGTCCATCGGCGGCAACCACCTCATCCACGCCCTGCGCCGCAACGTCAACCTCAAGATCCTCCTCTTCAACAACCGGATCTACGGACTGACCAAGGGCCAGTACTCCCCCACCTCCGAAATCGGCAAGATCACCAAGTCGACGCCGATGGGCTCCCTCGACCAGCCCTTCAACCCGGTCTCCCTCGCCCTGGGCGCGGAAGCCACCTTCGTGGCCCGCACCGTCGACTCCGACCGCAAACACCTCACCGAGGTCCTGCGCCAGGCCGCCGAACACCCCGGCACCGCCCTGGTGGAGATCTACCAGAACTGCAACATCTTCAACGACGG
>NZ_JAPHNL010000119.1 GCF_026274175.1 Streptomyces beihaiensis
GCCCGCCCCGCACGTGTTTGAGCAGACTGGTGCCGTCCGGCAGCCGCAGCACCGGATGCGGGTGCCCGGCGCGGGCGCTGCACTGAGGTCCGACTGATACGGGCCCACGCAGCCCACGCCCGCGCAGAGCCCGAGCCCCGTGCACAGCCCACGCCCACGCAGGGCCCAAGCATCGACCCCCGCGAGACCGCACGCCGTCGGCGACCGTTCCCCGCCCGGCCCTTCCGGCCCGACCAGCGCCTTCAGTCCGCCCGACTGCCCAGCCCGCTCAGTCCGCTCAGCCCACTCAGCCCGCCCAGCCCACTCAGCCCGCCTGGCGCACTCGCTCCGCCCGGCCCGCCCAGCCACCCACCTCGGTCACGTCGTGACCGCAGGCCATCCCCTCTCCCGAGGAGTCTGAGACGTTGAGGTCCGAAGACGAACTTCGCCCCGCCTACCGCACATCACTCGGAACCGTGGCTCTCACCGCCGTCGGTCTGGGTTCCATCATCGGCTCCGGCTGGCTGTTCGGCGCCGAACGCGCGGCGGCACTGGCCGGACCGGCGGCCGTCATCTCCTGGATCATCGGTGCCGTCGTCGCCCTGACCATCGCGCTCACCTACACCGAGCTGGGGGCGATGCTGCCCCGCACCGGCGGCATGGTGCGCTACGCCCAGTACTCGCACGGCTCGCTCGCCGGCTACCTGGCCGCCTGGGCGAACTGGATCGCGATCGTGTCCGTCATTCCCGGAGAGGCGACGGCATCGATCCAGTACATGAGCAGTTGGGACGTCGGATGGGCACGGGGTCTGTACGACGGCACGGAGCTCACCGGCACCGGCGTCGCCGCCGCAGCGGTCCTTCTCGTCGTCTACTTCTTCCTGAACTGGTTCGCGATCACCCTGTTCGCGAAGACGAACACAGCGATCACGGTCTTCAAGATCGTCGTTCCGTGCCTGACGGCCGGGACCCTGCTCTGGGCCCACTTCGACACGAAGAACCTCACCGCGTCGGGAGGGTTCACGCCCAACGGCTGGAACGCGGTCTTCAGCGCCGTCGCCGTCTCGGGAATCGTCTGGGCCTTCAACGGCTTCCAGTCCCCGCTGAACATGGCGGCCGAAGCCCGTGACCCGGGTCGGTCCATGCCGAAGGCCGTCATCGGTTCCATCCTGATCGCCCTGGTCATCTACCTGGTCCTGCAGGTCGCGTTCCTCGGTGCAGTGCCCGCGCACCTGTTGCAGGAGAACGGCGGCTGGTCCGGTCTCTCCTTCAACTCCCCACTCGCCGATCTGTCCATGGCCTGGGGGATGAACTGGCTCGCCCTGCTGCTGTACGCGGACGCCTTCGTCTCGCCCTCCGGCACCGGCATGATCTACGCCGCCACCACGTCCCGGATGATCCACGGGGTACAGGAGAACGGCCACCTGCCCTCCGTCTTCGGCAAGGTCGACGCGAAGACCGGGGTGCCGCGTCCCGCGCTCCTGCTGAACTTCGTCATCGCCGTCGCGTTCCTGGCCGTCTTCCGTGGCTGGAACTCCCTGGCAGAGGTCGTCGGAGTCGCCACCGTCATCTCCTACATCACCGGCCCCGTCTCGGTGATGTCGCTCCGCAGGCTCGTGCCCGCGCTGCCCCGGCCCGTGCGGCTGCGCGGCATGCCCCTGGTCGCCCCGCTCGCCATGGTCTTCGGGTCGCTCGTCATGTACTGGGCACGCTGGCCGTTGACCGGCAAGGTCATCCTCATCATGGCGGCCGGACTGCCGGTCTGGGCCTGGTACGAACTGCGCAGGCCCTGGGCCGAACTGAGGCCGCATCTGAAGGCCGGCGTCTGGATGGTGGCCTATCTGGTGGTCATGGCGGCGATCTCCTGGGCCGGTGCCGGCGACTTCGGCGGCCGTGGTTACCTGGCGCCCGGCTGGGACATGTGCCTCGTCACGGTGGCCGCCCTGGCCTTCTACGTCTGGGGGGTACGCAGCGCCTGGCACAACCCGACGCTCGCCGAGGCGATCACCGTCGGCCGCCCGACCGATCGAGCCGATACGGAAGCGGAAGCGGAAGCGGAAGCGGTGGACGACGTGGTGGACGACGTGGTGGACGACACGGTGGACGAACCGGCGTAGGCATCTCCCGCCCGAACTCACCGTCCCGTCCCGCCCCGCTCCGTCCGGCTTCGCCCGCGCTCCGGCACGACGCCACCGTTACCAGCGACCACAGGGACCACAGGGATCACAAGGGCTACAGGGATCACAAGGGCTACAGGGATCACAGTGCCCCGTGCAGGTCAGCCTTCGCCTCCCTCCACCCCTCCACCCCTCCACCGCGCCCCCCTCCGCCGTTCCCCCCTCCCCTCCCGCCCTTCGCTCTGCGTCAACACCTCACGAACACCGGCCGACAAGTGTCGTCGGCAGCAGCCCCTCACGTCATGGAGCAACCGTGTCAATGACCGCCGACCATCCGCACATACTGCCGACCTCCTCCACCCACACCGCACCGGACACGGCGCGCGGCTGGCAGGAGGCTCCGCTCGCCGACGCCCTGCTCAGCCTGGCCCGCCGGGACGTGACCTCCTTCCACGCCCTGCCGCTCTCGCACGGGGACTCCCTGCGCGACTCGCGGCTGCGAGAGCGCTACACCGCTCTGTTCGGAGACCCGTACCTGTCCGCCGACGTCTCGTACAGCGGCGCCATGCTCGACTCCTACTTCCGGCCCCGCGGACCGCTCCTGCGCGCCCAGCGGCTGGCGGCCCAGGCATTCGGCGCGGACCACACCCTGTTTCTCTCCGGCGGCACCACCACCGCCAACCGGGTCGCGCTCGGCGCGCTGACCCGACCGGGCGAACGGGTCCTCGCCGACCGCAGCTGCCACCAGTCGGTCCACTTCACCCTGCCCGGCCTCGGCGCACACGTCGACTACGCGCCGGTCCGTGGCTGTTGCGAGCGCTGTCCCCGCGAGTTCGCCGACGTTCCCGCCCTGCTGCGGATGTACACGGAGGCGCACGAGGCGGGCCGCCCCTACGGAACCGTCGTGCTCTCCGCCGCCTCCTACGACGGAGTCCGCTACGACCTGCCCGCCGTGCTCGGCACGCTGGCCGAGGTCGGCGCCGATGTGCGCGTGGTGGTCGACGAGGCGTGGGGCGCCGCCCATCACTTCCACCCGGAGCTGCGCCGGCTCACCGCGCTGGACGCGTTCCGCGTGCTGCGCGGCGCCGGAGCCGCCGACCGTATGGAGATGGCCGTGACCCACTCCGCGCACAAGTCGCTCTCGGCACCGCGCCAAGGGTCGTACCTGCATCTGATGGACGCGCGGACGCCGACGCACTCCCCGACGCTGCGGGAACGCGCCGCTCGGGAACTGTTCCAGCAGCACACCACCTCGCCCAGCTGGCCCGTCCTGGCCGGTCTCGACCTGGCCAGAGCGCAGGCGAGCGCCGAGGGCGAGCGGCTGCTGCGACGCTCGGTCGATCTCGCCCACACCATCACGTCGGAGATCGACGTGGATCCGGGCCTGTCCGGGTACGAGGTTCTCGATTCCGACGCCCGGATGCTGGAGAACCTGCTGGTCGCGGACGATCCGCTCCGCGTCATGGTCAGTGTGCGGGGCCTCGGGCTCTCCGCCTCGGAGTTCCGCCGCAGGCTCTTCGACGAGCACGGCGTGTACATCGCCCGCGAGTGCGGCGACGCCGTCCTGCTGCACGTCCACATCGGAGTC
The DNA here is from genome assembly GCF_026274175.1 of Streptomyces beihaiensis. Taxonomy (GTDB): domain Bacteria; phylum Actinomycetota; class Actinomycetes; order Streptomycetales; family Streptomycetaceae; genus Streptomyces; species Streptomyces beihaiensis. The sequence goes on from NZ_JAPHNL010000119.1 coordinate 3,685, forward strand.
TCCGAAGGGGCCGTCCAGCGGCTGCTGGAGGCCATGCGCACCATTCAGAGCACGCACCGCGCGGCCACCGTCTTCGCCGAAGGGGAACCGTCCGACCGCTTCATCGTCGCCTACCCGCCGGGCATCCCGATCGCACTGCCCGGCGAACGGCTCGACGCGTCCCACCGCCGCGAGATCGCCTCGCTGCGGGAGAAGGGAAGCGAGATCTACTCCTTCCCCGGCCGCGAATCGTCGCTCTCCCACCTCCCCTCCCCCTCCCCCTCCCAAGCCGAAACGGACTGACCTACGCGGCCGTCGGCCCCCGCGCTCGCACCGGCGGACACGCCACCACGGGTGCGGGCCCGGGGCTCTCCCGGGCACGGGTGCGGGCTCCGGCACCCGCCGCCCCGCGGCCGTACAGGAGCAGAGCACAAACGACTTCCTTCGCCCTACCCCTTACGCGTACCGACCAGTCGGTACTAGCCTCACGCCACCCACCCCCGCACCCGCACCGGCACGCGCACCTGCACTGGGAGGCAAGGATGATGGCGAGACGGCTCGACCGATATCCCGAACGCGGCGCCCGCTACTGGTACTTGGCGATCGTCGTGCTCGCCACGATCGTCCTCTACTACCAGCTGTACGTGCAGTACGCGGTCTCCACGGCCGTGATCGCCCAGTACCACATGACGTTCCTGTACTTCGTGTACGTCTCGGTCGCCGCCAACGCCGTGGGCGCGTTCGCCTCGCTCGTGGCCGGGCTCGCGGACCGCTGGGGGCGGGCGAACATCGTCGTCTACGGGCTGCTGGTCGTCGGGCTTCTGACCACCTTCGTACTGCCCGTCGCGCCCGGAAAGGCCGCGTACCTGGTCACCTACAGCGCCATCGCGCTCGTCGAGGGCATGATCCTCGTCGCCACCCCGGCGCTCATCCGCGACTTCTCGCCCCAGCTCGGCCGGGCCTCGGCCATGGGCTACTGGACCATGGGGCCGGTCATCGGCAGCCTCGTCGTCACGGCCGTCACCTCCCGTACGTACGGGGGCTCGACCGGCTGGCAGGACGAGATCCGGTTCGCGGGCGTCAGCGGGCTCGTGCTGTTCGTGGTCGCCCTGTTCGGGCTGCGCGAACTCGCGCCCCGGCTGCGCGACCAGATCATGGTCAGCCTGCGCGACCGGGCGCTCGTCGAGGCCCGCGCCAAGGGCATCGACACCGAGGCAGCGCTGCGCGGCCAGTGGCGGCAGATGCTGCGCCTCGACGTCATCGGCTCGGCCGTCGCCATCAGCCTCTACCTCCTGCTCTACTACGCCGCCGTCGGCAACTTCGTGCTCTACTTCGCCACGACGTTCGGCTACTCGGCGCAGCGCGCGAACGCGCTCCTGAACTGGTACTGGGGAGCCAACGCCGTCTCCCTCGTCGCGACCGGGCTGCTCTCCGACCGGCTGCGCGTACGCAAGCCGTTCATGCTGCTCGGCGGGCTCGGCACGATCGGGTGCACGCTCGCGTTCACCCTGCGCGCCACCGAGCCGCACACCGGGTACTACACGTTCGCGCTGATCGCGGCCGGGATCGGCATCACCAGCGGGATCACCTACTCCCCCTGGATGGCGAGCTTCACCGAGACCGTCGAGCGGCACAATCCGGCCGCCACGGCGACGGGGCTCGCGATCTGGGGGTGGATCGTACGGATCACGGTCGCCGTGTCCGCCGCCGCCGTACCGCTCGTCGTCAACACGGTCACACCGCTGATCGAGCACGGCGCCGAGGTCAAGACGGCGTCCGTGCAGGCGGCACCGGCCCTCGCCATCACCCGCGCCCACCCGAAGCTCTTCGCCGAACTGGACTCGTACGCGCCCGGCAAGGTGCCGCCCGCGCTCGCCGCCCGCGCTCGCCAGGAGGTCGGCGCGGACAAGCTGCGCACGGTGCGGGAGGCCGCGCCCCAGCTGGCTGTGCTGAAGAAGTACGGGGCGGAGGTCACCCGGGCGAGCGCCGACAACCCCGGGCGGTGGCAGGCGTGGTGGTGGGTGTGTCTGGGCGGGCAGGTGCTGTTCCTGCCGTTCGTCTTCGTCATGGCCGGAAGGTGGCGGCCCCGTGACGCCAAGCGTGATCTGCTGGAGCACGAGGAAGCCGTGGCACGGCAGGTCGCCGAGATGCGGCGCGCCGACGGCTCCGCCGGGCTTCTCGTCGACGAAGGGCGAAACGCATGACTTCCCGCACCGAGCCCACCGGGCCCACCGGGCCCGTCGAACGCACCAGCGAGCCCGCCGGACCCACCACCGGGCCGACCGAGCCCACCGGACCCACCACCGGGCCGACCGCGCACACCTCGCTCAGCTCGGTCACCTCGCTCACCTCACTCACCTCACTCACCTCACTCACCGCACTCACCTCGCTCACCGCGCTCGAACAGGCCGCCGCCGTGCGGGACGGGCAGGTCAAGCCGGTGGAGCTCGTCCGTGAACACCTCGCGCGCGTCGAGGAGTTCGACCCGCACGTCGGCGCCTTCATCACCCGCACGGCGGACGCCGCGCTCGCCGAGGCCGTTGCGCTCGAAGGGCGGCAGGACGACGGCGACGCGACACGGTCCGCCCTGTTCGGCGTGCCCACCGCCGTGAAGGACCTCTTCGCCACCGCGGGGGTCACGACCACGTACGGCTCGAAGGCGTTCGCCGCCCACCTGCCGGACGCGGACGCGTACAGCGTGGCCCGGATGCGGGAGGCCGGGACGGTCAGCCTCGGCAAGACCAACACGCCCGAGTTCGGCTGCTGTTGCTACACGGATAACGACCTCGTCGGCCCGGCCCGCAACCCGTGGGACCCGGCCCTGTCCGCCGGAGGGTCGAGCGGTGGCGCCGCGGTCGCCGTCGCGCTGGGACTCGTCCCCGTCGCCCACGCGAGCGACGGGGGCGGCTCCATCCGCATCCCGGCGAGCTCCTGCGGCCTCGTCGGCATCAAGCCGTCGCGGGGCCGGGTGAGTTCGGGGCCCGGCGGGCACGAGGTGACCGGGATGTCCGTGCAGGGGCCGCTCGCCCGCTCGGTGCGCGACGCGGCGGCGCTGCTCGACGTGCTCGCCGGGCCCGAGCCGGGCGACCCGCACTGGGCGGCGCCGCTGCCGGACGGCGAGACGTTCCTCGGTCACGCCGGGCGTGAGCCGGGGCGGCTGCGCGTCGGCCGGTACGTGACGCCCGCCTCCGAGGACGTCACGGTCGACCCCGCGTGCGTGGCCGCCTGGGAGCACGCCTCCCGGCTCCTGGAGGGCCTCGGCCATGTCGTGGAGGACATCCCGACCCCGTTCGGGGCCGACCTCGCCGACCACTTCGTGACGGCGTGGAGCGTGCAGTCGCTGGGGCGGGTGGTGCCGGTCGAGCGGGAGGAGCTGCTGCGGCCGGTGACGCGTGCCTGGCGGGAGTACGGGCGCGGGGTGTCGGGCGAGGCGTTCGCCGCCGCGATGCACGGGATGCAGCAGGCGGCTCGGCGCGCGGTGCGGGCGACGCGCGCGTACGACGTCGTGCTCACGCCGACGCTCGCGGCGCTGCCCCAACCGGTCGAGTACTTCGACGAGTCCGGCGACCCGCTGACGAATCTGTACCGTCAGCGTGCGTTCAGCGCGTTCACCAGCCCGTACAACATGACCGGCCAGCCCGCGGTCAGCCTGCCGCTGTACTGGACACCCGAGGGGCTCCCCGTCGGCGTCAGCCTGGTGGGCCGCCCCGCCGACGAGGCCACGCTCATCGCGCTGAGCGCGCAGTTGGAGGCGGCCTGTCCCTGGCGCGACCGGTACGCGCCGCTGCTGTCCGCGTCCTCGGCGGCGGACCTGACGCGCCCTCGGTCCCGAGCCTGAACCCGACCCCGCCCCCGACCCCGAGCGGCCTGGCGGATCCGGCGCGGATCCGGCCCGGATTCGGCGCGTGTTCGGCGCGTGTTCGGCGCGTATTTCCATGCGGAGACGACAGCGGGGGCCGGCACGCGCACGTCGTGGGCTGATGCATACTCGCCCTCATGAGCTCTGCCGCAAGCCCGGGACCGCACGCCGGATCGAGCCACGTCCCGCCCGGCACGCCGGTGGATCCACGCCACAGCGGGCATGCCCATCTGGTCGTGCTCCACCCGCCGTTCGCCGCGCCGCTCCTGCCCGACGAGCGCCCGACGGCGGCGCCCGCCCATGATCCGGAGGCGGCCAGGGCGGCGGCGCTCTCCCTGTCCACGGTCGCGGCGGTGCGCGACGAGCGGGGCCCGTCGCGCCTCGACCATCCGTCATCTCCCGCGAGCAGAGCGGAACTCGACGTGGTGAGCGTGGCGGCGTGGGGCTCCACGCTGAAGATCACCGATCCGGCGCTCGTCGAGGACGGAATGCTGTCCAGCACGCTGGAGGACGAGTTCCGGTCGCAGAGGCGGCGGCATCCGGACGCCCGTGTCGTCGCCGTCTGTGAACGCGACTTCGGCGCCGCGTACCTGAAGATCCTCGCGGCGGTGCCGGGCGCGCCGGATCTGACGATCGAGGGCTTCGACGAGCTGGAGACCACCGGGGACCCCCGGGCCACCCTGGCGGCCGCCGGGTTCGGGCTCGACGATCTCGACGCCGAGGACGGCCCCGGCCACGCCGTAGACGCCGACGGCATCATGGACCACGACGCGTTCCTGCACATGCTCACGGGGGGCGCGCTCAGCGTCTACGCGGACGAGGAGCGCGACGAGTCGACGTTCGTGGTCGAGCGCACCGAGGACGGTGAGCACGGCATCCGCGAGGTCTGGTTCCCGCAGGACTGACGAGGTCCGCACCCGGCCGCCGGGGGCGCGGAGGGGGCGGCGTAGCCTCGCGAACGGCAGCAAGTCATCAAGAGCCGGACACCGGAGGTCCCACCCATGGCCCGTTCCCTGCCTTCCGCCCCGATCGCCGCCGCGGGCCTGGTCGGCGGATACGCCACCGCCCGTTTCACCAAGAAGCGGCCGCTGGGCGGCGCGGTGCTCGCCGTCGCGGGGGCCGCGGCCGCGACGCGGTGGACGCGGGCGCGGGGCGGAAAGGTCGCGGGCGCGCTGACCGGCGCGTACGTCGCGGCGTTCGCCGGATCCCACCCGCTGGCCAAGAAGGTCGGGGCGTGGCCCGCGGTGTTCGGCGTCGCCGGGGCCGTGGCCGCCGCGTCGTACGTCCTCGTGGACCGCAAGGCGGGCTGAGCCCGCCGCCCCGTCCGCACGG
>NZ_JAPHNL010000120.1 GCF_026274175.1 Streptomyces beihaiensis
GGCTCCCGGCGCCGCGCCGACCGCGACGGTCAGGAGGGGGGCGCCGACCGGAAGTTCCGTCCCCTCCTCGCCGAACCGGGCCGTCACCACACCGCCGTACGGGCAGGGCACGTCGACCAGCGCCTTGGCCGTCTCGACCTCGACGACCGGCTGGTCGACGGCGACGACGTCGCCGACCTGCACCAGCCACCGCACGATCTCCGCCTCGGTGAGCCCCTCACCGAGGTCGGGCAGTTTGAACTCCAGGACCTGCGCCATCAGTTCTCCGTCCCTTTCCTCAGCCGGTCCTGCCCGTCCCGGCCCGTCACTGGTCCCACGTCAGCGGCCCCACGTCACTGGTCCCACTGGAGGCGCCCGACGGCGTCCAGCACCCGGTCGACGCCCGGAAGATGGTGCCGTTCCAGCATCGGCGGGGGATACGGGATGTCGAACCCGGCCACCCGCAGCACCGGCGCCTCCAGGTGGTGGAAGCAGCGCTCGGTCACGCGCGCCGCGATCTCGCCGCCTGGCCCGCCGAAGCCGCCCGACTCGTGCACCACGACCGCCCGCCCGGTACGCCGCACCGACGCCGCCACGGTCGCGTCGTCGAACGGCACCAGCGAGCGCAGGTCGACCACTTCGAGGTCCCAGCCCTCCGCGCGGCCCGCCTCGGCCGCCTCCAGACAGACGGGCAGGGACGGCCCGTACGTGATCAGCGTGGCGCTGGTCCCCGCGCGGCGGACCACCGCCGTGCCGATCGGGTCGACGTCCAGCGGATGCTCGGGGTTCCAGGAGTCCTTCGACCAGTACAGCCGCTTGGGCTCCAGGAAGACGACGGGGTCGTCGCTGGCGATGGACTGCCGCAGCAGCCCGTACGCGTCCGCGACGGTCGCCGGGGTGACGACGGTCAGACCCGGTGTCGCCATGTAGTACGCCTCGGAGGAGTCGCTGTGGTGCTCGACACCGCCGATCCCGCCGCCGTAGGGGATGCGCACGGTCAGCGGCAGCGCCATCGCGCCGCGCGTGCGGTTGCGCATCCGCGCGACGTGAGAGACGAGTTGTTCGAAGGCGGGATAGGCGAACGCGTCGAACTGCATCTCCACGACCGGCCGCAGCCCGTACATCGCCATGCCCACGGCGGTTCCGAGGATGCCGGCCTCCGCGAGCGGCGTGTCCGTGCAGCGGTCGTCACCGAACTCCTTGGCGAGCCCGTCGGTGACGCGGAAGACGCCACCGAGCGTGCCCACGTCCTCGCCCATGACGTGGACCGTCGGATCCTCGGCCATGGCGTCGCGCAGCGCGCGCCCGAGCGCCTGCGCCATGGTGGCCGGCTTGGCGGCGACCGTGGTCATGCCCGTCCCCCTTCGGCGCCGTCGGCGGCCTGCGCCTCGGCCTCTGCCTCGGCGTCGAGTTCGGCCCGCAACTGTGCCGCCTGTTCGCGCAGTTGCGAGGTCCGCTCGGCGTAGACGTCGGCGAACAGGTCCATGGGTTCGAGCTCCGGGTCCTGGTTCATGCGTTCGCGCAGGTCGGCGGCGCGAGCCTCGGCGTCGTCGCGCACCGCCTTCAGGCCCGCCTCGTCGATGAGGCCGCGCGCGGTCAGCTCGCGTTCGAGCAGCAGCACAGGGTCGTGCGCGCGCCATGCCTCGACCTCGTCGTCGGTGCGGTAGCGCGTCGCGTCGTCGGCGTTGGTGTGCGCGTCGAGCCGGTACGTGAGGGCCTCGATCAGTGTCGGTCCGCCGCCTTCACGCGCGCGGGTCACGGCTTCGCCGAGCACCTCGTGCACGGCCACCGCGTCATTGCCGTCGACCAGGCGGCCCGGCATCCCGTACCCGACGGCCTTGTGGGCCAGGGTCGGCGCCGCGGTCTGCTTCGCCAGCGGCACGGAGATGGCGAACCCGTTGTTCTGCACGAGGAAGACGACCGGGGCGCTCCACACGGCCGCGAAGTTCAGCGCCTCGTGGAAGTCTCCCTCGCTGGTGCCGCCGTCGCCGACCAGCGCGAGCGCCACCACGTCGTCGCCCTTGAGGCGCGCGGCGTGGGCGAGGCCCACGGCGTGCGGGAGTTGCGTCGCCAGGGGGGTGCACAGGGGCGCTATGCGGTGCTCGCGCGGGTCGTACCCGGTGTGCCAGTCGCCGCGCAGCAGGGTCAGTGCCTCGACCGGGTCGAGGCCGCGGGCGACGGCGGCGAGCGTGTCGCGGTAGCTGGGGAAGAGCCAGTCGCGCTCGCCCAGGGCCAGCGCGGCGGCGACCTGGCATGCCTCCTGGCCGGTCGACGAGGGGTAGACGGCGAGGCGGCCCTGCTTGGTCAGGGCGGTCGCCTGCGTGTTGTAGCGGCGGCCGCGCACGACCTCCGCGTGCAGGCGGCGCAGCAGTGCTGGGTCGGTGTGTGCCGCGGCCGGAGTGCCCAGGACCCGGTACGGCTCCGCGTCGGGCAGCAGCGGCGCGGGGTCCGTGCTGGGCTGCCAGGCGGGCGGCGGCGCGGTACGGGCCGCGTGGCCTGCGCCCTGCTGCTCCATGACCGTCATGACGGCACCTCCTCGTGGGAGCGGCTTCGACGGGCGCGTCGGATGTGATGCGCCTCACCTACCGATTGTTCGGTCGTCGGCACATTTTGGCTACAGCCACCTCCAGGCTGTGGACAAACGGTTCTCCACAGCCTGAGATGAACGCATTACGTCCATGGTAGGGAGGCGCGGGCACATGGCATCTGAACAAATGGCCGACGGCCACGACGGTGCGGCCGCCGAGCCCGCCGCCCGCCCGCTGGACGCCATCGACCGCGACATCCTCAACATGCTCCTGAAGGACGGCCGCGCCTCGATACGCTCCGTCGCCGAACGTGTCCACGTGTCACGGGCCAACGCCTACGCCCGCATCAACCGACTCGTCGAGGACGGCGTCATCCGCGGCTTCGGCGCACGCGTCAACCACGAACGGGCGGGCCAGGGCGCCTCCGCGTACATCACGCTCAAGATCGTCCAGAACTCCTGGCGCACCGTCCGCGACCAGCTGCGCCGACTGCCCGAGGCCTCGCACATCGCACTGGTCAGCGGGGACTTCGACGTCCTGATCCTGGTGCACACCCGGGACAACAGGGCGCTGCGCGAGCTGGTCCTCACCAAGCTCCAGGCCATCCCCGAGGTGCTGAGTTCGCGCACCCTGCTGGTCTTCGAGGAGGAGGACCTGGAGCCGGACGCGTAGAACCGGACACGTAGAACCGGACACGTAGAACCGGACACGTAGAACTGGACGCGAGAATCTAACGCCAGAACCGGATGCGTAGAACCAGCGGCGAGAACCAGACGCGTAGAAGGCGCGTAGAAGGCGCGTAGAAGGCGCGTAGAACCGGACGCGCAGAGGCGTTCACACGCCCTCGCGCAGCCCCCCGAAGACCAGTTCCACGACGGCGTCGGCCACCTCGCGGTCGGTGAGGCGGCCACCGCTGTCGGGCCGGTACCACTCCACGATGGAGTTGATCATTCCGAAGACGAGACGGGTCGCGAGCCGCACTTCTATGTCGCCGCGCACGTCCCCGTCTGCCGCGGCCGCCTTGAGCAGTTCGGCCACCTGGTGGTCGAACTCCCGGCGGCGCTCCATGGCCCAGCGCTCGGTGTCGGTGTTGCCGCGTACCCGCAACAGCAGCGTCACGTAGGGAAGTTCACCGGTCAGCACCTCGACCATGCGCCGGGTGACGTACTCCAGGCGCTCGACCGCGCGGCCCACGCGCGCGTGCTGCTCGTCGAGAATCCCGAAGAGCCCGTCGAGCGCCCGGCTCACGGCACGGCGCAGCAGCTCCTCCTTGCCCGTCACATGGTGGTAGATCGACGACTTGGAGATGCCCGCCGCCTTGGACAGGTGCTCCATGGACGTGCCGTCGTAGCCCCGCTCGTTGAACACGGTGACGGCGACCGCGAGCAGCGTGTCGGGCGTGTAGGTGTCACGGCGCGCACCGGCGCCGGGTCGTGGGGTGCTCATGCGGCGCCCTTCCCGTTCTCGGGTGCGTACGACTGGCGGAAGAGGGCGAGCGAGGGCGCACAGCGCCCCGACGGTTCGCGCTCGTGCAGGTCCTCCAGGAGCGACAAGGCCCAGCCGCGGCCGATCCTGCGGTCCCATTCCAGCGGGCCCAGGGGGTAGTTGACGCCCAGCCGCATCGCGGTGTCGATGTCCTCCCCGGTCGCCACCCCCTTGGCGACCGCGTCGTGCGCCAGGTCGATGATCCGTGCCACCGTGCGGGCCACGATCATGCCGGGCACGTCACCGATGACGCTGACCTTCTTGCCGAGCGCCTGGAAGAGCCCGGTGGCCTCGGCGAGGGTGCGCGGGTTGCCCGTCGGTGACGCGGACAGGGCGATACGGCTCGCCGCGCGGTAGTCGAGCGCCAGGTCGAAGTAGACGACGTCGCGGAACTCCACGGCCGTCTGCCCGTCCGCGGGCGCCAGCTGCCCGCCGCCGGGCAGCACGATGCGCGTGCCCCGGTCCTCGTCCTCCTGCCGCACCTCGATACCGGCCTCACGGATCATCGCGACGAGCTCGCCCGCGGGCTCCAGGTCGCCCTCGACGACCACGTGGGCGGGCGCCTCGGCCGGTGCGGCCGTGTGCGGTTCGGGCCGCCGGTCGTCCTGCCCGTACGCGTACCAGCCCTGCCCCGACTTGCGACCCAGGCGGCCCGCCTCCACCAGGCGGCGCTGGGCCAGCGAGGGCCGGAACCGCGGGTCCTGGAAGAAGCCCTCCCACACCGAGCGGGTCACGGCCTCGTTGACGTCCTGGCCGATGAGGTCGGTGAGTTCGAAGGGGCCCATCCGGAAGCCGCCGCTCTCGCGCAGCACCGCGTCGATGGTGGCGGGGTCGGCGCCCTGCTGCTCGTGGACGGCGAACGCCTCGGCGTAGAAGGGCCGCGCGATCCGGTTGACCAGGAAGCCGGGCGTGTCGGCGCAGGCCACGGGCGTCTTGCCCCAGGCGCGTGCGGTCTCGTATGCGCGCGTGGCCGCGGTGACGTCGGTGGCGGCGCCGGAGACGACCTCCACGAGCGGCATCAGCGGCGCGGGGTTGAAGAAGTGCAGCCCGACGAACCGTCCGGGCGTGCGCAGCGCCCCGCCGATCGCCGTCACGGACAGCGACGAGGTGTTGGTGGCGAGGAGGCAGTCGTCGTCGACGACGTCCTCCAGGTCGCGAAAGAGCCGCTGCTTGACGTCCAGCCGCTCCAGGACGGCCTCGACGACCAGACCCGCGCCGGACAGGTCGCCGAGCTCGCGCGCGGCGGCCAGCCGGGCGACGGCGGCGTCGCGCTCGTCGCCGCTCATGCGTTCCTTCTCGACTAGCCGGTCCAGACGCGCGGTGATCGCCTCGGCGGCGGCTTCGGCCCGCCCCTCCACGGCGTCGTAGAGCCGCACCGGATGTCCGGCGACGAGTGCGACCTGGGCGATGCCCTGGCCCATGGTGCCGGTGCCCACCACGCCCACGAGGCGGTCATGTGCCGTCATGCCGACCTGTCTCCCTCCCGCGCCCCACAGCCGGGGCTCTGCGGCCTCTGCGGCCTCTGCGGCCTGGGCCGCCCCTTGCGGCGCCCACGCGAGATCTTCCCGTACGGGGTCGGGGGCCGGGGGTCCGGGGCCTTTCGGGCCGGTTTTCCACAGGTTCCGTACACCCTGTTATCCCGACCGATCGTTCGGTTACTCTAACTCTGTCCGTCCACCTCTGCCCAGTCCCGCACAGTCCTGACCCGTCAGCCCTGTCGGTGCGGGCAGCCCTGCCAGTCCCGCCCAGCACGCCGGTTCGACGAAGAGCCGTCGCCGAGGAGGAGTTGGTCCGTCATGGCCGCCGAGCTCACCGCCCACGACCTGATCGCCAAGCACCGTCCCACGCTCGACCAGGCGCTGGAGGCGATCCGCACGCGCGCGTACTGGTCGCCCCACCCCGAACATCCCAAGGCGTACGGGGAGGACGGCAGCCTGAGCCTCGCCGAGGGCAAGGCCGCTTTCGACGCGCTGCTCGGCACCCGGTTCGACCTCTCCCAGCCCGGCACGGACGACTTCGTGGGCGGCGAAGTATCGCCCTACGGGCCGCAGTTGGGCATCACGTACCCGCACGCCGACATCGACACCCTGCTGCCGGCCATGCGCGCGGGCATGCGCGCATGGCGCGAGGCGGGCGCCGAGACGCGCGCGGTGACCTGCCTGGAGATCCTCGCCCGGATCAGCGCCCGCACCCACGAGTTCGCGCACGCGGTCATGCACACCAGCGGCCAGGCCTTCATGATGGCGTTCCAGGCGGGCGGCCCGCACGCCCAGGACCGCGGCCTGGAGGCGGTGGCGTACGCGTACGTGGAGCAGGTCCGCACCCCGGACACGGCGGAGTGGACCAAGCCGCAGGGCAAGCGCGACCCGCTCGTCCTGACCAAGCGCTTCACCCCGGTCGCCCGTGGCATCGCCCTCCTGATCGGCTGCAACACCTTCCCGACGTGGAACGGGTATCCGGGCCTGTTCGCCTCCCTGGCGACCGGCAACCCGGTCCTGGTCAAGCCGCACCCGCGGGCGGTGCTGCCGCTCGCGCTCACGGTGCGGGTGGCGCGCGAGGTGCTCGCCGAGGCGGGATTCGACCCCAACCTGGTGGCGCTCGCCGCCGAGCGTCCCGGCGAGGGCATCGCGAAGACCCTGGCCGTTCGCCCCGAAATCAAGATCATCGACTACACGGGATCGACGTCCTTCGGCGACTGGCTCGAGGCCAACGCCCGCCAGGCTCAGGTCTACACGGAGAAGGCCGGGGTCAACACGGTCGTGGTCGACAGCACCGACGACTACAAGGGCATGCTGGCCAATTTGGCGTTCTCGCTCTCCCTGTACAGCGGTCAGATGTGCACGACCCCGCAGAACCTGCTGCTGGCGCGCGAGGGCATCGCCACCGACCAGGGCCACAAGACGTACGACGAGGTGGTCGCGGACCTCGGCAAGGCCGTGGACGGCCTGCTCGGCGACGACGCCCGCGCGAACGGACTGCTCGGCGCCCTGGTCAACCCGGATGTGAAGGCCCGTCTTGAGGCGGCGCCCGGACTCGGCGAAGTAGCCCTCGCCTCGAAGGAGATCAGCAACCCGGAGTTCCCGGACGCCGTGGTGCGCACCCCGGTGATCGTGAAGCTCGACGGTGCCAAGCCCGACGCCGAGGCCGCCTACATGAGCGAGTGTTTCGGACCGGTCTCCTTCGCCGTCGCCGTCGACTCCACCGGGGACGCCCTGGAGCTGCTGCGGCGCACGGTGCGCGAGAAGGGCGCCATGACGGTCGGCGCGTACACCACCTCCCCGGAGGTGGCAGAAGCCGTCGAGGAGGTCTGTCTGGAGGAGTGCGCGCAGCTCTCGCTCAACCTCACGGGCGGGGTGTACGTGAACCAGACGGCCGCGTTCTCCGACTTCCACGGTTCGGGCGGCAACCCGGCGGCGAACGCGGCGCTGTGCGACGGCGCGTTCGTGGCCAACCGCTTCCGGGTCGTGGAGGTGCGCGGGAAGACCGTCTGACGTCCGTCGCCTGCCGCCTGCCGACTGCCGCCTGGCGCCTGGCGCGTGCGCGCGTCAGGCGGGCGCGTGAGCGCTGTGCGCGCTCCAGTGGAAGAGCGTCATGCCGACGCTGGTGGCCAGGTTGTAGCTGGAGACCTGGGGCCGCATCGGCAGCGACACCAGCCGGTCGGCACGCGCGCGTAGTTCGGCCGACAAGCCGCTGCGCTCGGACCCGAAGGCGAGCAACGCGTCGTCGGGCAGCTTCAGGCCGCGGATGTCCGCGCCCTCGGGGTCGAGCGCGTACAGCGGCCCGTGCGGCAGTTCGTCGACGGCGAGCCGCTCCACGACGGTCGCGAAGTGCAGCCCGGCCCCGCCCCGCACGACGGTGGGGTGCCAGGGGTCGAGGCTGCCCGTCGTGACGACTCCGGACGCCCCGAAGCCGGCGGCGAGGCGGACGACGGCGCCCGCGTTGCCGAGGTTGCGGGGGTTGTCGAGCACCACCACGGGTGTCGTGCGCGGGGTGGCGCGCAG
>NZ_JAPHNL010000121.1 GCF_026274175.1 Streptomyces beihaiensis
CTCGGCGCCTGCGCCGCCGTCTGGGTCGACCTGCGCGCCGTGCGGGCCGGACTGCCCGGCGGCCGGGGCGCGGCGGCCGTCGGCCTCGTCGCGCTCCTGGCGGGCACGGTCACGGTGCTGCGCGCCGCCGCCGTGTGGCAGCCGGACACCCGGTGGCGGGCGCTGCTCGGTGCCGCCGCCCGCCGCACGGTCCGCGCGCCCGCCGGGTCGCTGCTGCTCGTCTGCGGTGTCGCGGTCGTCGCGCTGACCGCGCTGTTCGTCGCGCCGCTGGCCGTGCCCGCGCTCGGCGTGCTCGCCGCGGCGGCCCTCGCCGTGGAGGAGCGCGGCCGACCTGGCTGACCGCCCACCTCGCACCGCCGCCCCCTTCCCTTCCCTCCGCGTCAACTCCCTTCTCGTACAGCACCTTTGGCATGCACGGAAAGGACCACAGATGTCACCCGATCCCCGCTTTCCCCGCCGCTCGGTCCTCAAGGCCGCCGCGGTCGCAGGCGCCGCCACCCAGGCGAGCTTCGTCCTCGGCGGCAACGCCGCGCGGGCCGCGACGCGGTCCACCGCCGCCGACCCGCAGCCGGTCACCCTCGACTGGCTGGAGGACGGAGGCCCCGGCGCCGCACCCGGTTCCACCGTCGGCGTGCCGTGGCCGATGGGCGCGTACGAGAAGGGGCAGGAGTTCGCCGTCACCACCGCCGACGGCAAGGACGTGCCGGTGCAGACCTGGCCGCTCGCCCAGTGGCCCGACGGCTCCCTGAAGTGGACCGCGCACGCCGTGGGGCCCGGCACCGGCGACGGCAAACTCACCCTCAAGGCGGGCACCGCGGCCGAGCCGAGGAAGAGGGTGACCGTGGACACGCACGGCGGCTCGGTCACCGTCGACACCGGCGTCGTCGTCACCAAGCTCGGCACCAGCGGATCGCGCCTGGTCAAGACCGTCACCCGCGGCTCCACCGAGATCGCGAAGAACGGGCGGCTCGTGCTGCTGCGGCAGGGCGAGATCGAGGACGGCGACCAGGGCGCACAGAAGTACGAACGGTTCGACAGCGCCATCCACAGGACGACCGTCGAACAGGACGGGCCGGTCCGCGCCGTCGTCCGCGTCGACGGCAAGCACCGTCACGGCAACCGCAGCTGGCTGCCGTTCTCCGTGCGGTTCTACTTCTACGCGGGCGCCGACTCCTTCCGCATGGTGCACACCATCACGTACGACGGCACCCAGGAACCCGGCACGTCCTCCGGCGACTTCATCCGCGGCCTCGGCGTCCGCTTCACCGTGCCCCTGCGCGACGAGCCGTACGACCGGCACATCCGCATCGCGGGCGAGGGCACCGGCATGCTCCGCGAGGCCGTCAAGGGCGTCACGGGGCTGCGCCGCGACCCGGGCGCCGCCGTGCAGGCCGCCCAGTTCGCGGGCGAGAAGCTGCCCGACCCCGCCACCTGGGACCAGCGGGTCACCACGCGCCTCAAGTGGATCCCCGAATGGGGCGACTACACGCTCTCCCAGCTGTCCGCCGACGGCTTCACCCTGCGCAAGCGCACCACGAAGGGCCACGGCTGGATCGCCGCGGGCGGCGGCCGCAGAGCCGGCGGATTCGGCTACGTCGGCGGGGCGAGCGGCGGGCTCTCCTTCGGCCTGCGCGACTTCTGGGAGAAGTTCCCCGCCGGACTCGACATCCGCGACGCGCAGACCGACGAGGCCGAGGTCACCCTCTGGCTCTGGTCGCCCGAGGCCCAGCCGATGGACCTGCGCTTCTACCACGACGGCATGGGCGAGGACACGTACGCCAAGCAGCTGGACGCCCTCCAGATCACCTACGAGGACTACGAGCCCGGCTTCGGCACCCCCTACGGCATCGCCCGCACCAGCGAACTGGTCTTCTGGGCCAACGCCTCCACCCCGAAGGCCGAGACCCTCGCCGCCCAGGCCAAGGCCGTCCGCGTCCTGCCGCAGCTCGCCGCCCCGCCCCGGCAGCTCATCGCCGCGAAGGTCTTCGGCCCCGGCCTGTACGCCGAGCCCGACCGCTCCACCCCCGCCAAGGCGAAGATCGAGGACCACCTCGACTTCCTCTTCACGTACTACAAGGACCAGGTCGAACAGCGTCGCTGGTACGGCTTCTGGGACTACGGCGACATCATGCACTCCTACGACACCGCCCGGCACCAGTGGCGCTACGACGTCGGCGGCTACGCCTGGGACAACTCCGAACTCTCGCCCGACCTGTGGCTCTGGTACGCCTACCTGCGCTCCGGCCGCGCCGACCTGTTCCGCTTCGCCGAGGCCATGACCCGGCACACCGGTGAGGTCGACGTCTACCACCTCGGCACGTGGGCGGGGCTCGGCACCCGGCACGGCGTCCAGCACTTCGGCGACAGCGCCAAGCAGCAGCGCATCGCCAACACCACCTACCGCCGCTTCTACTACTTCCTCACCGGCGACGAACGTGTCGGCGACCTCATGCACGCCAACGTCGACTCCGACGAGACGTTCCTCGTCCTCGACCCGCTGCGCAAGATCCGCACCGAGCCCTACACCCCCGACCGGCACGCCCTGTCCATCGGCTTCGGCACCGACTGGAGCGGCCTGGTCTCGGCGTGGCTGACGGAGTGGGAGCGCAGAGGCCCCGAGTGGGAGAAGGCCAGGGCGCGGGTCCTGTCCACGATGGAGACCATCGCCGCCCAGCCCAACGGCTTCGTGCAGGGCAGCGGCCTGTACGACCTCGACACCGGTGAGTTCGCGATCGCCGACGAGCCGGTCGTCTCCGTCTCCCACCTGTCGGCCGTCTTCGGCCTGAACGAACTGTGCGCCGAGCTCATCTACCTCGTAGACATGCCGAAGTTCAAGGAGGCGTACCTCGACTACTGCCGCTACTTCAACGCCACCAAGGCGGAACAGAAGGCGCGCTACGGCCACGACTTCGGCGTCCTGCTCCTCTTCCAGGGGCACTCGCGCCTGGACGCGTACGCGGCCGTGCAGACCGGCGACGCGTCACTCGCCTCACGCGCCTGGCAGAAGTTCTTCCACAGCAAGGACACCTGGGACTACAAGGAGTCGAACGACTGGAGCGCCCAGAAGATCGAGGGGCCGGTGGCCCTGGTGGAGGGCTCCGAGGTGCCGTGGGTGAGCACCAACGCCACGGCGCTCTACGGTCTGGCCGCCATCGAGAACCTCGCGCTGGTCGGGGACCGGATGCCGTGAGGCGATCGCGGCCGTGACCGTCCCGCACGGGCGAGCACGGGCAGAATCGGGCCATGAAGCCCAGCGCGCACACCTGGTCCCACTACCGCTTCCACAGCGTCTGGCGGCTGCCCGCGCCGCCGGACGCCGTGTTCGCCGTCCTCGAACGGGCGGAGGAGTACCCGACATGGTGGCCCCAGGTGCGCTCGATGACACGGCTGGACGACACCAGCGGCGTCGCCGTCTTCCGCTCGTTCCTGCCCTACGGCCTGACGGTCACGGCCCGCGAACGCCACCGCGACCCGGCCGCCGGAGTCCTGGAGATCGGGATGACCGGGGACCTCGACGGCTGGGCGCGCTGGACGCTGCGCGCACAGCCCGGCGGCACGCGCGCGGACTACGACCAGGAGGTCGAGGTGCGCAAGCCACTGATGCGGCTCCTCGCGCTGCCCGGCAGGCCGGTCTTCCTCGCCAACCACGCCTGGATGATGCGCGGCGGGCGGCGGGGGCTCGCGTCCAGGCTGCGATCGGTTTGAACGCAGGCCGCCACGACCTGTATGGTTCAACGCGTTCCCGGGCGATTAGCTCAGTGGGAGAGCGCTTCGTTCACACCGAAGAGGTCACTGGTTCGAACCCAGTATCGCCCACCGGGAAGAAGGCCGGTCCGCACCAGCGGACCGGCCTTTCTCATGCGCCTGTGGCCGGTATACGCTGCCGATCTTCGGGGGCTGGGGAGGCCCCATGGTGAAGGGGGCATGTTTCCTTGAGCGTTTCCCTGGGTGATGCGAAGGGCGAAAGACCGTACGGTCCGGATCCCGGCCACGGGTCCGGACCGCGGCCGAAGCACGTAGAGCGTTCACCTGGCTCAAAATCTTCTTCATCGCGCTGCCGATCGTCCTCGTCGTCGCGTTGTTCCGGGAGACCGGCAACGTCGAGCGCGTGACCACCCTGTGGGTCGGCGCCCAGGTGCACGACGACGGCAGTATCCGGGTCACGGAGGTCATCGACTACGACTTCGGGGAGTCGGACACAACCCGGCACGGCATCTACCGGGACGTGCCGGACCTGGGCTACGACGAGAACCTCGTCACCGCGACCATGGACGGTCACCGGGTCCCCTGGGATCTGGACGTCGGCGACTACTACGAAAAACCCAACGGCAAACGAGAGACAGCCACCCGGATCCGCGTGGGCGACCCCGACGGATCCGTCACCGGCATGCACCGGTACCGCATCCAGTACACCCTCCAGGACGTCGTGAAGAACGGCAAGATCGCCTGGAACGCCGTCGGTACCGGATGGAAAGCCGACAGCTCCCATGTGCGGATCCATCTCACCGCCCCCTACCGGCTCACCGCGACCCGCTGCGTCCAAGGCACCGACGGCAGCAGCACCCCCTGCGCCGTCAGCACGGACCGGCCCGGGACGCTCGACATCGCCCTCGACCGGCTGCGCGGCCACCACGGCGTCACCGTCCACACCACCCGCGGCGGAAGACTCACCGGACCGCCGCCCGCGCTGCCCGAGCCGCCCACCAGGCAGGCCGCCCATGCCACCGTCACCAACTCATGGCTCGTGGCCCTCTTCGCCTTCGTCCTCGCCCTCGTCGCCGCCGCCGTGGCCGTCGCACTGCTGCGCCTGTTCGGCCGTGACCGGATCGCCGAACCGACGGCCGACGGACCGCCCGGCCGCACCCGGCCCGTCTCTCTCGAGCGCCTCGCCGCCTCGCTCACGCCGTCGCCCGTGCCCCCCGAGGACCTGCCGCCGGAACAGGGCGGAATCCTGCTCGCCGAACGCGTCAACAGCCACCACCAAGTGGCCTGGCTGCTCGGCGCGGAGATCAACGGGCACATCACCGTCGGTGGCACCAACGAACGCCCCACTCTCACACGCGTCAAGCGTGGCAAGCGACCGCAGGCAGCGGACGACCCGAACGCCGCGGACATCCTCGACAAGATGTTCTCCGGGCGGGACGAGATCACCCTGGGCTACCGCGACACCGTGTTCCGGTCCGGTTGGGAGTCCCTCCACAGCAAACTGACGGCCTGGCAGGAGAACAGCGACCTGTGGGACGAGGTCTCCGTGCGACGGGCTCGCGTCGGCCCCTTCGTCGGCGTCGGCGCCGCCCTGCTCGGGCTCGTCGTCACCGCCCTGGGCGCCTGGATCGGGGGCGGCCGGAACGCCGCCGGGCTGCCCGTCCTGGTGGTCGGGGCCCTCACCGTCGGAGCGGGACTCGCGCTGTCGCTGCGGTCCTGGGAGCTGAACCGGCGCAGCCCGCGCGGCAGCGAACTCTGGCTCCAGGCGGAGGCGTTCCGGCGGTATCTCGTGGACCCGTCCGCGCGGCACGACGACGAGCCCCTCGACGACGCCCGGCTGCGGTTGTGCACCGCCTGGGCGGTGGCCCTGGACGTGGCCGGTGCCTGGGACCGGGCCGTGGCCGGCTCCACGGCCTCCGCCGCGCGCCGCGACGACGGACACGGGAACAGGACCAGGAACAGGACCAGGAACAGGCCGGGGTTCCTCCCCGGCTTCGCCCTCGGCCTCATGGACGCCTCCGCACGTTCGAGCTCCTATCCGTCGTCCTCCGGCGGAGGCGGAGGTGGAGGCGGCGGTGGCGGCGGTGGCGGCGGAGGAGGGGTCGGCGGGGGCAGCGGCGGTGGTGGCGGCGGCTCCTGGTGATGCTCCGGGCATGCCCGGGGTGACGCATCGAGCATGGGGAGAGACGGGCCGCGCGCGGGGATCACCAGGGCCGCGCGCAGGCGCGTTTCTGCTTCCGGGGCCCCGACGGGGGAACGCTCAGGCAGCCGCCGGGAGTTCCGGACGCATCGGCCACGCCGTATCCACCGCCTCGTCGGTGCCGCTGCGGGCGAACCACGCCTGAAGGCCACGGGCCTGCGCGGCGTGCCACGTCGTCTGCAGCGTATGCAGCTCGGCGGGGGAGAGGCGGTCGAGCCGGGCCGCGAAACGGCGGCCCACCGCGCGCACCACCTCGAGGGCGGCCTCCGCGTCCGCCGCCGCGTCGTGCGCGCCGGTCAGCTCCACCCCGTAGTGCGCGCACAGATCCGTCAGCGTGCGGCGGCCCTTGCGGTACCGGTCCAGATGCTTGTCGAGGACCCTCGGGTCGAGCACGCACAGCGGCCCCGGTTCCAGGAAGTCCGCCAGGCACGACGCGCGGTGGCGCCGCAACTCGCGGTCGAAGAGCGTCAGATCGAACGGGGCGTTCATCACCACCAGCGGCCGCCCCCTCGCCGCCTGCTCCGCCAGCACGTGGCCTATCTCCTCCATCACCGGCGCCGGCCACCGCCCGTTGCGCGCCAGATACTCGTCCGTCAGACCGTGCACCTCGGTCGCGCCCGGCGGGACCGGCACCCCCGGGTTCACCAGCCAGCGCGTCACCCGCGGACGTGTCCCCGCCGCCTCCTGCACCACGACCGCCGCCGACACGATCCGGTCCCTCTCCACGTCCACTCCCGTGGTCTCCGTGTCGAAGGCGGCGAGCGGGCCCTCGTACCAACACGTCATGTCCATACAACTCCTCGATCACGTACGGCAGATGACGTTGAACAGCCCTGTCAGCTGCCCGTTTTCGTGATACCCGGGCCGTTTGCGTCGTACGCGGAGGGGAGACAACACAGGTACGAGTCATGGCAGTTCAGCGGGGAGCCATTGACCCGTGCTTGATCAAATGGTTGATCTCGGCAGGGATCGGCCGGTTCCGGAAGGTCACTTGGACCATGGCGCTCGCGCGGCCCGAACAGGGCGGGCTGCTGCACGGGCGGACCGCACCGCCGCGCGGCACACTCGCCACCACCGCCTGCATGGAGACACTCCAGGTGGGATACCTGCACGCCGTCGCCGCGGCCGCCGGCTGCTCGCTCTCCCAGCCCTTTCCCGACAACGGCATCGACTGGCACGTCAGCCACAGCGCCCCCGGCCACGCCGTCGACGACGAGGTCACCATCAAGGTACAGCTGAAGGCCACCTACCAGATCGCCCCCGCTCCGCCGGGCCCCAGCTTCTCCTTCACGCTCGACAACGCGCACCTGGAGAAGCTGGCCCGCACCCCGGTCTCGGTGCACAAGATCCTCGTCGTGATGATCGTGCCGCGCTCCCAGGACGACTGGCTGCGCGCCGGACACGACCGCCTCGACCTGCGGCACTGCTGCTACTGGACCAACCTCGCCGGACACCCCGTCACCGGGCGGCGCAGGACCACCGTCCGCATCCCGACCGCGCGGATCTTCGACGACCGCGCTCTGTGCGACATCATGACCCGCGTCGGCGCGGGCGGGCGGCCCTGACACCCGACCGGCGAACCGGTCGACGCGGCGGGGCCCGGAAGGAGTCACCCGATGCAGCACCGCCCGATCGACGAGCCCGTACGGTCCCTGGGCGCGGCCCGCGCCCACCCCGTCGACCTCGCGGGCCCCGAACCCGGTCAGGTCGACCCGGCCGTGCTCGGTGCCCTGCTCGACCGGCACGGCTGGCGGCGGCGCGGCGGCGCCACCGGCCGGTACGCGCGCTGGACGCTGCCGGGGCCGGGATCCGGGCCCAGCCTCCTCGTGCCGGAGAGCAGCGCCTTCCCCGACAGCGAGGAACTGCTCGGCGAGGCGCTCGTCGCCCTCGAACGCAGCGGCGCCGCCTGCGCGCGCGAGGTGCTCGTCCAGCTCGCCGTGCCCAGCGACGAGATCCGCTGGTGGCGGGACGTGCCCGAGGGCCCGGCCGGAGCCGGCTCCTGGACCGCCGAGGAGCGGCTGCGCTCGGCCGCCCGCCGCACCCTCCTCGCCGGGGCGCTCGCGACGCGCGGCGCCGCCGGGTAC
>NZ_JAPHNL010000122.1 GCF_026274175.1 Streptomyces beihaiensis
GGGGGTGGTTCTCCTGTCGTGCCCTCTCAGGCTAACCCGGCGAAGCGGAACGTCTCACCTAAGGCTGACAGAGAGGGGCGGGGATGCCCAGCGCAGTGGCGATCACGACGAGGTCGTCGATGTCGCAGCGGCGGCGCGCGCGCTCGGTTCGGCTGAGAGCGGTGTTGGTCATCGGGCGGCCCAGCGCGGTGCAACGCGCGGCGAGCTGGTACTGGGTCAGGCCACGCACGAGGCGTAGGTGCTCGATGGCGCGGGCGGTGTGGAGGCCGGCGGGGCCTATTTCGACAGGTCGGGTTGCCATGACAGTTAGCTGTAACTTGCGGCCGGACGTTATGGCAAGAGTTGGTTCTCAAACTCTACAGAAGTCACCCCAGGGCTGAGTGGCGTTCCTCTCATCGAATTCCGGCACATCACGATCCGTTCCCTCGGGAATGCCGTGCTACCTTCCCTTCGCGCTCCGAGGATGGGCGATTCGAGCAGGTATAAGCCGAACAGTCCACCGGGTTCACCGGATGGCACCCGCCCACGTCCGGGACATCCCCGAACTGGGGGTATCGGATTCCGGCACCTCTACAGAAGGCTTCACCCCAAAAAAATTTCGAGTTCCTCGGGAGCGATTTCGGCAACCGCGCATCCACCCTTACTGTTTCCATCTCCCCGGCCACGCAGAGAGAAGTAGTACAGAGTTTCAGAACCAACTCTGGACTTCTCTCCGTGAGGTGTGGCTGTGTTGTCCAGGCCATTGTCCAAGACCGAAAAGGAGCCTCGTGCCTAACCCTTCTCCCCGTAGCACCAACGCCCCTGCCACCGCTGCAGCCCGTGGCCCGCTTGCCACCCCTGCGGAGGTCGCCTCGTATCTCGGGGTGCCGGTGAAGACCCTCTACCAGTGAGTGGCGTGCATCGTGAAGTTGCAGGTCACGGGTCTGGTGTGAGTGGTCGTCGGCGTACTCGTGCTGGTCGTGGGCGTCAGTCTGGGGTGTAGATCGTCTGGCAGGGGTGGGTTTACGGTTTTCCGTCCACCGCCGGGAGTGGTGCTCGTACGCTCCGGCGTATGACGGATCCCGAGATGCTGGAGCGGATCACCGCGCGACGCGCGGAGCTGGACGAACTCGAAGAGCGGCTGGTCAAGCAGTTGTCCGAGGTGCGGGCCGAGCGGGACGAGCTCGCGGTGGCCGAGCGGGTCTGGCAGCGGATGAGTGAGCAGCTGGCTGAGGAGCGGGCGCAGGCCGGGTCGCCGGTGGTGCGGGTGGCGGGCCGGGCGGTGGGGCTGATCCCGGACCGCGGGCCGGGTGTGGAGGAGTCCGCGCTGCCGTCGGACTACCAGCGCATCATGGCCGCGGTGCGGCAGGTCGGCGGGCCGGCCGCCTGCCGGGTGATAGGTGAAACGCTCGGTCTGAACACCGAGGCGCGGGGCAAGCTGGAACCGCTGCGGGCGAAGTTGACCAAGCTCGCCGACCGCGGCTGGCTGCACAAGCGGGGCGACGGGAAGTTCACCGTCCGCCCATAGGCCGCGCCGGAGGAATGGTGCGGCCCGGCGTAACCGACGGGCCCCCGGCGGCAGTTGAGTTTGGTGTGAAGAAACAAAACAGTCTCGCCGAGGGCCCTGACGGCCTTGTCTACACCGCGCGCCTGCCGCTGTCGAGCGCCACCTTGAACTACCTCGCGGACCTGATCCGCAGCCACTTGAAGAAGATCCGCTCGCCGTGGCGGGCGCTGCCTCCGGGGAAGATCGCCGGGATTGTGCTGGCGGTGCTGCGCTGTGACCAGCGGCCCGGCGGCCTGGCCGGCGGCAACGGGGTCCACCGCACCACCGTCACCCGCTGGGTGCGCGAGGCCGTCGGCCTGCTGGCCGCACGGGCCCCGCGCCTGGACCGCGCGCTGAAGAAGATCGCCCGATCGGGCGGCGGGGTCGTACTGCTGGACGGCTCGCTGATACGCACCCGACGCCGCACCGGGAAGGAGAACCGGAAGAACTACTCGGGCAAGAGCAAGTGCCATGGCCTGCTCGTGATCGCACTTACCGACGACCGCGGCCGACTGCTCTGGGTCTCCGCCGCTCGACCGGGGCGTACCTCGGAGATCACCGCCTGCCGGCACGACCAGCTCACCGACAAGCTGCGGGCGGCCGGCCTCGGCGCCATCGCCGACCTGGGCTTCATCGGCCTGGACGACGCCGACGATCCTGACGCCGACCCGGCAGTGATCACGGGCTACAAGGCCGCCCGCAACCGACCCCTGACTCCTGGTCAGAAGCTGTCGAACACCGTGCTGGCCGCCGTCCGCGCGCCGGTCGAGCACGGCTTCGCCCACCTCAAGAACTGGCGCGTCCTCGGCAAGCTCCGCACCGCCCCGAAATGGGCGACCACTCTAGTCAGGGCCCTGCTGGTCCTCACGAACCGCGAAGTCGCCCGCTGACCGATGATCTTCCCGTCAGGCACCCGCCCGCGACCAGCCCGAGCATTCCGAACCCCACGCACACCAGACCCGTGACCAGCAACTTCACGATGCACACTGCTCAGTGGAAGTACCGGGGCATCGGCCCCAACGTGCACAAGGTCGGCCGCCACCTGCGCTACCGCTGGACCGAGGTGGACGCCTGGGTGAACGCCCAGACCGCGTACGACCTCACGGCCTGAAGCCGCCCCGCCAGGAGAGCGCAACGGCTCTCGGCGAGCCACCGCCGAGAGCCGCAGGGTCCCTGCCGTCATCGCCCTTGAACGATCGAATCGGTGGGCCGGACCTTGCCCGTCCGGCCCACCGGGAAGGAACGCCTATGGACGAAACTACGTCCCCCGCCTCCTCCTCCGCATCCTCGATACCCACCTGGCCGCCCGTCGCCGTCCCCGGCCAGGACCCCGCCTCGGGTTCCTCCACCGTCGAGGACGACGAGCCCCCGCAAGTCGGCGAGGGCGCACAGTTGCTGGACGAACTGCGGCAAGCGATCGCGCGGTACGTGATCCTGCCCAGCAGTGACGCACTGACTGCCGTCACGCTGTGGGTGGCGGCCACGCACATCCAGCCCGCGCTGCAGCACGCACCGCGTCTGGCGGTGGTCGGCCCGGCGAAGCGGTGCGGCAAGTCCCGCCTGCTGGACGTGATCACGGAGACCGTGCGCGAACCGCTAATCACGGTCAACACCAGTCCGGCGGTCGTCTTCCGCGCCATCGGTGACGACCCGCCCACCCTGTTGGTGGACGAGGCCGACACCATCTTCGGCAGCATCAAGGCCGCCGAGAAGAACGAGGAGCTGCGCGGCCTGCTCAACGCCGGCCACCAGCGCAACCGACCCGCCCTGCGCATCTCAGGCCCCGAGCACAAGCCGCAGGCGTTCCCCACCTTCGCCATGGCCGCGCTCGCCGGCATCGGGGACCTGCCGGACACGGTCATGGACCGGGCCGTGGTGATCCGCATGCAGCGGCGCAAGCCAGGTGAGCTGGTGGAGCAGTTCCGCTCCCGCCGCGACATCCCCACGCTGCACACCCTGCGTGACCGGCTGACCGCCTGGCTGCGCCCGCTGATGGACACCGCAGCCGACCTGGTGCCGCCCATGCCGGTACAGGACCGGGCTGCGGACACCTGGGAGCCGCTGGTGGTCGTCGCCGAACTGGCAGGCAGCACCTGGCCGGAGAGAGCGCGGGCAGCCTGCGCAGCGATGTGCGCGGCCGAGGTCGGCCAGGACGACGAGTCCAACGTCAAGACGCGCCTGCTGAAGGACATCCGCCGCGTCTTCACGTCCTACGGCGATCCCGACACCGTGCGCACGCGGGACCTGCTGGAGGAACTACTCAAGGACCAGGAGGCTCCGTGGGCGGAGTACCGCAACGCCGGCCTGACCCCGCGCTACCTGGGGATCCTGCTGAAGGACTTCGGTATCCAGGCGGCCGTCCTCCGCTTCGAGGGCGGACGGCAGGCCCGGGGATTTGCCCGCACGCAGTTCACCGACGCCTGGGCCCGCTACTGCCCCGAGGAGCAGCCACCCGGCGGCAGCAGTAGAACGACAGGCCACGGGTCGCCCGTCCACCCGTAAACACCCGTCGCACACGTCGCATTGCAGGTCAGCTCCGTGACGGGTCCGATGCCTGTGACGGGTCCTCCTGTATCACGCCAGACTCCCGTACCTGCCCTGACCAGGCATGCGACGGGTGTGACGAGTCCACCCCCTCCCCACCGGCAGCCCTGCCCTGTGGCTATGGCAGCCGTCTCTCCCTGGAGAACCACGCTTGCCTTCACGCACCACCCAAACTCCCGTGTCGGCGCTGACTGCCGCGATCCGCCTCGGGGTCGCCCTGGTCGGCGCGATCGGCTTCGCCCTGTCCTATGACGCCCTGCGGCAGATGGCCGTCGCCATCCACGTCCGCGGAGTCCTCACATACGCCTTCCCGCTGGTGATCGACGGGTTCATCGCCATCGGCGTCGCCGCCCTGCTCATCCTGCGCACCGCACCCTGGCGCTCACGCCTGTACGTCTGGGCACTCGTCGGGCTCGCCACGGTCACGAGCATTTGGGCCAACGCCCTGCACGCCATCCGCCTCAACCAGCAGGCACGCACCGCCGGACTGCATCTGGACGACATCACCGTCGGCGCCCTGTCCGCCATCGCCCCTCTCGCGCTCGCCGGCGCGGTCCACCTCGACCTAGTCATCCGCCGCCACCCCACACCCCGCGCGCATGAGGCTGCCGCTACAACGAGCCAAACGGTCGGCCACAGCCACAACGGCAGACACAGTGCCGAGCCGCCTGCCCGTTCGGCCGATGAGACCTCCCTGCCGAAGAAGGTGCGGTGCTCGCCCGATGTGGCCGAGCGCGCGGACGTAGCGGAGGCAGCAGTCAAGGTGCCGCAGGCCCCGAAGCCGCTCACCAAAGAAGGCGGCCACGAACACGACGCGACCTTCGACGAGCTGCTCGCTATCGCCCGCACCGCCCCACTGGGACGCGGGGGCCGCGCCTCACGCCGCAACATCGAGGCGGCCATCCGCGGCGCTGGGTACCGCATCGGCAAGGACCGCCTGACCCAGATCAAGGATCATCTGCAGGCCGAATTCGACCAGGCCACCCGCCGGCGGCAGCCCGAGCCCGACAAGGAACCTGTCGGCGCCCACTGAGTCCGCAGGCACGTCCGTCACCCTCACGCTCGACTCCTCCCGCTCGTCCCCGCGCAGCCCGCCGCGGGACGAGCGGCCTTGGAGCCATGACCTCTTTCCCCACCACGCACGGAGAACCGCCCGATGCACGACCCTCACCACGAAGTGCCAAGACTGCCGCAGCAAATGACCACTACCGCCACCAGCGCAGCAAGGTATGACGTTGGACCGTCCAAGGGCCGGCCCAACGCAGTCCCCTCCGCCCCGGGGGTGGCGGAGGACCTCGGGCACCGGGGGGTGCCCGAGGAGGACACGCCCGCCGACGCGGCTGAGCAGTCCCCCGACGCGCTCGCCGACGAAGTCACCCTGCGTCGTATCGCTCGCCGGCGTACCCGCGAGAGCGTCCAGCGCAAAGAGCGTGTCGACGTCCGCTACAGCGTCGACGAGAAGACCCGGATCCTCGCCCGTGCCCGCAAGATGGGCATCGCCGGCGCCCACCTCGTCGGCGCCGTCATCATGGCCTATCTCGACGGCGATCTCACCGTGGGCCTGGCTGGGCAGCGCACCCAGCTCGACGACTGCCTCGACAAGCTCGACGCCCTGCGGGCCCAGGTCGCCCGCATCGGCAACAACGTCAACCAGATCGCCCACCGCCTCAACGCCGGAGGCGATCCGCACCCTGCGGACACCGCTATCCTCGCCCAGACCGAGCACACCCTGGACGCCGTCCGCGCCGCCATCGGCGACATAGCGCAGACCATGAATCACGCCGTCTCCGCGAAGGCGGCCCGGTGATCGCCAAGATCGGCAACGGCAAGAGCACCGCCGGCCTGATCCGGTATCTGTTCGACACGAAGAAGACCAAGGACCACACCGACCCGCACCTGGTCACCTCCTGGGACGGCTTCGCTCCCGATCCCGGCCGCGCCGACGACTTCGACGCCACAAAGATGCGGCTCGTGGCCGACCTCGACCTGCGGGTCAAGCAAGCCCGCCGACTGGGCCGGGCGCCCGAGCGGCACGTGTGGCACTGCTCGGTACGTGCCGCGCCCGGCGACCGGCACCTCACCGACGCCGAGTGGGCCGACATCGCCCACCGGATTGTGGCGGCCACCGGAATCGCGCCACAAGGCGATCCCGATGGGTGCCGGTGGGTCGCCGTACGCCACGCCGACGACCACATCCACATCGCCGCCACCAAGGTCCGAGGCGACCTGCGCACCGCCCGCCACTGGAACGACTACCTGACCGCGCACAAGGAACTCGCGGCCATCGAGAAGGAATACGGCCTGAAGCGGGTGGTGCGCGGCGACCGCACCGCCGCCCAGCGCCCCACCCGCGCCGAGACGGAGAAGGCCCGCCGCGCCCGCATGACCAAGACCTCCCGCGAGTGCCTGCGCACCACCGTCCGCCAGTTGGTGTCCATCGCCACCAGCCCTCAGGAGTTCCTTCGTCTACTCGCCGACGTTGAGGGCGTTCTCGTCGATGTCCAGCACTTCCCCTCCGGCGACGTGCGCGGGTACAAGGTCGCCGTAGAAGGCGATGCCAACGCCGCCGGCGAGCCGATCTGGTTCTCCGGTGCCAAACTCGCCCCCGACCTGTCCTTCCCCAAGATCCGCGAACGCCTCACCGTCATCAAGATCCCACCCGCCACCCAGCCGGGCTGCCGGCGCCAGCCCAACCCCTGGCACCAGGCCACCGCCGCAGCCGAGCGCATCCCCCACCACCTCGACCACGGCGACGAGGCAGCCGCCCAGGCCCACATCACGGCCCTAGGCGAAGCCATCGACGTCCTACCGCTGCTCGCCCCCAGCCACCTGCGGTCACAACTGCAGCAGGCCGCCACGGCGTTCGAGCGCGCCACCCGCTCCCGTATCCGCGCCCAGCAGGACCAGGCCCGCGCCCTACGGGGCGCCATACGCGCCCTGCGCACCGCCCCGGTGACCGGTGACGGCTCCGGGCTGGCCATGTTTCTCGACATCACCGTCCTCGTCGTCATCGCCACAGCCCGCTGGCACCAGGCCCGCCGGCACGACCAGCAAGTCGCCGCCGCCCACCAAGCCCTGGTCCACCTGCAGGCCGCCTACCAGCAAGCCGCCGCCGCACCGCTGGCCGCCCTGGCCCAGCGCAAACCATTGGCCCGCACCATGGAGCGACACGCCAAGCGGATCCTCGTGACCTTGCCCGACCACGCCCAGCAGGTCCTCAACGATCCCGCCTGGCCCGTACTGGCCACTGCACTAACCGAAGCCGAGAACGCCGGCCACGACCCCGACCAGCTTCTCCAGCACGCCGCACGGCAGTACACCTTGGACGACGCCCGCTCCATCGCCAGGACCCTTACCTGGCGCGTCCAGCGCCTGAGCAAAGGGCCGGCGCCCAAGACACGGGCCCCTGCAGCACAGGCACGAGGTGCAACACAGCCCTCGGCGGATCCCGATCACACGCCAGCAACCGCCGCGCTCCCTGAGCAGCTGCACGCACGGCAGGTAAGCACCGTTCGTTCGGGCTAAGTGCGTTGTGGCAAAGGGAGTCCCTGTTCGATGAACAGGGACTTCTTCGTGTGCGGGGCATGATCGCGGAGGCGTA
>NZ_JAPHNL010000123.1 GCF_026274175.1 Streptomyces beihaiensis
GCTTGCGCGTTTCCAATTCGGCCCCGACGCTCTCGACGTATTCGAATTCGGGCATGCCGAAATCGATCCCGTCGGGATGTCGTACTGAGGTGGGGTGCCGCATCAGCGGCGGTAGGTGTCGTCGCAGAACCGTTACGGCGCTGCGGCAACCCGGAGAACATTACGGATCCCGAGGCCCCGTGTCAACCCACCTCAGTCGAGGTCGGTGAGGCGGCCGTCCGCGTCCGGCTGGGCGTCCTCGACGCGGCGCAGAAGACGGGTGAGGACCTCCCCGAGGATGCCGCGCTCGGCCGGGGTGAGGTCCTGGAGGAGGTCTTCCTCGAAGACCGACGCCAGGCGCATCGCCTCCAGCCACTTCTCGCGGCCCTCGTCCGTCAGCTCCACGATGACGCGTACCCGGTTGGTCTCGTCCCGGTCGCGGGTGACGAGGCCCTCCTGGACCATGCGGTCGATGCGGTGGGTCATGGCGGCCGGGGTCAGGCCGAGGCGCTTCGCGATGTCGCCGGGGCCGAGGCGGTACGGCGGTCCGGACAGCACGAGGGCCTTGAGGACCTCCCACTCGGCGTTGCTGATGCCGATCTCCGCGGTCTGGCGTCCGTAAGCCACGTTCATACGGCGGTTGAGGCGGCCGAGGGCCGAGACGATCTGCTCCACCTGCGGGTCGAGGTCCTGGAACTCGCGCTGGTACGCGGCGATCTGTTCTTCGAGCGTGGGCTCGGCGACTGGCTCGCCTGGGGTGTCGGGCATGGCCGGGAGTATGACACGCGGGAGGTTGGCGTCGAAGTCCTTCGAGGTGTACTGTTTAGCTTCGAAGTTTAGGTTCGAAGTCTTCAATGTTGATGTCTCCGGTGTTCGGCGAGTGGCCCCTGCCCAGGGGCGGCCGGGGCCACGAGTGTGAAAGGGCAGGTGAAAGGTGACCAAGGCGATGGGCGCCGCGATGCGACGCGTACAGGCGGGGAGCGCGCTGAGCTCGTTCGGCGTGGGCTTCACGGTGCCGTTCCTCTACGTCTATGTGGCGGAGGTCCGGGGTCTCGGCTCCGGCGTGGCCGGCATCGTGCTGGCCGCCTTCGCCATGGCCGCTCTGGTCGTCCTGCCCTTCACCGGCCGCGCGATAGACCGGCGCGGTCCGCTGCCCGTGGTCGTGGGGGCCGCGGCGGTCGCCTCCGTCGGCGCGGTCTGCCTGGGCCTCGCGACCGGCAGGGCCGCCGCCATCGGTGCGGCCGCGCTGCTCGGCGCGGGCACCGCGGTGGTGCAGCCCGCGCTCGCCACGATGATCGTGTGGTGCTCGACGCCCGAGACCCGGACGCGGTCCTTCGCCATGCAGTTCTTCCTACAGAATCTCGGGCTCGGCATCGGTGGCCTCATCGGCGGCCAGATAGTCGACGAGGACCGGGCGGGCAGTTTCCTGCTGCTGTTCTCGATCGAGTCGGTGATGTTCCTCGTTCTCGCGGGCATCGTGCTGACGGCGCGGATGCCACAGGCTCCGGGTATCGGTGCCGACATACCCAAGGGTGAGGCCAAGGGCGGGCTGCGGACGCTGGTCGGGCACCGTGCGATGGTCCAGCTGTGCGTCCTCGGGTTCGTCCTGTTCTTCGCCTGCTACGGGCAGTTCGAGTCAGGGCTGAGCGCGTACGGCGTCGAGGCGGCCGGAATATCGCCGTCCACGCTCGGGGTCGCCCTCGCCGCCAACACCGCGATGATCGTGGTCGCGCAGTTCGCCGTGCTGAAGTTCGTCGAGCGGCGCAAGCGGTCGCGAGTGATCGCCACCGTGGGGCTCATATGGGCCGTGGCGTGGCTCGCCGCCGGATACGCGGGGCTCGGACACGGCAGCCAGGCCATGGCGACCGCCGCGTTCATCTCGACGTACGCGCTGTTCGGGCTCGGAGAGGCGATGCTGTCGCCGACCGTGGCGCCTCTGGTCGCCGATCTCGCTCCGGCGGGCATGGTCGGGTCGTACAACTCGGCGTTCGCCCTGGTGAAGCAGCTGGCGCTCGCGGTCGGTCCGGCGGTGGGCGGGCCGATGGGGGCCTCGCTGCACGCGCCGTACATCGTGACGTTCGTGCTGTTCTCGCTCGGCATCACGTTCCTGGCCCTACGGCTGGGCAAGCGGCTCACTCCGATGCAGAACCAGCCGTCGTCGGCCGGGAGCCGTGTGGTGATGCGGGGGACGCCCGAGGCGCCCGAGCCCGCGACGGCCGGCGCGGCCTGACGGGCCGGGCCTGACGGGCGGGCCGGACAGGCCGGGCCCGACGGGCCGGACCGGACAGGGCCGGTCGGACAGGCCGGGCCTGACGGGCCGGTCGGACAGGCCGCCCTCTCCGACCGGCCTCGCTCAGCCCGGCGGCGCGCATCCGTCCTGCGGCGCGCATCAGTCCGGCAGTACGAACTCGCACCAGACCGCCTTGCCTCCTTCCGGAGTGCGGCGCGAGCCCCAGTTCGAGGCGACCGTGGCGACGATCGCGATGCCTCGGCCCGCCTCGTCGACCGGTTCGGCCCGGCGGCGGCGCGGGAGGTGGTCGTCGCCGTCGGTCACCTCGACGATCAGGCGGTGGTCCGTGCGGCGCAGGCGAAGGCGCATCGGCGGAGTGCCGTGCTGAAGGGAGTTGGCGACGAGTTCGCTGGCCGCCAGGACGCCCAGGTCGTGCAGATCCTGCGGGAAGCGCCAGCTGGTCAGGACGCCGGAGGCGAACGCGCGGGCACGCGGTGTCGCTTCGACACCGCCGAGGAGGTCCAGTGCGGCGTTGCGGAAGAGCTCGCCGTCCGGGCCGGTGCGGGCGGGGTGCTGGAGGACCAGGACAGCGACGTCGTCGTCGTGGTCGGCGGTCACGCCGGCGGCCCGCAGCAGACGGTCGCAGATGACCTGGGGAGTGCCGGTCGCTCCGGCCAGGGCGTGTTCGACGGCGGCGACACCCTCGTCGATGTCCTCGTCGCGGCGCTCGACGAGGCCGTCGGTGTAGAGGACGGCCGTGGAGCCCGGGCCGAGCGGCACCGAGCCGGATGTGTGCAGCCAGCCTCCGGTGCCGAGAGGCGGTCCCGTGGGCTCTTCGGCGCGGTGGATCGTGCCGTTCTCGTCGCGGACCAGGATGGGGAGGTGGCCGGCCGAGGCGTAGAGGAGACGGCCCTCGTTGGGGTCGTGGATGGCGTAGACGCAGGTGGCGATCTGGTGCGGGTCGATCTCCGTGGCCAGACCGTCGAGGAGTTGCAGGACTTCGTGCGGGGGGAGGTCGAGGCGGGCATAGGCGCGGACGGCGGTGCGCAGTTGGCCCATCACCGCGGCCGCGCGGACACCGCGGCCCATGACGTCGCCGATGACCAGGGCCGTGCGGCCGCCGCCGAGCGTGATGACGTCGTACCAGTCGCCGCCGACCGCGGCCTCGGTGCCGCCGGGCTGGTAGGTCGCGGCGATGCGCAGGTCGTCCGGCTCCTCCAACTCCTGTGGCAGGAGGGAGCGTTGCAGGGTGACGGCGGTCTCGCGCTGGACGCGTTCGCTGGTGCGCAGCCGTTCGGCGGCCTCGGCGTGGTCGGTGACGTCCGCGGCGAAGATCAGTACACCGGGGCCCTCGGCGGTCTCCAGCGGGGTGCAGGTGACCGTGTACGAGCGGCCGCCCGATGTCCTGCGGGACTTGACCGTGCGGGGCTTGGCGCTGCGCACGACCTGGTCGAGCAGCGGGTGCAGGCTGAGCTCGTCGAGTTCGGGCAGCGCCTCGCGGGCCGGCCGTCCGGTGGGGCGCTCACCGAAGGCCGCGACGTAGGCGTCGTTGAGGTAGGCGATGCGGTGGTCAGGGCCGTGGACGACGGCGACGAGGGCCGGGATGCGGTCGAGCACCTCGTGGACGGGGAGTTCGTCGAGGCCGGTTCCGTCGCCGCTCCGCGGCGGGTCGTCGGGCAGGCGCTCGGCGCGGGCGGCGGGCACGGCCCCCTCGCCCCGCTGGGCTCCGCCGCGGTCGGCGCGGGCCGCGGCGCGGCGCTGCGTTCCGGGGAGCCGGGCGCTCCAGCGCGTGAAGTTCACCGGTCTCCTCAGTCGACGATCTGGAGAACCGCCACGCCGTCCGGGTCAGGACGGGTAGCGTGGCTGTACGGGTCCGTGAGCCTATAAGGCACGAACCACCTTGGTGGGGAAACGGTGTCGACGACGTCGCCCGGCCCGGGGCCGCCCGGCCCGTCCCTGCGTGGGGCTTTGTCATCAGTCCCGCATCGCATGAAGACCTCCTTGGTGTGGTGGATGCGCCCCGTGACCGTCCTGCCGTGGGGGGACGGTGTGAGCACGGCAAGGTGTGAGCGAACCGAGCACGCAAGCCCCGTCGTTCACGGCCCGAGAAGATGACCTGTGTCTCTCTCGGAGATACGGCGGGGGCGTCCACGCCCCTCGGAACAGTGCAGCCACTCTGCCACCATCCGGGCCCGGTTCCGGCCGGACGGCGTGCCCGGTCGGGCACCGAGCCGATGACCGCCTACCCGGCCACGGTCACGACGATCCCTTCGGAGTTCCGCCGGGCGCGTCACCGGAAGGGCCCGCAGGAGGGACGCCTCCGGCCGCGAGTTCGAACTCGGCGCGCGGGTTCTCCAGGGAGCCGAGCGAGACGATCTCCCGTTTGAAGAGGCCGGACAGTGTCCATTCGGCCAGGACGCGGGCCTTGCGGTTGAGGGTCGGCACCCTGCTGAGGTGGTAGACGCGGTGCATGAACCAGGCAGGGTAGCCCTTCAGCTTGCGCCCGTAGACGTGTGCGACGCCCTTGTGCAGGCCGAGCGAGGCGACGGAACCCGCGTACGCGTGCGCGTAGTCGACCAGGGGTTCGCCGCGCAGGGACGCCGCGATGTTGTCGCCGAGGGTGCGGGCCTGGCGCAGCGCGTGCTGGGCGTTGGGCGCGCAATGGGCGCCGTCCTGGTCGGCGGTGACGTCGGGGACGGCCGCGGTGTCGCCCGCGCTCCAGGCCCCCGGTGCGCCGTCGACGGTGAGGCGGGCGGTGCACTTGAGGCGGCCGCGGTCGGTGAGCGGCAGGTCGGTGGCGGCGAGCAGCGGGTTCGGTTTGACGCCCGCGGTCCACACGACGGTGCGGGTGGGGAAGCGGGAGCCGTCGCTGAGCACGGCGACCCGGTTCTCGCAGGACTCGAGGCGGGTCTTGAGCCGCACGTCGACGTTGCGGCCGCGCAGTTCGCGGATCGTGTACTTGCCCATCTCGGGGCCGACCTCGGGCAGGATCCGGTCGCTGGCCTCGACGAGGACCCATTTCAGGTCGTCGGCCGTGATGTTGTGGTAGAAGCGCGCCGCGTAGCGGGCCATGTCCTCCAGTTCGCCGAGCGCCTCCACGCCCGCGTAGCCGCCGCCGACGAAGACGAAGGTGAGCGCGGCGTCGCGGACGGCCGGGTCGCGCGTGGAGGACGCGATGTCGAGCTGTCCGATGACGTGGTTGCGCAGCCCGACGGCCTCCTCGACGGTCTTGAACCCGATGCCGTGGTCGGCCAGGCCGGGGACCGGGAGCGTACGGGAGACGGAGCCGGGCGCGAGGACCAGTTCGTCGTACGTGAGCGTGGCCGGCTCCGCGCCCTCCTGCCGGGCGGCAAGGGTGGTGTACGTGGCGGTGCGGCGGGCGTGGTCGACGGTCTTCACCTCGCCGACGATCACGTCGCACTGGCCGAGGACCCGGCGCAGCGGCACGACGACATGGCGCGGGGAGATGGAGCCCGCGGCGGCCTCGGGCAGGAATGGCTGGTACGTCATGTACGGGTCGGGCGTGATGACGACGATCCGCGCCGCCCCGCTTCTGAGCTCGGGTTTGAGCTTCTTCTGGAGCCGCAGGGCCGTGTACATCCCCACGTAGCCGCCACCGACGACGAGAATGCGCGCGGTTTCCCTCGTGGGCTCCTTCTCGGGTCCCTTCTCGGGTCCCTTCCCGGGTCCCTTCTCGTACCTCTTCTCAGACATCGTCACCGTCCCATGACGCACCGGGCCCTTGTTTTTGTCCACAGCCTCGTCGATTTGTGTGACCGACCGAAATACGTCGCCCGGGGCGGTCGTCAGGGCGGGGTCCGGGACGGCTGTGCAGGTCAGCGGTGAGATCAGGGCCCGGCGGAGGGGGCACATTCAGGGCGGAATCCGCCCGTACTCCGTTCGGGGGGCGCACTGTGCGGAACCTGCCTCTTCTGAATTGACTCCACCTCAACTATGTTCGTGTGCTGTCGGGGTGTCGGGGGATGCTAAGACGGACCCACAGGACCGGTTCCGGGAGATCGTCGAGGTCTCTGAACGATCCGCATGTCCTCAGGCCCTCATGCCCTTGCGCTCCGGCTGACTAAGGCGGGGAGTCTCCGGGGGGAGACGTCATTACCGGGGGATCACATATGCACATTCAAGACACTCATTGGACCTCTTCCGCGTCCACCGTCGCGCCGGCGGGCGACACGGCGGGCGACGAGGGGCGGGGCGGCGCGCTCGACGGCGCGCGGTCCACGCCGCTGCGGGTGGACGCCCAGCGCAACCTGGAGCATGTGCTGCGCGCGGCACGCGAGGTCTTCGGCGAGCTGGGGTACGGGGCGCCCATGGAGGACGTGGCGCGGCGCGCCCGCGTCGGTGTGGGCACGGTGTACCGGCGTTTTCCCAGCAAGGACGTACTGGTGCGACGGATAGCCGAGGAGGAGACCTCCCGGCTGACGGAGCAGGCCCGCGCGGCGCTCGGTCAGGAGGACGAGCCGTGGTCGGCGCTCTCGCGCTTCCTGCGGACCTCGGTCGCCTCGGGCGCGGGACGGCTGCTGCCGCCGCAGGTGCTGCGGGTCGGCGTCGCCGACGAGCCGGGCGTGGTCGGGCCGCCGCGCGACGAGGCGCGGGTGCCCGAACAGCGCGGCAAGACGCCGGAGCTGCGCCTGGTCGGGCAGGCTCCGGTGGTGGCCGACGAGGTGGTGGCCGCGGACGACGCGGGGGCCGCGGCACTGCTCGACGTGGTGGGCCGGCTCGTGGAGCGGGCCCGGGACGCGGGTGAGCTGCGCTCCGACGTGACCGTCTCGGACGTGCTGCTCGTGATCGCCACGGCGGCGCCCGCGCTGCCGGACGCGGTGCAGCAGGCGGCGGCTTCGGCGCGGCTGCTCGACATCCTGCTGGAGGGGCTGCGGTCGCGGCCCGCGTGAGCGTCCGGGGCTCCGCGCGGCTCCCCGGCCCCGCGGGGCTCCCGGCCCAGTAGGTGACCGCGAGTGGCGGTGAGAGCGCGCTCGCGGTCAACTCGTGCTTGACGCGAATCGGTTGAGTCTGCCACCGACGGGTGAACGCTCGCGCTCCGGTACGGGAAGTCTCCACGGATGAGTGGTTGCGGTGAACTGACGGGTCCGGTGAGTTCCCTGTGTGGCACTCTTTCCCGGTGTCGGGTCACAGTGTGCGGTCGGGGGCTTTCCGCGATGAGCGTTGACGGGCGGGACGAGCAGGGGCCCGAGGAGTCGGGGGAGAACACCGACGGCCGCGCCCAGCAGGTGCCGAGTCAGGGCGGTCCGCAGCGACTGCCCGACGAGCCGGGCGCGCCGACGAGCACGCCGACGGGCGCCGCGGGCTCCGGCTCCGCCGCCTCGGCGGACATGGCCGACGTGTCCGTGCCCGCTCAGCGCGAGGCCG
>NZ_JAPHNL010000124.1 GCF_026274175.1 Streptomyces beihaiensis
CGGGCCGCCATCGAGTTCGACCGCTGGCTGGTCGAGCAGCTCGGCCTGGAGGCCGATGTCGAGTCCGCGCAGGACAAGGGCGACGAGGGCGACGGCGCCGCCGAGTAGCGTCCGGCGTCACAGCGGCTGGTTCGCGTAGACGACCAGATACGCGCCGTACGCCAGCGAGAGCCCGGCCAGCGCGGCCGTCACCACGACGGCCTGCGCGGGCCGGGCTCTCGCCGTCCGCACCAGCGCCCGCGCCAGCGGCAGCAGCAGCGGGAACGCGGGCAGCAGGAACCGCGGCTTGGACTCGAAGAAGCCGGACCCCCCGACGGCGATCAGTACGAGCACCCCACTGTGGACGAGCAGCGGCAGCGGCGCCCGGTCCAGGAGCAGCAGTACGTACAGGAGCACGCCCGCCGCGACGATCAGCAGCGCCATCGGGAAGACGAACCGGTCCCCGTGCAGCAGCATCTTCTTCGTGAAACGGGCCGAACCGACCCCCAGGTCGAACGTCGACCCCCACTTGCGCTGCACCGCGAAGTACCCGCCGAGCGGATCGCCCTGGCGTACCCCGACCCACAGCACGAACGCCACCCAGCCGAGCGGGGCGAGCGCCGCGCCCGTCCACAGCCTGTGGGAAACCTTTCCGCGCCGCCGGACGGTCTCGCAGGCGGCCGTGGCGATGACGGCCGCGGCGACCGAGAACCCGTTGGGCCGGGCGAGCCCGGCGAGCGCCGCGAGGGAGCCCGCCCACAGCCAGCGGCGGGTCAGCACGGCGTACAGCGACCACGCGGCGAGCGCGGTGAGCAGTGGTTCGGTGTACGCGAGACTCAGCACCACCGAGTGCGGCAGCAGGCCCCACAGCAGGACGAGCGCGGTCGCGACGGCGCGGCCGTGGAGCCGCTCGCCGATCCGGTACAGCGCGAGCGCGGCGGCGAGCGCGGCCGTCCAGGAGACGAGCAGCGCGCACCCGGCGGCGCCGACCGGCAGCAGCGTGTGGGCGGCGCGGATCAGCGCCGGGTAGAGCGGGAAGAACGCCAGGTCGCTCAGGACGGTGTCGGGCCCGAAATGCAGGGTGTGGGCGCCGTAGCCGTCCCGGGCGATGCCGAGGTACCAGGCCGAGTCCCAGGTGTGGCCGAGCAGGGCGAGCGGGCGCTTGCCGGTGTGCCGGGCGGCGACGGCGAGCGCCAGTACGCCGGTGAGCCGCGCCGCCGCGAACAGGGCGAGCGCACGGGGCGCGCCGCAGGCGAGGACGCGGAGCGCGCGGCGCGGCGGCAGGACCTCCGGCGCTTTCGACGGTGGGGCTGATGGGGCTGATGGGGCGTCAGGGCGGGCGGGGGGCGGCGCCAGTGCCTGGGCGATACGCGTGGTGATCGGCTGGGTCACACCCGAACCTTGCGATAACACCAGGTCAGACGCGACTCGGACACGCCCGGACGGGGGGAGGGGACGGGGCTGTTACAGCCGCTTGAGCCGTCCCACCGCGTCCGCGAGGACCTCGGGCCGCTTGCAGAACGCGAACCGTACGAAGGGTGCGCCCGCCTCTCGGTCGTCGTAGAAGACGGCGTTGGGGGTACCGCCTCGCCATAGAAATCAGAGTGTAGTCAGAGTACAGTCTGAGTATGAGTGTCGTGCACCCAGCAGCCGAACCGGAATCCGTCTCGTTCACCGATCTGTCTCGGAACCCGAAGGCAGTCGCCGCGAGGGCCGCCGCCCTGGGCTGCCTGCGGGTCACGCACCGAGACGCGCCCGACATGGTGCTGACCACGGCCATACACGCAGAGCGAACCGAGGAAAACCTGAGCACGGCGTCCCGACTGTTCCTCGCTCTGATGAAGCAGGACGACGGCATCAGGTCGCTTCTGCTTGCGTTGCCCGAGGTGTTCCCATGGGTGCGCCACCTGAATGACGAGGAAGTCCGGGAATTCACCGTCGAGCTCCTCGACGCGCTGTCCGACGCCGCTGAGCTGGGTGCCAAGGAGGCCGTGCACCGAGCGATCGTCTCGTGGCGGGCAACCGCCCGCATCAACGCTGACCCTGACCAGCTCAGAGAGGCACTCCGTCCGCTGAGTGACGTCGACCTCGGCCCGGTCGAGGTGCACGAGTGAGCCCGAAGAAGGGCGATCGGGTCAGTGTCCCTCCGCTGAGCGGCTGGAACGTCGTCCACGGCACGACGGAGGCCGCAACCGGTTGGGAAGAGCTGTGCCGGGTGGCGTTGCCGAATGCGCATCGCTGCCTGGAAGCCCTTCGCACCGACCCGCTGTCGCGGGCCAACTGGAACCGCCAGCACCAGCTCCGCGGCAGGCACGCCACCAGAGAATGGAAAGGCTCCGAGCTGGAGCAGTGGGAGTACGAGATCACCAGCGGCGGTCGGGTCCGCTACCTGGTCAGCCCGGACACCTCGACGGTGATCCTGGTGTACGCCTCCCCGCGCCACCCGAAGGACACCGAATAGCCTGCGGCGCTTCGTCACGGCCCGCACCCCGGTTCGCTCTGCCTCAGAGCGGTCAGTGCGCGAATGCCTTGCGGAGTCGTCCCACCGCGTCCGCGAGGACCTCGGGCCGCTTGCAGAACGCGAACCGTACGAAGGGTGCGCCCGCCTCTCGGTCGTCGTAGA
This sequence comes from Streptomyces beihaiensis, assembly GCF_026274175.1. Classification (GTDB taxonomy): domain Bacteria; phylum Actinomycetota; class Actinomycetes; order Streptomycetales; family Streptomycetaceae; genus Streptomyces; species Streptomyces beihaiensis. The sequence continues at coordinate 2,603 of NZ_JAPHNL010000124.1, forward strand.
AGACGGCGTTGGGGATGGCGACGACGCCGCAGCGTTCGGGCAGGGTGCGGCAGAAGGCGAGGCCGTCGTCGTGGCCGAGGGGGCGGACGTCGGTGGTGATGAAGTACGTGCCCCGTGGGCGGAAGACGGTGAAGCCGGCGTCGGTCAGGCCTGCCGCGAGCAGGTCGCGCTTGGTGGTCATGTCGGCGCGGAAGGCGTCGAAGTAGGAGTCGGGCAGGCGTAGGGCCTCGGCGACGGCGTACTGGAAGGGGCCGGCCGACACGTACGTGAGGAACTGCTTGGCCGAGCGGGCGGCGGTGACGAGGTCGGGCGCGGCCGTCACCCAGCCGACCTTCCAGCCGGTGAACGAGAACGTCTTGCCCGCCGAGCCGATCGTCACGGTCCGCTCGCGCATGCCGGGGAGCGTGGCCAGGGGGATGTGTTCGGCGTCGTCGAAGGTGAGGTGTTCGTAGACCTCGTCGGTGACGACGAGCAGGTCCCGCTCGACCGCGAGCTCGGCGATCGCCGTCAGTTCGGCGCGGGTGAGGACGGTGCCGGTGGGGTTGTGCGGGGTGTTGAGGAGGAGCAGGCGGGTGCGGGGGGTGACCGCGTCGCGCAGCTCGTCGAGGTCGAGCCGGAAGGCTCCGTCGCGGGGCCGCAGGGTCACCGGGACCCTGGTGCCGCCCGCCATGGCGATGCTCGCCGCGTACGAGTCGTAGTACGGCTCCAGGGCGATCACCTCGTCGCCGGGCTCGACGAGGGCGAGCAGCGACGCGGCGATGGCCTCGGTGGCGCCCGCGGTGACCAGGACCTCGCGGTCGGGGTCGAGCGTGATGCCGTAGCGGCGGCTCTGGTGCGCGGCGATGGCCGTGCGCAGCTCGGGGATGCCGGGGCCCGGCGGGTACTGGTTGCCGCGGCCGTCGCGCAGGGCGCGCACCGCGGCCTCGCGCACCTGCTCGGGGCCGTCGGTGTCGGGGAAGCCCTGCCCGAGGTTGATGGCGCCGGTGGCCGTGGCCAGCGCGGACATCTCCGCGAAGACCGTCGTTCCGAACTCGGCGAGGCGGCGGTTGAGCAGCGGGCGCGCGGAGGAGGAAGCGGAGGAGGACGCGGCGGAGGTCATGGCGGTCATCCTGCGCCGAACCTCTGGACTTCCTCAACTCTGCTTTGACCGTGTACGCACACGGGCATCTGACCGTCGCGCGTACAAGCGCGACCGGGGGACGGAAAGGAGGGGTGGCGGTGGACGCATTCATCGCTGGCGCCTTTGTACTACTGGTGATCGTGCTCGTCGTCGCCACGGCGAAGGCGGGGAGTGACGGAGGCGGAAAGAAGCGGACGACGTCCCTGCGCAAGCGGTCCGCCGGCGGGGCGGGGGCAAGCTGGTGGGCCGGCGGGGCGGGCGACAACGACGGCGGGTCGAGCTGGTCGTCGGGCGGCTCGGGCCACCACCACGGCGGGCACTCCTGCGGCGGGGGCCACTCCTGCGGTGGCGGCCACTCCTGTGGCGGCGGCTGCGGCGGTGGCGGCGGCTGCGGCAGCAGCTGACGGGCCGCGGCTGACAGGTCGCGGCTGACGGGCCGCGGTCTGCGGACTCGCCGCCGTACCGAGGACGTGCGGTCCGCGCGGAGGCGACTGACACGGGGCAGTCGGTCCGCGCGGGCCGCACGCACGACGGCCGGCACCTGTGGCTCACGGCCGGCACCTGTGGCTCACGCCGGGCGGTGGCTCACGGCGTCCGGTAACTGTCGTACGCATGTGCGGGGTTGACACGGAAGGGTTGTGCGCGGGGCGCACGGAGAAGCTCTGATGGTTGAACAGTTGAGCTGTGCAGCCCTCGGGGGGATGGAAACCCTCCGAAGTTGGGTAAAAACGCTGTGGCGCGCCCGCACCTCATGATTCCCTTTCAGGCGTTGTAACTGTCAACGCAGCCCTCGTACTACGTAGCCATCGCGTTCGCGTGGGCACGAGCCGGACACTTTGACGTCAGCCGTCAGCGTGGCGTCAGCCGGCCCCACCTCCCTTTGCGTGCTAGCGGAGCCGACCCATGCTCACGACTCTGAAAACCGCCTATACCGATACGAGCGCGGATGATCTCGCCTGGGCACTGGGCCGCGAGGCGCTCCCCGCCCTCGCCGCCCTCGACCTCGAACTGACCGGTGCGAAGCTCCAGTTGAGGCTGCTCGGCGCCTCTCATCAGGTGCTTCTCGAAGAGGAGCGCGGCACCTGCTCGGAGACCGTCGCCTGCATCCCCGGCAGCAGCACCCCGCTGCCGCTCGGCGTCGCCAAGCGCCTGGGCGAATGGGAGTACGAATTCGCCGCGCGGGTCGAGCAGTTGACGCCGGGGCAGTTCGCCGGCCGGGCCCAGGAGCTGCTCGCGCTCGTCTCCGACCACCCCAACGGGCTCGCGGGGGTCTTCCCCGGCAGCCCGCACGCCTTCACCGCGATGCTCGCGCAGCGCCACGACGGTCAGGTGCACTGGCGCACCTGGCACGCCTACCCGCAGGACGGTCAACTCGTCGCCACGCGTACGCGGGTGGGCGTGGGCTCCACGGCCCGAGCCGTGCTCTGACTCCGTTCGCGGCGCCGGAGCAGCGGAGTGGCGCGGGTGGTGCGCGGGGCGCAGTGCACCGGTTCCACACGTGTGGGTGACTGGACGGAGTCGAACGGTGACGTAGCGTTCCACGCGTGATCGAACCGCACGCGCCTGTCAAGCCCGCGGCCCCGCAGTCCCCGGCCGAGCCGTGCAGGGCGCCGCTGCCCGTGGCGGCGGGCACGGCGCGGCTGCTCGTCCTCGTCGGTGTGTTCGTCTGCGCGGCCTGCGGCCTTGTCTACGAGCTCGAACTGGTCGCACTCGCCTCGTACTTGATGGGCGACTCGGTCACCCAGGCATCCGTCGTACTCTCCGTCATGGTCTTCGCGATGGGCCTCGGCTCGCTCGCCGCCAAGCGGCTGCGGGCGCGCGCCGCCGCCGGGTTCGGCATGGTCGAGGCGGCCCTCGCGCTCGTCGGCGGGTGCAGCGCCATGGCCCTGTACGCGGCGTTCGTCTGGACCGGCGACTGGGGCGGGGCGTGGACCGACGGCCCCCGCTACCTGCTGGTCGGTTTCTCGCTGGCCATCGGGGTGCTCATCGGCGCCGAGGTGCCGCTGCTCATGGTCCTCATCCAGCGCATCAGACGCCAGGACCCCGGCGGCGCGGTCGCCGACCTCTTCGCGGCGGACTACGTGGGCGCGCTGGTCGGTGGCCTCGCCTTCCCCTTCCTCCTCCTCCCGCGGCTCGGCCAGCTCACGGGCGCGCTGCTGACCGGCGGGGTCAACGCGGTGGCGGGCGGCGCGCTGGTCCTCGGCCTGTTCCGCCGCGACCTGTGCCGCCGCTGCCGCTGGCTGCTGCTCGTCGCCAACGTCACGGCGATCGGCCTGCTCGCCACCGCGTGGGCGCACGTCGGCGACTTCGAACGGGCGGCGCGGCACGCGATGTTCGGTGCGCACGTCCGGGTCGCCCAGCGCACCGGCACGCACGAGGTCGTCCTCACACAGGGCAGGGGCGGCACCGTCGACCTCTATCTGGACGGGCGGCTGCGGGTGCGCGGCGCCGACGAGCCGCGCTACCACCGCTCGCTGGTCGGCCCGGCGATGGACGGCGGGCCGCACGCGCGGGTGCTCGTCCTGGGCGGCGGCGACGGCCTGGCGGTCCACGAGGTCCTCCGCCACCCCGGGGTGCGCCACGTGGACGTGGTCGACCCCGACCCCGGCCTGGTGCGGCTCGCCCGCCGTGACCCCGGGCTCGCCGAGCTGAACGGGCGGTCACTGTCCGACCCGCGCGTCCACGTCACCACCGGCGACGTGTTCCGGCGCGTACGGGAGGCCGCGCCGAGCCGCCCGTACGACGTGGTGGTCTGCGACCTGCCCGACCCGGTCCGCACGGACAGCGCGAAGCTGTACTCCCAGGAGTTCTACGGGCTCGTCGGGCGGGTCCTGGGGGAGCGGGGCCGCGTCGTGGTGCACACCGGCCGGTCGGCCCTGCCGACGGTCGCCGCGACCCTGCGGTCGGCGGGGCTGCGCGTGGTCGCCTACCGGGGGGCCGGGAACGCGCGGTACGCGCTCGCGGGGTGGCGGCGGCCGGTGGCCCCGCCGGGAGCACGACTGCCGGAACCGGCGCCGGGGCGGGCCCCCTCGACCCTGGTGCATCCGCGGTACGGCGAGCAGGCCCCGTAGGGGCGGGCCTGTCGTCGTCGACCGCGGGCCCGTGACCCGTTCTCACGCGGTTCCCCACGCCCCTGAGACGCACTGAGACGCACGCACTGCGTGCGGCATCTCCCCGGGGCAGGCGCGGCGGAGCCGCATGCCTTCAGGGGAGCGGGGAACCGCGTGATCAGATCAGCCACGCACGGCCCGCCGCCGTGCCGTGATCGCGACCCGCGACGGTGAATGGGCAGACACGTTCCCGACCGTCTCGGTAGGGTCGGGTCACATGGAGCATGAGGTGTTCGTTCCGGTGCCGGCAGAAGCCCTACGGGCCGTGCTGTGCGACCCCCTCCGGGTCGCGCGGGCCGTCCCCGGCTTCCAGCGCGACGCGTCCGGCGACGGCGGTCGCCTCAAGGTCCGCGTCGCCGGGCACGCCATCACGTACCGCGGCACGGTCACCGTCACCCCCGCCCCCGACGGCACGTTCGCGGTCACCGGCGACGGCACCGAGGCCCGCGGCACCGGAACCGTCACGTTCTCCCTGACCGCCCGGGTCGCCGCGACCAACGGCGGCTCCGCGCTCACCTTCATCGGCACCGCGTCGGGCGACGGCCGGATCGCCGAGCTCCCCCCAAAAGCCGTGGAATCCGCCGCCCACCGCCTGCTGAACCGTTTCGCGGGCAACCTCGGCGCGGCCGGCCAGGAACCGGGCTCGGACCCCGACGACATGAAGGAGCCGGAGGAGTCGGAAGAGCCGGAGGAGCCGGAGGAGCCGGAGGAGTCGGAGGAGTCGGAGGAGTCAGGCGAGACGCGGGAGACGGACGAGGCACGGGGCACGTCCGAGACGGGGGGCGACGACACCGGCACCTCGCCGGAGCCGGTCGACGAGCCGGACGCCGGGCCGGACGATGAGCCCGACGCGCGGTCGGAACCGCACCTCTCCGTCTTCGACACGGAGGTCCCCCCGCCCTCCCTCGCGCCGGCCTCCGACGACGAAGGCGCCGCCGACGATCACACCGAGTACGGCGACCACACCGAGTACGCGGAGCCCTACCCGTACGACACCGACGAACTCCCGCCCGAACCCGCCGCCGCGCACGCCCGCCGCACCATGATCGGCCGCAGCGCCGAGGAGGTCGACCACGCCCCGCCCCGCGGCCGCTACGCCCCGACCCCCGCCCCGGACGGCGGCCCGAGCGGCGCCACCCTGCGCTGGGTCGCCCCGGCCGCCGCCCTCGCCCTCGCCTCGGCGGTCGTCGTCGGCCGCGCCCTGCGCAGACGCCGCTGACACCACTGACACCACTGACACCACTGACACCACTGACACCACTGACACCACTGACACCACTGACACCACTGAGTGTTGCGCGCGGCAGACGGCCTAGGCTCAGGGCCGTGACGACACAGGAGACGACGCTGACCGCGGGTGACGCGGAAGTGACCGTGGCGCCGGGGAACGGCTGCCGGGTGAGCAGCCTCAAGATCGCCGGGACCGAGCTGCTGCGGCAGGGGGAGCGCTACGGCTGCTTCCCGATGGCGCCGTGGTGCGGGCGCATCAGGGACGGCCGGTTCCTGGACGGCGGGCAGCTCCACCAGATGCCGTTGAACTCCCCGCCGCACGCCATCCACGGCTTCGCCCGCGACCACGAGTGGACCACCGCGCACGCGACGTCCACCGAGGCATCCTTCACGTACGACCTGACGGACCCCTGGCCGTACCGCGGGCGCGTCACCCAGACCGTCGCCCTGACCGAGGACTCGCTGAGCCTGTCGCTCGGCATCGAGACGGCCAAGGACTCCTTCCCGGCGCAGCTCGGCTGGCACCCCTGGTTCAACCGCAACCTGGGCGGCGACAGCGAAGACGTGACGCTCGACTTCGCCCCGGCCTGGCAGGAGGAGCGCGGCGACGACCATCTGCCCACCGGCCACCGGATCGACCCGAAGCCGGGCCCCTGGGACGACTGCTTCGGCATGCCCGAGGGCGTGGACGTCACCCTCACCTGGCCCGGCCGGCTCTCCCTGAACGTCACGAGCCGCGAGAAGTGGGCCGTCGTCTACGACGAGCAGGAGGCGGCCGTGTGCGTCGAACCGCAGACCGGCCCCCCGAACGGCCTCAACACCACCCCCCGCCTGGTCACCATGGTCGACCCGCTGGAGGCGGGTGCCACCTGGACCTGGCGCAGGCTGTGAAAGGCGGCCTTTAAGCTCATAGCCATGACGACGAACGACGTGCGCGACGCGCTGCTGACGCAGATCAAGGACAAGGCCGTGGTGCACGGCAAGGTGACGCTGTCCTCCGGCATCGAGGCCGACTACTACGTCGACCTGCGCCGCGTCACCCTCGACGGCGAGGCCGCCCCGCTCGTCGGCCAGGTGCTGCTTGACCTGACCGCCGACCTGGAGTACGACGCGGTCGGCGGCCTCACCATGGGCGCCGACCCGGTCGCGGGCGCGATGCTGCACGCGTCGGCCGCCCGCGGCAAGCGCCTGGACGCGTTCGTCGTCCGCAAGGCCGCCAAGGCGCACGGCATGCAGCGACGCGTGGAGGGCCCGGACATCAAGGGCCGCCGGGTCCTGGTCGTCGAGGACACCTCCACCACCGGCGGCTCTCCGCTGACCGCCGTCGAGGCGGTGCGCGAGGCGGGCGCCGAGGTCGTCGCCGTGGCCACCATCGTGGACCGGGCGACCGGCGCCGCCGAGAAGATCACCGAGGGCGCCGGGGTGCCGTACCGCTTCGCGTTCTCCAAGGACGAGCTCGGCCTCGACTGAGGTTCGGGCCCTTGGGCCCGCCCGGCCGGGCCCTCCCCCGGACTGGAGCATTCGCCCAAGTCTGGGAAGATGGGGCCGACGATGATGTCACCCCTTGACGCTCGGTGAGGGTCGCCGGAGGCAGAGAGCCGCCGGAGCCGCCAGAGCCACGACGACCCGCACCCGCACATCCCGCGCTTTACGAGGAGACGCCAGATGGCCATCGCAACCCCGGACCAGTACAACGAGATGCTCGACCGGGCCAAGGCGGGGAAGTTCGCCTACCCGGCCATCAACGTCTCGTCGACGCAGACCCTCAACGCCGCCCTGCAGGGCTTCGCGGAGGCCGAGTCCGACGGCATCATCCAGATCTCCACGGGCGGCGCCGAGTACCTGTCGGGCCAGGGCGTGAAGGACATGGTGCCGGGCGCCGTCGCGCTCGCCGAGTTCGCGCACGTCGTCGCCGAACGCTACCCGAACAAGATCGCGCTCCACACCGACCACTGCCCCAAGGGCAAGCTGGACGGCTACGTACGCCCGCTGCTCGACATCTCCGCCAAGCGCGTCCAGGACGGCGGCCTCCCGCTGTTCCAGTCGCACATGTGGGACGGCTCGGCCGAGACGCTCGCCGACAACCTCTCCATCGCCCAGGAACTGCTCGCCAAGGCCAAGGCCGCGCACATCATCCTGGAGATCGAGATCACCCCCACCGGCGGTGAGGAGGACGGCGTCTCGCACGAGATCAACGACAACCTCTACACCACCGTCGACGACGCCCTGCGCACCGCCGAGGCGCTCGGCCTCGGCGAGAACGGCCGCTACCTGCTCGCCGCCTCGTTCGGCAACGTCCACGGCGTGTACAAGCCGGGCAACGTCGTCCTGCGCCCCGACCTGCTCAAGGAGCTGAACGACGGCGTCGCCGCGAAGTACGGTCAGCCGGCCGGCTCCAAGCCGTTCGACTTCGTCTTCCACGGCGGCTCCGGCTCCACGCTGGAGGAGATCACGACCGCGCTGGAGAACGGCGTCGTGAAGATGAACCTCGACACCGACACCCAGTACGCCTTCACCCGCCCGATCGCGGGCCACATGTTCGAGAACTACGACGGCGTCCTGAAGGTCGACGGCGAGGTCGGCAACAAGAAGACGTACGACCCGCGCGTGTGGGGCAAGAAGGCCGAGGCCGGGATGACCGCCCGTGTCGTCCAGGCATGCGAGAACCTGCGCTCGACCGGTACGCGGATCAAGTAGTCCCGCCCGCGGGTCGACGCCCGCGGATCAAGTGGCCCCGCCCGCGCTTCCCGCCCGCGCGGCGGGGCACACTGGACCCCATGACCCTTCACGAGAACCTGCTCGGGGGACCGCCCCCCACGCACCTGCCCGACGACCCCGAGCCCCGCGAGCTGCTCGCGGGCGGCACGCCTCCGGCGGACGTCGCGGCCAAGCACCCGACGTCCTCGCTGGCCTGGGCGCAGCTGGCCGACGAGGCGTTCGAGCGGGGCAGCGTCGTCGAGTCGTACGCGTACGCCAGGACCGGCTACCACCGCGGCCTCGACGCGCTGCGCCGCAGCGGCTGGAAGGGCCACGGCCCGGTGCCGTGGGAGCACGAGCCCAACCGCGGCTTCCTGCGCGCCCTGCACGCCCTGGCGCGGGCCGCCGGCGCGATCGGTGAGCAGGAGGAGTACGAGCGCTGCACGCAGTTCCTCAAGGACTCCTCGCCGGTGGCCGCGCAGACGCTCGGCTAGGAGCCCTCACCGCTGTGTGCCGAGGCCCGCCTGTGACCAGGCGGGCCTTGCCGTTTCGGGGGACTATTGCGGAGGATGTGCCGTTGGGGACCGGGGCCCCGTGCCGGTATCGGCAGGGCGGACCGCTACCCGGAGTACACAACAGGAGACAGCGATGTCCCAGGCGGATCACGAGGCGGAAGCGCCCGCCACACCGCATCTCGACTTCGCGGGCACCACGCCGTACGAGGACTACGTACAGGCGGACGTGCTCACCCACCTCCAGCACCCTCGCTCGGACGACCCCGGCGAGATGGTCTTTCTGGTCACCACCCAGGTGATGGAGCTGTGGTTCACCGTCATCGTGCACGAGTGGGAGACCGCGAGCCGCGCGCTCGCCGCCGACGACGTGCCGCGCGCCGTCGCCGCCCTGAAGCGGTCCGTGCGCGAGCTGGACGCGCTGAACGCGTCGTGGCGGCCGCTGGGGCAGCTCACCCCGGCCCAGTTCAACTCCTACCGCGCCGCGCTCGGCGAGGGCAGCGGCTTCCAGTCGGCGATGTACCGGCGGATGGAGTTCCTGCTCGGCGAGAAGTCGGCGTCGATGCTGGTGCCGCACCGCGGCGCGCCCCGCGTCCACGCCGAGCTGGAGAAGGCGTTGCACGAGCCGAGCCTGTACGACGAGGTGCTGCGCCTGCTGGCGCGCCGCGGCCACCCCGTGCCGCGCCCGGTCCTCGACCGTGACGTGTCGCGGCGCTACGAGCCGTCACCCGAGGTGGAAGCCGTGTGGACCGCCCTGTACGCGGGCGACGAGAACGACGAACTGGCCCGTCTAGGCGAGGCGTTGACGGACGTCGCCGAGCTGGTGTGGCGATGGCGCAACGACCACCTGGTGGCGACGCGCCGCGCGATGGGCTCCAAGGCCGGTACGGGCGGCTCCGCCGGTGTGGCGTGGCTGGAGCGGCGCGCGCGCAAGAACGTGTTCCCCGAGCTGTGGACGGCGAGGTCCCATGTCTGATTTCACGCAGCGGGCCCGGGAGCTCGACGCGGCCGACCCGCTGGCCGCCGTGCGCGACGCCTTCGTCCTCGACGCCGCCGCCACGACTCCCCCTGCCACTACCCCTGCCCCTGCCACTACCCCTGCCCCCGCCCCTGCCACTACCCCCGCCACTGCCGTCTACCTCGACGGGAACTCGCTGGGCGCGCTGCCCGCCAACGTTCCCGGACGGGTCGAGGACGTCGTGCGGCGCCAGTGGGGCGAGCTGCGCATCCGGTCGTGGACGGAGTCCGGGTGGTGGACCGCGCCCGAGCGGATCGGTGACGTCATCGCGCCGCTCGTGGGCGCGGCGGCCGGGCAGATCGTGGTCGGCGACTCGACAAGTGTCAATGTTTTCAAAGCACTTGTGGCGGCGGTCCGGATGGCTCCCGACGGGCGGGACGAGATTCTCGTCGACGCGGCCACCTTCCCCACCGACGGGTACATCGCCTCCTCGGCGGCGCGGATGACCGGCTGCCGGGTGCGCGCGGTGGCACCGGCGGACGTGCCCGGCGCCCTCGGCCCGCGTACGGCGGCGGTCCTGCTCAACCACGTCGACTACCGCACGGGCCGCCTGCACGACCTGCCCGGCCTGACGGCGGCGGTCCGCGCCGCCGGGGCGGTCGGCGTGTGGGACCTGTGCCACAGCGCGGGCGCGCTGCCCGTCGGCCTCGACGAGCACGGCGTGGACCTGGCGGTGGGGTGCACGTACAAGTTCCTGAACGGCGGCCCGGGTTCGCCCGCGTACCTGTACGTGCGCCGGGACCGCCAGGCGGCCTTCGACTCGCCGCTGCCCGGCTGGAACTCGCACGCCGAGCCGTTCGGCATGCGCCCCGAGTACGAGGCCGCGGACGGGGCCGTGCGCGGGCGGGTCGGCACCCCGGACATCCTCTCGATGCTCGCCCTGGAGGCGGCCCTTGAGGTGTGGGACCGCCCGGATGTGTCCGTGGACGCCGTACGGGCCAAGTCCCTCGCCCTGACCGACTTCTTCCTGGAGTGCGTCGAGGCGTACGTGCCGGACGGCCGGGTCGAGGTCATGACGCCGCTCGCGCACGGGGAGCGGGGCAGCCAGGTGGCGTTGCGGTGCGACGACGCCGGTGACGTCATGGCGCGGCTGATCGCGGCGGGCGTGGTCGGGGACTTCCGGGCGCCGGACGTGCTGCGGTTCGGGTTCACGCCGCTGTACCTGGGGTTCGGGGACGTGGAGCGCGCGGCGCGGGTGCTCGCGCGCGAACTCAGCTGACCTCGCTGGTCCGGCTGACGTAGACGCCCGCCGCGGCGGCGGCCACGGCGGCGTCGACGGCGCGGGCCGCGTCCTCCTCGGTGGGCGCGGTCCCGGTCGTCAGCATCCGGTGGTACAGGGGCGCGGACACGGCCCGTACGACCTCAGCCGCGTCCGTGCCGACGGGTAACTCCCCCCGGGCGACGGCCGCTTCGACGGTCGGCGCCCATTCGGCGACCCGCACCTCGCAGAACCGGCGCAGCGCATCGGCGGTGCGCCGGTCGCAGGTGGCCGCCGCGATCGCGGCGCGGAACAGGGGCCCCTGGCGGGCGTCCGTCAGGGCCCGGCGCACCAGCCGCGCGCCGGCGCTCAGATCGCCGTGCAGTGACCCGCTCCCGGCCCCGGCCCCGGCCCCGGTCCCGCTCCCGGCCCCGGCCCCGGTCCCGCTCCCGGCCTTGGTCCCGCTCCCGGTGCGCGGCGGCGACTCCGTCGTCATCTGCGCGAGCAGGTCCGCGACGAGCCCGGCGGGCGAGCCCCACCGCCGGTACACGGTGGTCCTGCCGACCTCGGCGCGGCGCGCGATGTCGGCGAGGTCGAGCCGGTCGAACCCGTGCTCGGCCAGCGCCTCGCCCACGGCGTCGAGGACCGCCGCGCGGACCCGGGCGGTGCGGCCGCCGGGTCGGAGTGTGCCGGGTCCTGGCGCGCGGTGTTCGGGCGCACGGTTCATGGGCGCAGATTAACGGAACAGCAGGACCGTTTGTTCGGTCACTGTGCGTGTCGGTGCACGTCGTGGGCCTGGTAGCGTCCGCTTACCCGCCCCCTGCGATCACCGCGAACCGCTGGTGTCCGCAATACCGTTGAGCTGCCGAGAGGTTGGAGTATGCCGGAGGAATCGCCGGAGGAGTCCGCCGCACGCGACGCGGCCGAGGAGGCGTCGGCCTTCTCGCACCCCGCCGTGCCGCCGGACGTCACCGCGGCGTACGGGGATCACCCTGATCAGGTGATCGACTTCTACGCGCCGAGGAGCGGCGTCCCGACCGCCCCGCTCGTCGTGGTCCTGCACGGCGGCGCCTGGCGCGCGCCGTACGACCGGCAGCATGTGAGCCCGTTCGCGGACTTCCTCGCGCGGCGCGGGTTCGCGGTGGCCAGCGTCGAGTACCGGCGGGGTGCGGGGGGTGCGCCCGCACAGGGGGCGGCGGTGCCGCGCCAGGGTGGCGGCGGCCCGGTCGCGGGGCGGTGGCCGGAGACCTTCGACGACGTGGCGGCGGCGTTGGACGCGCTGCCCGAACTCGCCACCGAGCACCTTCCGGCGGCGGACGTGCGCCGCACGGTCGTCACCGGGCACTCGGCGGGCGGCCAGCTCGCGCTGTGGGCGGCCGCCCGGCACGTGCTGCCGCAGGACGCGCCGTGGCGGACCGCGGCGCCGCCCGCGCTGCGCGGCGTGGTCGCGCTCGCCCCGATCGCGGACTTCGCGCTGTCGCAGGAGCTGGGGGTGTGCGGGGGAGCGAGCGCGCAACTCCTGGGCGGGGAGACGGAGTTGTTCACCTCCCGCCGTCCGTACGCCGACCCGTCCCTGCTCCTGCCGACGGGCATCGCGACGGCCCTGGTGCAGGGCCGCACCGACACCACGGTGCCGCACACGGTGGCCGAGGCGTACGCGGACGCCGCGGCCAGGGCGGGAGAGGTGGTGGGCGTGACGTTCCTGGAGGGCGTCGGCCACTTCCCGCTGATCGACCCGGCGGCGGACGCGTGCGCGGTGGTGGCGGAGGAGATCGCCCAACTGGCCTGGTGACGGGGGCCGGTGGCTGGTCCGACGGTGATACGGGTGGTCGGCTGGTGGTGAGGTGCGGGTGGTCGGCTGGTGGTGCGGCGCGGCTCGTGGTGGCGGAGTCGACGATCAAGACGCATGTGAGCCGGGTGCTGGTGAAGCTGGGGCTTCGGGACCGGACGCAGGCGGCGGTGTACGCGTACGAGGCGCGGCTGGTCACTCCGGGGTGACGCGGACGACGCGTCGCATCGCAGGGGCGCGGGGGGACGGCGCGACCGGCCACGACGAGCCCCACGCCCGCCAAGAGGCGGCGCATTCCGGGCCCGTGGGCATGTTCCCGCCCGGCTGGCAGGCCAGTAGCGTCGCCGCATGGCAACCACCGCCCGCTTCGACCCCTGGTCACCCGCCTTCCTCGCCGACCCGTACCCCGCCTACGCGGCCCTGCGCGAGGCGGGCAGGGTGCACTGGTTCGGCCCCACGAACCAGTACCTGGTCCCGCACCACGCCGACGTGTCCGCCCTGTTGCGCGACCGCCGCCTCGGCCGCACCTACCGACACCGTTACGCCCACGAGGACTTCGGCCGCGCCGCTCCGCCGCCCGAGCACGAGCCGTTCCACACTCTCAACGACCACGGCATGCTCGACCTCGAACCGCCGGACCACACCCGCATCCGCCGCCTGGTCTCCAGGGCCTTCACCCCGCGCACGGTCGACCGGCTCCGCCCCTACGTGGACAAGCTCGCCGCCGACCTGGTCGCCGATCTCGTCGCGGACGGCGGCGGGGACCTGCTCACGGCGGTCGCCGAGCCGCTCCCGGTCGCCGTGATCGCCGAGATGCTCGGCATCCCGCACGCCGACCGCCCGCTCCTGCGCCCGTGGTCCGCGGCGATCTGCGGCATGTACGAGCTCAACCCGTCGGACGAGACGGCGCGCGCGGCGGTCCGGGCCTCGGCCGAATTCTCGGACTACCTGAGGGAGCTGATCGCGGCCCGCCGCACCGCATCCGGCGGCGACGACCTGATCTCGGCCCTCATCGCCGCGCACGACGAGGACGACGACCGCCTCACCGAACAAGAGCTGATCTCGACGTGCGTCCTGCTCCTGAACGCCGGTCACGAGGCCACGGTCAACGCCACCGTGAACGGTTGGTGGGCCCTGTTCCGCCACCCGGACCAGCTGGCGGCGCTCCGCGCGGACCACGGCCTCGTACCGTCGGCGGTGGAGGAGCTGATGCGCTACGACACTCCGCTCCAGCTCTTCGAACGCTGGGTGCTCGACGAGATCGAGGTGGCCGGGCAGACGATCCCCGTCGGCTCGGAGGTGGCGCTCCTGTTCGGCGCGGCCAACCACGACCCGGCGGTCTTCGCGGACCCGTCCCGCCTCGATCTGACCCGCCGCGACAACCCGCACCTCTCCTTCTCGGCGGGCATCCACTACTGCATCGGCGCCCCGCTGGCCCGTATCGAACTCGCGGCGTCCATGCGGGCGTTGCTCACGCGGGCGCCTACGCTGCGGCTCGCGGCGGAGCCGGTGCGCAAGCCGAACTTCGTGATCCGGGGGGTGGAGACGTTGTCCGTCGAGGTGGGGTGACGATTCTGCGCTCGCTCGAACGGATGATGGGCCATCGAACGCGGCGCGTACGCGCATATGCCTGGACACAGTGGTGCCCGCCTTGAAAGGAGGGCACCATGACGGTTGTGGCAGAGCGCACGGCCCACACCCAGATGTCGGTGGAGGAGTTCGAGAAGATCGCCGCGTTCACCGGGAAGGAGACCGAGGGCACCGTCAGGTTGGAGTTCATCGACGGACGGATCGGGACCAAGAAGGCGGCGGATGCCGCCGCGGACATCCCCGTATATCTGCAGGTGGATCGGGACGCGGGCGCGGTGGTCATGCACAGCAAGCCGGACGTGGAACGTGCCGAGTACCGGGACGTCCACACCGCGCACTTCGGCGAGCGAGTCTGCCTCCCTGATCCCGTAGGTATCGAACTGGACACCGAGCAGCTCAAGCAGTACGTCCGCTGAGGCCGGCGGGCTTCGCCCACCCCGGGCGGAGCCCACCTCGCATCGTCACCCCGCCGTATCCCGCCGCCGCACCCCCGCGACCCCCGCCCCCACGCACCCCACGGCCACCACCGTGAGCAGCACCACCGGGCTCCAGGCCATTCCACCCCCCGGCAGCTTCGGCAGGTGCCCGAACGGGGAGAGGTCCATCACCGACTGCGGCACCTTCAGGGCCGGGCCGAGCCAGCCGAGGAGCAGCACCGCGCCCGCGACGCCCCACGCCGCCATCGCCGCGCGGGGCGTCGCCCCGTACAGCAGCACCGCGAGGCCGCCGAGCGTCCAGATCGCGGGGAGTTGGACCAGGCAGGCCCCGAGGATCGGGCCGAGTCCGTGGCCGTAGCCCGCCGCCAGGCCCAGGCCGCCCAGGAGCATGATGAGCACCGCCCCCGCGAACGCGATCACCAGATGGCCCGAGGCCCAGCGGACGCGGCCCACCGCCCCGGTCAGCACCGGCTCCGCCCGCCCCGACGTCTCCTCGCCGTGCATCCGCAGCACCGACTGGACCACGTACAGCGCCGCGACCATGCCGAGCAGGCCGACCATGGCGGACAGGAACGCGTCGGTGAGGCCCGACTGGCCGCCCATGCGCTCGATCATCCGGCGGGTCGCCTGGTTGTCGCCGACCAGGTCGGTCGCGCCTGCCGTCACCCCGCCGAGTGCGGCCCCGGAGGCGAGGAAGGACAGGGACCAGCCGATGACGGCGCCGCGCTGCAGCCGCCAGGCGAGTGCGCCCGCCGATCCGAGCCGCCCGGCGGCCGGGCCCGGACGGCTCGGCAGGAAGCTCATGCCGACGTCCCGGCGCCCGGTCAGTGCGTACGCCACCGCCCCCTGCGCCGCGACGGCCGCCACGAACAGCAGCAGCACCCACCAGCGCTCACCGGCGTAGGCGCGCACGTTCTCCAGCCAGCCGATCGGCGAGGCCCAGGTCAGGGGCGAGGAGGCGTCGGCCGTGCCCGCGTCCCCGGCCGCGCGCAGCACGAACGCCGCGCCGAGCAGGCCCGCGCTCACGCCACGGGCCAGCCGCGCGCTCTCGGTGAACTGGGCGACGATCGCGGCGAGCGTGGCGAACACCATGCCGGTCCCGCCGGTCGCGAGGCCGAGCGCGAGGGCGCCCGCGAAGCCGTCCCCGGCGGTCACCGTCATCCCGGCCGCGATGAGCAGCGCGACCGTGGCGTTGGCGACCAGCGCGGTGAGCAGCGCGGCCGTGAGGGGCGCGCGGCGTCCGACCATCGCCGCCGACACCATCTCCTGGCGGCCGCTCTCCTCCTCGTCACGGGTGTGCCGTACGACGATCAGCAGGCTCATCGCCCCCGCGAACAGGGCGCCCCACGCGCCGACGCGCCACACGGCCAGGCCGCCGAGCGAGTCGCTGAGCGCCGGTCCGTACAGGGCGCGCAGCGAGCTGTTGGTCCGCATGGTGGCCAGGAGGTCGGCGCGGTCGGCGGGTGTGGAGTAGATGCCCTTGAGCGTCCTCGGCGAGGTGATCAGGGTCAGCGCGACGAGGGAGATCCACAGCGGGATCATCAGGCGGTCGCGGCGCAGCGCGAACCTCACGAGCGGGCCGGTGCCCGCGAGCGTGGTCATCGTGCCACCGCCGCCGCGCCGCTGGAACCGTCCTCCTGGTAGTGGCGCAGGAACAGCTCTTCCAGGGTCGGTGGCGTGCTGGTCAGGGACCGTACGCCGGACGCGGTGAGCGAGCGCAGCACCGCGTCCAGTTTGTCCGTGTCGACCTGGAGCCGGACGCGGTGGCCGTCGACGGAGAGGGCGTGGACGCCGGGCAGGCCGCCCAGGCCGCCCAGGCCGTCGGGGGCGTCGGCGAGTTCGGCGTTGACGCTGGTGCGGGTGAGGTGGCGCAGGTCGGCCAGCGATCCGCTCTCGACGGTGCGGCCCTTGCGGATGATGCTGACGCGGTCGCAGAGCTCCTCGACCTCGCTGAGGATGTGCGAGGAGAGCAGCACGGTCTGCCCGCGCTCGCGCGCGGCCTCCCGTACGTAGGCCTGGAAGACCTCCTCCATCAGCGGGTCGAGCCCGGAGGTGGGCTCGTCGAGGATGAGCAGGTCGACGTCGGCGGCGGCGAAGGCCGCGACGAGGGCGACCTTCTGCCGGTTGCCCTTGGAGTACGTACGGCCCTTCTTCGTCGGGTCGAGTTCGAAGCGCTCGATGAGTTCGGCGCGGCGCTGGGTGTCGAGGCCGCCGCGAAGGCGCCCGTACAGGTCGATGACCTCGCCGCCGCTGAGGTTGCGCCACAGCGTGACGTCGCCGGGGACGTACGCGACCTTGCGGTGCAGCTCGACGGCGTCGGACCAGGGGTCGCCGCCGAGCAGCCGGAGGGCCCCGGAGTCGGCTCGCAGCAGTCCGAGCAGGACCCGGATGGTGGTGGACTTCCCGGCCCCGTTCGGCCCGAGGAAGCCGTGCACCTCGCCGGTCTCGACGTCGAGGTCGAGGCCGTCGAGGGCGTGGGTCCCGCCGAACGACTTGTGAAGTCCGGAGACCGTGATTGCCTTCGTCATGATTCTGAAGGTACGTGGACTTCACAAATTTGTGAAGTTAAGGAACCGTATAAACTCATGGGCATGGAGGACGTAGGCAACGAGGACGCAGGCACCACAGGTACGGAGAACGGTTCCCGGTTCATCGAGCGGTTCGCCGGGCAGCTGGTCGAGGCGGGGATGCCCCGGATGCCGTCCCGCATCTTCGCGGCGCTGCTCGCCAGTGACGACGGGACGCTCACCGCGGCCGAACTGGGCGAGCGGCTCCAGGTCAGCCCGGCCGCGGTCTCCGGCGGTGTGCGCTACCTCGTGCAGCAGCACATGGTCACCCGCGAGCGCGAGCCCGGCACCCGGCGCGACCTCTTCCGGGTCCACAGCAACCAGTGGTACGAGGCCCTCACCAGCCGGGACGCCGTCATCCGGCGCTGGCAGGACGCGCTGCGGGAAGGCGTCGACAGCCTCGGCGCCGACACCCCGGCGGGCCGGCGCCTCGGCGAGACCCTGGCGTTCTTCGAGTTCATGGAGAGCGAACTGGGCGGCCTGCTCGACCGCTGGCGGGAACACCGCAAGACGCTGGGCCTGGGCTGAACGGCGGCGAGCCCCGGTCCGCGGGTGGCGGACCGGGGCTCACCGGCTCACTGCTCGGTACGGCTACAGGAACGAGTTGATCTCGATCGTCTCGTCCCGGCCGGGGCCGACACCGATCGCCGAGATCGGCGCGCCCGACATCTCCTCAAGGGCCTTCACGTACGCCTGCGCGTTCTTCGGCAGGTCGGCGAAGGTCTTCGCCTTGGTGATGTCCTCGGACCAGCCCGGCAGCATCTCGTACACCGGCTTCGCGTGGTGGAAGTCGGTCTGCGAGTACGGCAGCTCCTCGACGCGCTTGCCGTCGATCTCGTACGCGACACAGACCGGGATCTGCTCCCAGCCGGTCAGCACGTCGAGCTTGGTGAGGAAGAAGTCCGTCAGGCCGTTGACGCGGGTCGCGTACCGGGCGATGACCGCGTCGAACCAGCCGCAGCGCCGGTCGCGGCCCGTGGTCACGCCGCGCTCGCCGCCGATGCGGCGCAGGTCCTCGCCGTCCTGGTCGAACAGCTCGGTCGGGAACGGGCCCGCGCCGACACGCGTCGTGTACGCCTTCAGGATGCCGATGACGCGGTTGATCTTCGTCGGGCCGACACCGGCGCCCGTGCAGGCGCCGCCCGCGGTCGGGTTGGAGGAGGTGACGAAGGGGTACGTGCCGTGGTCGATGTCGAGCAGCGTGCCCTGGCCGCCCTCGAAGAGGACGACCTTGCCGTCGTCGAGCGCGTTGTTGAGGATCAGCGTGGTGTCGGCGACGTAGCCCTTGATCTGGTCCGCGTAGCCGAGCAGCTCCTCGACGACCTGGTTCGCCTCGATGGCGCGGCGGTTGTAGAGCTTGGTGAGCAGCTGGTTCTTGACCTCCAGGGCCGCCTCGACCTTCTGCTGGAGGATCGACTCGTCGTAGAGGTCCTGCACGCGGATGCCGACGCGGTTGATCTTGTCCGCGTACGTCGGCCCGATGCCGCGCCCGGTGGTCCCGATCTTGCGCTTGCCGAGGAAACGCTCCGTCACCTTGTCGACGGTCACGTTGTACGGCGTGATGATGTGCGCGTTGCCGCTGATCATCAGCTTGGACGTGTCGACGCCGCGCTCGTTCAGACCGCTCAGCTCGGAGAGCAGGACCGACGGGTCGACGACGACGCCGTTGCCGATGACCGGCGTGCAGTCCGGGGAGAGGATCCCGGAAGGGAGGAGGTGCAGCGCGTACTTCTGGTCGCCTACGACGACCGTGTGACCGGCGTTGTTGCCGCCCTGGTAACGCACCACGTAGTCCACGGAGCCACCGAGCAGGTCGGTGGCCTTTCCCTTGCCTTCGTCACCCCACTGAGCACCGAGCAGCACAAGTGCGGGCACAGGCGTACACCCCTTCCGGGCGGGGCATGTCCAAGGTCAGGGGCGCGGCCGCCGTGCGACGGTGGTGCCCTGGTGAGCCTCGGGGTGCCCCGGAATAGACGAAGCCCCTGGCGCAATAGCGCAAGGGGCTCTTGCACAAAGATGCTACCCGAGGAAGTGAGGCAAGGCCGAGGTGGCGCCATTGGATCGTCCGGACCGGTCGGCTGAGCGTGTGGGCGACGGGCTGTCGCGGCAGCTCCTGATGATCGTGGACCCCGCCGCGCGGCGTGCGGACGGCGAGTCGGTACGGATCGCGAAGGACGTGCTGTGCGCGGGCGCCACCGTCCGGCTCTGCCTGCCGGACGGCCCGGAGGAATGGGCGAAAGCGCTGGCCAAGCGGGGGGAGCGGCGCCCCGTGGTGGTCGGCGACGACCGAGCGCTGCTGAGGGTCGTCTCGCTCCTGCACCGCGAGCGTGACCTGGCCGGATCGGTGCTCTCCATGGTTCCGGTGGGCGGCGCGGTCTCGCTGGCCCGTTCGCTCGGCGTGCCCACGGGCGCGGTGGCGGCGGCGCGTGCGGTGCTCGACGGGGCGGAGCGCCGCATGGACCTGCTGGTCGACGACAGCGACGGGGTGGTCCTCGGCGGCCTCACGATTCCGCCGCTGCGGGACGGGCGGGGTGCCGCACGCCCCGCCTCCCCGCCTGCGCACCCGTGGCTGAGCACCTGCCGCTCGCTCGTCCGTGGCTTCACGGCCCGCCCGGCGCGCGCCGCCGCCCCGGACGACGCGGCACCGACCCGGCTGAGGGTGGAGGCGGACGGCGTCACCCTGGCCGACCTCGACCACCCGGTCGCCGGCGTCTCCGTGGGCCCGGCCGCCCGTACCGGCTACGCCCGCGTCGAGGTGCACCCGGCCCTGACGGCCCCCGGCACGGCCCCGCCCCCTTCCCCGCTCCACGCCGATGCCCGCACGGTCACGGTGACCGGCGCGGACTTCCGCTACCGCGCGGACGCGGTGGTCACGGGCCCGGTGCGGCGCCGCACGTGGGCGGTGCGGGCGGGGGCGTGGGGGCTGGCGTTGCCGCCCCGGCCGTGAGGGGCACAGCGGATTCACCGGCCGCAGGGGTGCTCGGGCAGTGTGCCGGGCAGGCCGCCTCGCTCGCCGGGGGTGAGATCGCGGCCGAGTTGACCGCACAGGGCGCGCTTCCACCGGGCGGGGTCGAGCCGGAGCAGCGTCGACCGGCCGCCGTTCTCCGAGACCACCAGCAGTGCCGTGCCACCCCTGGCGGTCGCGACGAAGTCGAGCGAATCCCCGGATTCGCTCGAGGGACGCCCGAAGTCGTACCAGTCGCGGTATGCGGGGTCGTCCGCCTTGTAGAAGCGAATGGCCATGTCGTTCGCCAGAAAGAATCCGGTCTTCCCGAAGCCGCCCGCCGCCCATGTGCCTGGCGTCGTCAACGGCCCGAACGGCCCGGCGGTCCGCCTCGCCGGTCGCCCCGGCGGCGCGGACCACAGCTCCACCATCCCTCCCACCGTCATCACGGCGATGTAGTTCTGGTTCCTCAGGAACACCGCCGCTTCGAGGTCGCGGTTGAGGCGTATGCGAAGGCGCTTGTTCTCCTTGCCGGTGCGCGGGTCGACGGCGTGGATGGCGGGATCTCCGGCGACGGTGACCGCCACATAACCGTGCTCCCGGTGCCGACCGACCGCGTACGAGGGGTCGCTCACGGACGTCAGCCGCAGGCGGGACAGGTCGACGGGCCGGTACAGCCGTTTGCCCGTCCGCGCGTCCCACACCTCCATCTGTGTGCCCGAGGCCGTGACGATCTGGTCGTCGTCGAGGAACGTGAAGGAGAGCGAGTCCGCTGCGTTCTTCTTGCCTTTGGGCGGCTTCCGCGTGGTGAACGCGGCCACGCGACGCAGCGAGGGCAGAGCACGCACCGTGACGACGTTCCCTTTCGCGACGTCCGCCACGAGCGTTTCCGCCGGGTTGACCTCGAGTTGCGATGTGTCGCTGCCCTCCGTGACGGCCCCGGCCTTCGCCGAGGCGAGCGTCCGCTGGTCGCCTTCGGTCTGCGCGACGTTCAGCGTTTCGCTTCGCTTGCCCGTGCGGAGAACCATCTTGGTCCCGTGGTCGAAGAGGACCGGGCTGGTCGAGGCTTGGGGCCCCTCCTGATCCATCTGCCACGCGGTCACCGCGACGGAACCCGGCACGACCAAGACGGGATCCGATGCCCCGAGCAGCGGAAGCTGAGGGGCGTCGGTCACAAGGCTGTTGGTCGAAGGGGAGGGGGCGAGGAAGCGCTGGGCCTTTCCGCCGTGCCGGATGTCGAGCAGTACCCAGTCGGAGTCGTCCGCGTCATACAGCGCGGCGCGCGTGCCCGACGCGTCGACGGCGACCGAGCCACAGTTGCCCTTGTCCGTGTACGTGCGGAGCACGGCGCCGTCCGACACGCGGACTGCGCGGTAGTGCGCGCTCCAGTCGTCGCTCCCGTGATCGGTCTCTCGGCACGCGACCACCAGACTGCCGTCGGTCGACACGGTGGCGTTCGCGGCCGAGCCCGTGTACGGGGCCAGCGTGCGCATCCTGCCGGTCCGGACGTCGACCGCCACCACAGAGGGCGTGGGATGCGCGGTGCTCCCGGTGTCCCGCGTGGCCACGATCGTGTTCGCGTCCGGGCCGAACCAGACGTCCGTGAGCCCCCGGACCCGTTCAGGCAGAGTCCGTACCCGCCCCGTCGCCAGATCCCATACCTTCGGCGGCTTCTTCGTGTCCGCAGCCGGGACGCTGACGAGCCGATGCCCGTTCGAGGAGAGCGCCATGACCTTCGTGTCGAGATCCTGGACGCCCGCGGACACGTCCTTGAGTGCGGCACTGAGCTGGTGCCATGCTCCCACGAGCTTCTTCCCGGAGGGCGTGACCTTGGACCAGAACACCTTCCAGTCGCTGTCGCGCAGATACGCGATCGTGCTGCCGTCCGCGCTGATCACGGGCGCCTCCGCGTTGCCGCCGAGCCTGAGCTGTTCGAGCCGGACCCGGCCCCCGGCCGAACGCACGAACAGGGTGGCGCGGCCCCGGTCCGACGTCACCAGGGTCACCCTGCCGTCCCCGCTCATGGCGGTGTGCGCGATCTCGCCCTGCGCCCCGGACAGCGTCCACGCAGCGCCCCGCAGTGCCATGTAGCGGCGCAACAGGGCGCTGCGGGCCTCCTTCGTGGGGGCGATCTCGTACGCGTCGATCGCGGCCAGCGCGGCCTGGACGGGGTTGCTTTCCGCCAAGGTGTCCGACTGGACGGCCACCGCCCGGGAGCGCCCTTCGGCCGCCCGCTGCACGCGGGCCCGCGACTGCTGGGTGAGGAAGACGCTGAGCCCGGCGACCAGGACCAGCGCCATCACGCCCGCCGTCCAGGTGGCGCGCCTGCCGTTGCGGCGCAGTCGGTCGCGGCGTCGGGCGAGGGCGAGGAAGTGACGTTCCTCGGACGTCAGTTCCGGCTCGCGGTCGCGCAGCCGCCTGTCCAGCAGCGCGAGGTGGAGGGCCTGGGGGAGGAGCTGCGGTGACTTGTCCTGCGTTTTCCAGCGGTCGAGGTCGTGTGCCAGCTCCGCGCGGCCCGCGAGGAACTCCGCGTCGGCCCGCACCTGTTCGGCGAGTGTCGGCCAGACGCTGATCAGCGCCTCGTGTGCGAGTTCGACACTCTGCGTCCGCTCCTCATCCCCGTGCAGCACGAGCAGGCGGCGGTCGGCGAGGGCCGTCGCGATCCGCCAGCGCGTCTCACCGGCCTCCTCCCGGGTGAGCAGGCGTCTGAGCGGTACCGTGCTGCCCGGCAGGACACGTACGAGGCCGGTCAGCAACTGGAGCGCCTCGGCCCGGGTCTTGTCGCCCGGTTCCCTCTCGACGCACGCCGTCCACGCGTGCTCGGCGTGCAGCCTCAACGCGCCGGAGACGCCCTGAAGGTCGTCGTACGCCGTGGAGCGCAGCCGCCCGCCGGTCATGTCCTTCCAGAGTTCGTGCAGCACGAAGCCGAGCAGCGGAAGGGCTCCCGGTTCGGCGCCCGCGTCGGCGAGGATGCGCTGGTCGAGGCCGGGGTCGTACTCCACGCCCGGAACGCGCGCGACCGGCCCGGTGATCACTTCGAAGAGCTGGTCCTCCGCCATGGGAGTGAGGGGGACCGTCAGGCCGCGTTTGAGGGCGGAGCCGAGAACGGGGTGGTTCAGGGCCGTGTTCATGAAGTCGGCCCGCAGGGTGACCAGGACCCGCAGGCCGCTCCGGCTCCGCTCGGGAAACAGCAGGTCGGCGGTGTCGCGCGTCACGTCCTCGGGGCGGTCGAGCAGGGCTTCGGCCTGGTCGAGTACGACGAGGACCCGCTCGGCCGCCGTTCCCAGTGCGCGGTGCACGGTGTCCGCGAGCCCCAACTCGGCCAGCCACCCATCCACTTGGGCCGCGTTGTCGGCGCGAGGCGCGCCGTACCGCCCCGACCGCGCGACCTCGAACAGCTCGGTGGCGAGAGCCGTCCGTACGGATGCGGAGTGCACGGCGTTCACCCGGAGCACCAGATAGCCCTCCCGGCGCAGCGCAGGCACCACGCCGGCCCGCGCGAGCGACGACTTTCCGCAGCCGGACGGGCCGTAGAGGGTGACGGTGGACCGGTCGCCGTGCAGCGCGTCGACCACCCGGTCGACGTCGGCGTTCCGGCCGAAGAACACGTCCGCGTCGTCCTCCTGGTACGTGGACAGGCTGCGGAACGGGTTCGTGGGAGTCACCAGCCGGGCGAGGCCGGGCACGTCCGCCAGCAGGGTGCGCACCGGCAGCACGAATGCCTGCTGGGCCTCGCGTACAGGCTGCGCCGCGACCATCATCCCGACAGCGGAGCCGAGTTCACTGTCCCAGACCGGGCTGCCGCTGAATCCTCCCTGGACGTACACGGACTCGCCGTCGTCCCGCGCGAGCTGTATCCACCCCTGACCGGTGGGGCCACGGAACCTGCCGCTGTGCCATATGCCGTCCGGGTTGTCGTCGGTGAAGCCGACAGCGCGGGACTCATGGCCCCAGAATCCGCGTGGAGTGTCGGCCATGGTCAGCGGCCGGGCCCCCGCGACGGGGTTCCGCGTCCGCAGTACCGCGACGTCCCCGGTCTGATCCGGCCTGATCGGTACCCAGTGCTCGACCTCGGCCTCGTGGTCACCCGCCGCGACGCCGTCCCCGCTGCCCGCCAACGGCAGGTCGATCGTGACGGCGGTGCCGGGCCCGACCGGGTCCTCCCGGCGCAGACGCAGCGCGTCCGAGACTACGTGGGCGCAGGTGACCACCAGATCGGGGGCGACCAGAAAGCCCGCGCCGCCGATGGTTCCGTCCGGCCCCTTGACCCGTACGGTCGCCGCGACCAGGGACGGTTCCGCCTCCCCGGTGTCCCGACCGTGCGTCACTGTCACCATGGACTCCGCTCCCCCGCGACCCCGTATGCGTGTCCGTGCCCGTGTCGGCCTCAGTCCGTATTCTGCGCGTCGGCCTCACCCGCATCACGGCTGTTCCAAGCCAGAGTCACGGAGAAGTTCGCCGCTGTCGCCGTGCTGGCTATCACCACGTCGGCTCCCGCGGACAGGGACACCCCGAACTGCAGCGTGATCTCGTCCGGCGCGTTCGCGAGTCCCTTGAACCGCCCCACGAAGCTCTCGGCCACAGGGCGGACCGTGTCGAGCATCTGCCCGAGCGACCGTTCGGCCCTCGCCACGGAGCGGCCGCCCCGCCCCACCCGGACCAGGGCCTCGTCCACCTCCCGGATCTGGACGCGAACGGATTCGTCGCTTCCGTCGCCCAGGGGAACCTCGACTGTGTGGATGAACCGGTCGGTCATAACGCTCCTGTCATGAGGGCGAGTCAGGCGAGTCGGTCAGGCGCGCACGCCGGGCAGCGGGGCGTGCGCCGCAGGAACATGTGGAGCGCGCTGTCGAGTCGGCTGTCCAGCTCTTTCCGGGTCTCCTCGCCCGCGATCGGAACGTCGTCCGGGGTGAGGGCGTAGGGGAGGGACACGGTGAACAGCAGCTGCGTCAGCGCCAGGACATCCCGGTCGAAAGGTGCCCGCCGGGCGACGGGCAGGCGCTGGAACCACTCCCAGGCGACGCCGTGCAGCCCGGTGTCCGTGTGCAGGAACGCGGAGCGCAGGAGGTCGGGGGCCGTACGGGCCGTCGCCCGCGTCACCGGGTGTTCGCGCACCATGCGCGCCGCGCGCACGATCACCCGGATCGAGAAGCAGGCGTCGGTCGGGTTGTCGGAGAAGTCGGCCAGCTCGGAGGCGACGGAGAGCAGCCGCCGCAACTCGTTCGCGACCGCGTCGTGATGGAGACGGGCGCGGTCGGGCCAGTTGCGGCGCAGGAACTGGCGGTCGGTGCCCGCGCGTTCGGCGACCTGGACGCGGGGCACCCTGCGCGGCCCGTACTCCGCCATGACCTGGAGCACCGCGCGGTGGACGGCCGTCAGCGCGGGAGGGTTCTGGATGTGCCGGGTCTTCTCGGTCATCCGGGCTGCTTCCCTCTGCGTACGTGTGCGATCCGACGGGGAAGGGGTGCCCGGTCGGAGAAGTGTCGCAGTTTTACGTAGAACTGCGACACTTCTTGGGGATGGGGGTCTGGTCCTAGCGAGGGTCGCCGCCGGTCTCCGCGACGAACGCCGCCCACGCGCCCGCCGACACGGCGAGCCCCGGCAGCGCGACGTCCTTGGAGTCGCGTACGTGAACGGTCGCGGCGGCCCCACCCGCCCCGCCCGCCTCCGCGCCGTGACAGGCGCAGGCGGCGACCTCGACGCAGTTGCCGCCGCTGTCGTTGCTGTACGACGACTTGCGCCAGGCGTAGGCGACTTCGAGGCACGCGCCGCCGCTGTCATTGCTGTAGCTCGACTTGAACCACCGAAGGGTGCGGGTGTCGTTGCTCATGGGTTCTTCTCTCCTGCCAACCGCTCGATGAGGCTCAGCGAGTCGTCGGGACTCAGGGCTTGTGAGCGGATCTTCGCATAGCGGTGGGCGAGTTGGGACGCCTTGGTGGGATTGCTGACCAGGATGCTCTCGTCCTCGATCTCCATGTAGACGACGTGCTGGTGCTCCTTGGTCTCCACCAGGGTCATGTCGCCGCGCACGCCCGCGTGTGTGCCGCGCAAACCTCGGTTGAGCGGCATCACTTGGACGCTCACATTGTGCCGCTGCGCGTCCTCGGCGAGCGAGCGCAGCTGCCCCTGGTGCGTCTCCCAGCTGCCGAACGGCCTCCGCAGCACGGACTCGTCGACGATCATCTCGATCAGCGCGGTCGGCTCGCGGTCGAAGAGCTTCCTGCGCGCCGTTCGGGCTACGACCAGCTCCTCGACCTTGGAGTCGGACAGCTTCGGGAAGCCGCCCCCGATCAGGTCGCGCGCGTACTCGGACGTCTGGAACAGCCCGTTGAACACGTACGTCTCGTACGCGGACCAGGTCACCACCTTCGCCTCCATCCCGGCGAAGTTCCGGAACTGGCGCGGGTACTTCTCCAGGAGCATGTACTCGCGCGCCTTCTCGAAGAGGCCGAGGTCCCCGCCGAGCACCTCCTCCAGCTTCACGAGCATCTCGTCGCTCGCGGGCTGCGCGCACGTCTCGACCGCGCTGACGGCGGCGGCCGTGTACCCGATGCGCTTCGCCAACTGCTCCTGCGACCAGCCCTTTTGCAGGCGCATCGCCTTCACCATGTCGCCGACGAAGCGCGTCACCCCGCCCGCTTCTTCTTTGTTCTCGGCCCGCGCCATTGCGGTCACCCCCGCTCTCAACTGATCTCAACCGGTCGGAGTCGCCACTCAACCGTGCTCGACCGATGACACAGAGTCATGGACGACGGTATCCGGTCGACGGTTTCCTGAAACCATGAATACGGAAAGTGACGTCATGTCCGGCTGGATTCCCCGCTCCGGATTCCAACTCCGCAAGGCAGGCGTCCAGTTCGACGCCGTGCGCGTGGACGGGGACCGGGGCCGCGAGGTGGCGGACCTCCTCGCCTCGATGACGGACGGTGACCCGGGTCCTGTGGTGCAGCAGGCGAACGGGGCGCGGCCCGTGTACTTCCTGGTGCCGGTCGGCAGCACGGCGTTCAAGTACTGGCCACCGGGCGTCACGCCGCTCGCGGCGGGCCCGAACCTGGTCGCGTACGTGCCCGTGCCGGCGCGCGGTGGCGCGACCTGGCCGCTGAGCTGGCGCCACGAACCGTACGACGAAGCCCACCTCGTCCACGCCCAACTGCTCTGCGCGGCGCTCCAGTCGATGCCCGGGTGAGAGACCGGGGGCATGATGGGCGGTCCGTCCGAGAACCCGGAACTCTGGGCGTTTCTGGAATCACTGCGCTGCGGCGAGATCCTGTCCGGCACCGTCGTGGCGATCGAACCGTTCGGGGTGTTCGTGGCGTTGGACGACGGACCCGACCACCCGGTCTTCCCCGGCGTCGGGTTCATCGCGCCTCCCGAACTGCCCTGGCTGCCCTTCGAGACGGCATCCGACGTCGTGCGGGTCGGACAGCGCGTCTCGGCCGAGTTCCTCCAGTTCGACACGGGGAACCTGGAGGCCAGACTGTCCTTGCGGGCGACGCGGCCTGACCCCTTCCAGGCATTCGCCGACCGCACCGCCTTGGGACAGACACTGCGCGGACGGGTCACCAAACTGGTCCCGTTCGGCGCCTTCGTCCGGGTCACCGACGGGATCGAGGGCCTGGTCCACCTGCGCGACCTCGCATCGAGGCCAGTGGCAGATCCGTCGGAGGTGGTCCAGGCCGGTGACGAGGTCACGGTCGTCGTCAGCGAGATCGACCGGGAGCGCCGCAGGCTGGCCCTGTCCCGACTTCTGGCTCAAGCAGACGGCTCATCCGGCCACCGTCGACCCCTCCGGTCGACCGAGTACCGCATCATGCAGCGCGGCCGCGACGGCGACCTCGGTCCCGGCCAGGCCGACGGAGCAGAAGACCGTGATGTCCTCGGGGCTCGTGCGGCCCGGCTCGGCCCCGGCCAGGACGGCGCCGAGCGCCACCATCCGGTCGGCCGGGAGGACGTGGGGCTCGCTGTAGCTGTTGGCCTGGGCGAGGGAGTCGGTGAGGAGCACGTCGGCCCGGTCGCCGAGCGCCGCGGGCACCTCGTGGCGCGAGAGCGTCTTCGGTCCGAGCGTCGTCACGTGTGTGCCCGGGGCGATCCAGTCGGCCTCCAGGACAGGCGTGGCGCTGTGCGTGGCGGTGACGACGACGTCGTGGTCGCGTACGGCCTGCTCCGGCTCCCGTACGGCCCGCGCCCTGACCCCCAGCTCCTCGGCCGCGCGCCGCGCGAACGTCTGCGCGCGCTCCGGCCTGCGGGCCGCCACCGTCACCTCCGCCACCTGCCGTACGGCACCGATGGCCCACAACTGCGTCCACGCCTGCGCCCCGGCCCCGACGAGCCCGAGCCGTATCGGGCCGGGCCGCGCGGCCGCGTCGACCGCCACCGCGCCGATCGCTCCGGTGCGCCGGGCGCCCAGCTCGTCGCCGTGCACCACGGCCCGCAGCCGCCCGTCGTCGCTGCCCCAGACCGCGACCAGTTGTTCCGCGCCGACGGCGGTGTCATAGGCCCGGAAGCCGAACAGCCCCTCCGCGCGCAGCCGTCCGGCCGTGAACACCAGATGGCCGTCGCCGAGGTCGGCGCGGACTCGCGCGGGCGCGTCGAGACCGCCCTCGTGCGCCGCCAGGAGCGCGCCCCGCACGGCGCGGACGGCGGTGGGGGCGTCGAGGCGGGCGCGCACCTCGTCGTCGTCGAGCAGCAGTACGGGCATGAGCGCACGTCCTTCGCGTAGGGAGCGGGTTCGACCGCTCAACTCTGCCCGATCACTCGTTCGGGTCCTTGTGGGGGCGTGGGCCGTGCCACCCGCACAGCATGGAGGGGTCAGGCCGACGGATCCGTACGCTGGGAGTTCTCGATGGCGGCACAGTGGGAGTCCAGGGGGCCCCTCGGCCCGGTGGAGGGCGGCGAGTGGCTGCCGGTTCTGGACGTCCCGGCGGCCGGGCGCCAGCGGCGCTGGACCATCCTGTTGCGGTGGCTGCTGCTGGTGCCGCAGTTCGTGGTGGTCGTCCTGCTGTCGATCGCCGCGTTCCTCGTGACCGTGGCGGGTTGGTTCGCCGCGCTGGTCCTGGGGCGGCTGCCCGACGGGATCTTCTCGTTCCTCGGCTCGGTCCTCGCCTACGAGACCCGGGTCAACGCGAGCGCGGCGCTCCTGGTCGACCGCTACCCGCCGTTCTCGTTCTACGCGCCGGACCACCCCGTGCGGATCGAGCTGCGGGCGACGCCGCTGAACCGCCTCGCGGTGCTCTTCCGCCTCATCCTCATGATCCCCGCGGCGGTCGTCAACAGCCTGCTGCAGTCCGGGTGGTTCGCCGTGAGCTGGGTCTTCTGGCTGATCGGGATCGTGCTCGGCCGGCTCCCCGATCCGGTGTTCGCCGCCACGGCCGCGGTCGTCCGCTACGAGATGCGTTTCAACGCGTACGTGTCGATGCTGACGCCCGCCTACCCCAAGCGGCTCTTCGGCGACGAGCCCGCCCCGCCGGGCGCGGCCCGCTCCGGCACGCACCCGCTGCGCCTGAGCACGGGAGCCACGGTCCTCGTCATCCTCTTCCTGCTGCTGGGCCTGGCCGGTCATGTCGTCAACGGCACGGAGAACTACGGGACCGACCACGACCACGACCACCACCACGACAACAACGCCGAGTTCATGGAAGTTCACTTCCGGTAGCCGGAAGCTCGGGAACAATGGGGCGCACCCGCTCGTCCAACCCGTAGTACGACGAAGACCGCTGCCCCCTTGCCGAGGAGACCGTGTGACCCCCGCCGTACGCGCCATCGGGCGCGCCGCGCTCGCCGCCCGCCCCCTCTCGCTCGACGACCTCAACGGGCGCGCCGCACTCCTGGCCCGCCGCGGCCACAGCTACCTCGTGCCCGTCGAGGTGTTCCAGGACTTCGCGGCGCTGTTGACCGACCCGCGGCGCTCCTGCGGCCCGTTCCGGGCGCTGTCCGTGAACGGGCGGCGCTGGTTCGCGTACAGGTCCGCGTACTACGACACCGCCGACCTGCGCAGTTACCACGACCACCGGCGTGGCGACCGGCTCCGCTTCAAGGTCCGCGAGCGGCTGTACCGGGACACCGGGGAGCGCCAGTTCGAGATCAAGCTCAGCAACCGGCACGGTGAGACCGTCAAGCACCGCCGCCGCCTCACCGGCGACGACCGCGCGCTCGACGCGCGCCAGCTCGGGTTCCTGGCGGGCGTGCTCGGCGGCTCGTACGGCATCGAGGCCCCGGCCGGGCTCGAACCGTCCCTGGTCACCGACTACCAGCGGGCCACGTTCGTCGCGGACGGGCAGCGGGTGACCTGCGACGCGGGCCTCGTGGTCACCGAGGCAGGGAGCGGGCGCTCGGTGCGGGCGGACGGCGGGCTCGTCCTGGTCGAGACGAAGGCCGGGGGGCCGCTGAGCGAGGCGGACCAGGTGCTGCGCCGGTTCGGCGTACGGGCGGCCGAGTTCTCGAAGTACTGCGGCGGGTTCGCGGCCCTGCGGCCCGAGCTGGGCGTCGACCGCTGGGCGCGCACGGTACGGCTGGCCTTTCCCGGGCCCCGGACGTGCTGACCCGACCCGACCCGACCCGATCTCAACCGACCCGACCCGACCCGACTCGGCCGGGCCCGACCCGACAGACTGTCGTGTTCCCCGCCGCCGCGCAGACAGGACGCCGATGGTCCGTCCACGCTGTGGACATCTACCCTCGGCCCCATGACCCCTCAGCCGAATCCCCAGGTCGGCGCCGCCGTCAAGGCCGCGGACCGCGCGCACGTTTTCCACTCCTGGTCCGCACAGGAGCTGATCGACCCGCTCGCCGTCGCCGGCGCCGAAGGCTCGTACTTCTGGGACTACGACGGCAACCGCTACCTCGACTTCACCTCAGGTCTCGTCTACACCAACATCGGCTACCAGCACCCGAAGGTCGTCGCCGCGATCCAGGAGCAGGCGGCGACGATGACGACGTTCGCGCCCGCGTTCGCCGTCGAGGCGCGCTCGGAGGCCGCACGCCTCATCGCCGAGCGCACCCCGGGCGAGCTCGACAAGATCTTCTTCACCAACGCCGGAGCGGACGCCGTCGAGCACGCCCTGCGGATGGCCCGGCTTCACACGGGACGCCCGAAGGTGCTGGCCGCGTACCGCTCGTACCACGGCGGCACCGAGCAGGCCATCAACGTCACCGGTGACCCGCGCCGCTGGGCCAACGACAGCGCGTCGGCGGGGGTTGTCCACTTCTGGGCGCCGTTCCTGTACCGCTCTCGTTTCTATGCCGAGACGGAGGAGCAGGAGTGCGCGCGTGCCCTTGAGCACCTGGAGACGACGATCCGGTTCGAGGGTCCTTCGACCGTCGCGGCGATCATCCTGGAGACCGTGCCGGGCACCGCGGGCATCATGCTGCCGCCCGCCGGTTACCTCGCCGGGGTGCGCGGGCTGTGCGACAAGTACGGCATCGTCTTCGTGCTCGACGAGGTCATGGCGGGCTTCGGCCGCACCGGCAAGTGGTTCGCCGCGGACCTGTACGACGTGACGCCCGACCTGATGACCTTCGCCAAGGGCGTGAACTCCGGGTACGTGCCGCTGGGCGGCGTCGCGATCTCCCCGGCGATCGCCGAGACGTTCGCCAAGCGCCCGTACCCCGGTGGCCTCACCTACTCCGGTCACCCGCTGGCCTGTGCCGCCGCCGTCGCCACGATCAGGGTGATGGAGGAGGAGGGCATCGTCGACCACGCGGCGAGGCTCGGCGCGCAGGTCGTCGCCCCGGCCCTGCGCGAGCTGGCCGAGCGGCACCCGTCGGTGGGCGAGGTGCGCGGCGTGGGCATGTTCTGGGCCCTCGAACTCGTACGGGACCGCGAGACACGCGAGCCGCTGGTGCCGTACGCCGCCGCCGGTGCGGCGAACGCGCCGATGGCCGCGTTCGGCGCCGCCGCCAAGGCGAACGGCCTGTGGCCGTTCATCAACATGAACCGCACGCACGTGGTCCCGGCCCTGAACATCACGGAGGGCGAGCTGAAGGAGGGCCTGGCGGCCCTCGACCGGGCGCTGGAGGCCGCGGACGAGCACGTGGCGTAGCGGCCAGGCCCAGGGGCGCGGGGGGCCGCGCGAGGGCGGGGGACGGCCCGCACCCGGCGACGAGACGCCCCTGGGCAGGCGGGTCCCCGCCCCGGCACGCGTAACCTTGGCGGCGCCGAACGACCCGCCCCCCCCGGAAAGGGAAAACGTGCCAGCCGGACCCGACGGCCCAGCCGTCACCCGCTCGACCCTGCGTCAGCAGATCGCGGACGCGCTGCGCGACGAGATCCTCGGGGGCCGCCTGAGCCCCGGCCAGGAGTTCACGGTCAAGGAGATCGCCGAGGGCTACGGGGTGTCGGCCACGCCCGTCCGCGAGGCCCTGGTCGACCTGACCGCGCAGGGCCTGCTCGACTCCGCGCAGCACCGCGGCTTCCGCGTCCACGAGTTCTCGCTCGCCGACCACCGGGCCATGCTGGAGGCCCGCCGCCTCGTCGCCGACGGCATCTTCCGGGGCCTGGCGGCCGACCCGGAACGCGGCCGCGATCTCACCGCGGACGACCTGGCCGGTGTCCGCAGGCGCGGCGAGGAGGCGTCCCGCGCGGCCTCCGCCGGCGACCTGAACATCCTCATCGGCTACGACCTGCGTTTCTGGCGCGAGCTGTCCGCGCTGTTCGGCAACGCGTACCTTTCGGACTTCTTCCACCGGCTGCGCGTACAGAGCTGGATGTACGCGGTTCCGCACCTGCGCGCCGCGGGCGATCTGCGGGGCCGCCTGTGGTCGGGCCACTGCGAGCTGGTCGACGCGTTGTCGCGGCGCGACGCCGAGGCGGCGCACGCGATCATCGCGGCGTACAACGTGGCCTCGCTCGCGCTGATCGAGAGCCTGGCGGGGGAGTAGGCGTGCCGGGGTCCGGGAACTACCCTGACGACCCGACCACCACCCCCCGACGCCACCCCCGACGATCCCGAGGAGCCCCCTTGGCCTGTGACCTGTGGCTCGTTCCCCTCGTCGACGTGCTGTGCCACAGCCCCGACAACCCTTTCTCCGAGGAACTCGCGCTGTACGACAAGGCGTTGCACGAGGCGGGACTGCCATCGGTGCCGGTGTACTCGTACATGCCGGGGCTCTCCGGTGACGTGGCGCCGGTCGCGGGGTTCGACTACGACGCGCTGCACTTTCTGCGCCGCGCGTACCTGTTGCAGCTGTGCGGCCTCGAGGTGACGCCGGTCGACGAGCTGGGCGGCGACTACGAGCAGCTCCTGGAGATGTTCGAGCCGACGGCCCAGGCGTCGCACCTGGTGTGGCACTACGACCACGCGGGCGCGTACGTCCCGGTGGACTTCCCGCACCCGCTCTCCAACGAGGAACTCCTTGAGGGCGGCGGGCCGCTGGGGTCGTCGCACGCGTTGTTGCGGGAGCTGGAGTACGTGGCCGAGGCGATCGGCCTCGACCCGGCCAACCCGCCGCTGCCCCCGGCGCCGCCGGCGGCGCCGACGGAGCTGGAGGAACCGGCGGCACCGGCTCCCGCGGACGACGGGCCGTTCGCGCGGGAGCGGCACGTGTGGTTGGGCCTGCACCAGGCCGCCACGCGCAGCCTGGCCCAGGGCTCGATGATCATCTTCAGCTGACCGCCGCCTTGCCCGCCTACCGCGGTTCCGGGGGCCGCTGGCGCGGCATGTTGGGGCGGGCCGCACCGGGCGGCAGGGGGAAACGGCCCTGCGGGGCCGCTTCCGTCGCCCTGCCCGCGGCGCCCGCCACCCCGGCCGACTGCAGGCCGAGCGGCGCGGGGCCGGAGCGGAACTCCACCATCCAGTCCGCCGTCTCGGCCCGCACCAGCTCCGTCACGTCGTCCGTGAATCTCCGCAGCACCCCGAGGCACCGCTCGGCCGCCTCGCTCGCGGTGCCCTCGGCCGGCCCGAGTACCTCTCGTACGCTCTCCGACGCCCAGTCGAACTGCAGCACCTGCAACCGCCGCTGCACGGCCTGCGCCGTGGCGACGTCCCTTATCCACCCGGAGGTCAGCCCGAAGTAGCGGTCGGCGCCCGCGCACCCCACCGCCACGAGGAGCGCCAGATAGCCCCAGGGGGCCAGGCCCCGGCCCCCTGCGCCCGCGACCCCCGTCAGGTCGAGCAGCGGCAGCAGCCCCCCGCACAGGGCCCCCAGCGCCGCCCCGGCCCGCAGCGCCCGCGCGGCCCGCCGCTTCCACACCCGGTCGGCGAGGTACCACGCGGCGGTGCGCAGGGCGCCCTGCTCGACCCACCGGTACAGCTCGTCGAGACGCTCGGCGGGCTCGGCCCAGTCGCCGAGCGGAAAGGTCCGTCCGGCCAGGTCACGGGCGCCGTGGCCGCCGTTCTTGCCCGCGCCGGCCCGGTCCGGGGGCGGTCCATCGGGCTGCATCTCCGGCTGACTCACCCGGCACTCCCTCGACTGACGGCGGCGGCTTGTTACGGCTGGGGCTGAATGTGCAGCATCTTCTTACCGCCCAATGGGTGGCCAAGTTCCCGTTTTCGCGAGTTTTCCGCTCAGAAGTGGGGCTTGATCAGGTATAGGAGAGCTGCCTTTCTCACCCGAAAGAGTGCAGTGCGAGGTGCCGGGGCGGGTGTGCCCGGGACCACGTAGGCTCGTTTCACAGCCGTATTTCCCGTAAGGAGCTGATCGTGATCCCCGGTGGTGGCCAGCCCAACATGCAGCAGCTGCTCCAGCAGGCCCAGAAGATGCAGCAGGACCTCGCGCAGGCCCAGGAGGAGCTGGCGCGCACCGAGGTCGACGGGCAGGCGGGCGGCGGCCTGGTGAAGGCCACCGTGTCCGGCTCCGGCGAGCTGCGCGGCCTCGTCATCGACCCGAAGGCGGTCGACCCGGACGACACGGAGACCCTCGCCGACCTCGTCGTCGCGGCGGTCCAGGCGGCCAACGAGAACGCGCAGACCCTCCAGCAGCAGAAGCTCGGCCCGCTCGCCCAGGGCCTGGGCGGCGGCAGCGGCATCCCGGGGCTCCCCTTCTAGCCACCGCCGCGGCTACCGTACGAATCACGACAACGCGACAACGCGACAACGCGACAAGAGGAAGGTGCGGAGATCCGTGTACGAAGGCGTGGTCCAGGACCTCATCGACGAACTGGGCAGGCTGCCCGGCGTCGGTCCCAAGAGCGCGCAGCGGATCGCCTTCCACGTGCTGCAGGCCGAACCCACCGACGTACGGCGCCTCGCGCAGGCGCTGATGGAGGTCAAGGCGAAGGTCCGCTTCTGCGCCACGTGCGGCAACGTGGCGCAGGAGGAACTCTGCGGCATCTGCCGTGACCAGCGCCGCGACCCGGCGGTCATCTGCGTCGTCGAGGAGCCCAAGGACGTCGTCGCGATCGAACGCACCCGCGAGTTCCGGGGCCGCTACCACGTCCTGGGCGGCGCGATCAGCCCCATCGAGGGTGTCGGACCCGACGACCTGCGTATACGAGAACTTCTCGCGCGGTTGGCCGACGGTACGGTCACGGAGCTGATCCTGGCCACCGACCCCAACCTGGAGGGCGAGGCCACGGCGACGTACCTGGCCCGCATGATCAAACCCATGGGCCTGAAGGTCACCCGCCTGGCCAGCGGCCTCCCCGTCGGGGGCGACCTGGAGTACGCGGACGAGGTCACACTCGGCCGTGCCTTCGAGGGGAGACGACTCCTAGATGTCTGACGCCACGCTGCACGCGACCACGCAGGACCCCGACAGCTTCGCGGTCCAGATCTCCGACCAGATCGAATCGTTCATCGTCGCGGTGACCGAGGTCGCCAAGGGCGACGAGCCCGATTCGGCCGTTCCGTTCCTGCTCCTGGAGGTGTCCCAGCTGCTGCTCGCGGGCGGGCGGCTCGGGGCGCACGAGGACATCGTCCCGGACGAGCGGTACGAGCCGGATCTCGGCCCCGAGCCGGACGTCGACGAGCTGCGCGAACGCCTCGCCAAGATGCTCGAACCGGTCGACGTCTACTCGGAGGTCTTCGACCCGTACGAGCCGCGCAAGGCGCCGGTCGCCGCGCGGATCTCGGACGACCTCGCGGACGTCATCACGGACCTGCGGCACGGCATGGCCCACTACCGGGCGGGCCGTGTCACCGAGGCGCTGTGGTGGTGGCAGTTCTCGTACTTCTCGAACTGGGGCTCCACCGCCTCGGCGACCCTGCGCGCCCTCCAGTCCCTGGTGGCCCACGTCCGCCTCGACCAGCCGTTGCAGGACCTGGACGGCCTGGACACGGACGAGGACCTGGCGGCGGGCGAGGGAAGCCTGGAGGAGGAGGCCGGCAAGGTCATGGCGGAGGAGATCGCGGGCCCGTTGGGCCTGCGGCCCTGAAGCGGCGCGGGGAACTGCGCGACGAGCCACGGCGGGGCCGCCCCCGACCCGCGAGCGCGCGGCCTCCCACGGTGCGCAGGCGCACGACACGCGTCGGCGCAAAACAGTCGACCCCGACCCGAAAACATGTGACCCGCCCCACTTTCCGGGTTGCCCCCGGCAAGGACGGGCATGCGACGAACCGGGTGGCCGGAACTCCGCTTCATCAACCCGGCGACCGGATCATGAGCGGGACATCTCACGATCCGGGACGACCGGGGCGGATTTCGGCCGCTCGCTAAACTGAGCCGACCGCAGTACACGCGTACGTGCGGTGACAGACGGACTGAGCGAGGAGCGCACGTGGGCCTTGTCGTGCAGAAGTACGGAGGCTCCTCCGTTGCCGATGCCGAGGGCATCAAGCGGGTCGCCAAGCGGATCGTCGACACCAAGAAGAACGGCAACCAGGTGGTTGTCGTGGTGTCCGCGATGGGCGACACGACGGATGAGTTGATCGATCTCGCCGAGCAGGTATCTCCGCTGCCTGCCGGGCGCGAATTCGACATGCTGCTGACCGCCGGAGAGCGGATCTCCATGGCCCTGCTGGCCATGGCGATCAAAAAGCTGGGCCACGAGGCCCAGTCGTTCACGGGCAGTCAGGCCGGCGTCATCACCGACTCGGTCCACAACAAAGCCCGGATCATCGACGTCACGCCGGGCCGTATCCAGCAGTCCCTGGACGGCGGCAACATCGCGATCGTCGCCGGGTTCCAGGGCGTCTCGCAGGACAAGAAGGACATCACCACGCTCGGCCGTGGCGGGTCCGACACGACCGCGGTCGCCCTCGCCGCCGCGCTCGACGCCGAGGTCTGCGAGATCTACACGGACGTCGACGGCGTGTTCACCGCCGACCCGCGGGTCGTGAAGAAGGCCAGGAAGATCGACTGGATCTCCTTCGAGGACATGCTGGAGCTCGCCAGCTCCGGTTCCAAGGTGCTGCTCCACCGCTGTGTGGAGTACGCGCGCCGCTACAACATCCCGATCCACGTGCGGTCCTCCTTCAGCGGGCTGCAGGGCACGTGGGTCAGCAGCACACCGATCAAGCAAGGGGACAAGCCCGTGGAGCAGGCGCTCATCTCCGGTGTCGCACACGACACCTCAGAGGCGAAGGTCACCGTCGTCGGTGTCCCGGACAAGCCGGGCGAGGCCGCTCGTATCTTCCGCGCCATCGCGGACGCCGAGATCAACATCGACATGGTCGTGCAGAACGTCTCGGCCGCGTCGACCGGCCTGACGGACATCTCCTTCACGCTGCCCAAGACCGAGGGCCGCAAGGCCATGGAGGCCCTGGAGAAGCAGAAGGCCCTCGTCGGCTTCGACTCGCTGCGCTACGACGACCAGATCGCCAAGATCTCCCTCGTCGGCGCCGGTATGAAGACCAACCCGGGCGTGACCGCGGGCTTCTTCGAGGCGCTCAGCGGCGCGGGCGTGAACATCGAGCTGATCTCGACGTCCGAGATCCGCATCTCGGTCGTGACGCGCGCCGACGACGTCAAGGAGGCCGTGCGCGCGGTGCACACCGAGTTCGGTCTGGACTCGGAGAGCGACGAGGCCGTGGTCTACGGAGGCACCGGCCGCTGATGGCCGACGCCTCAGCGGCAGCCGGGCGGCGCCCGACGCTCGCGGTCGTGGGAGCGACCGGGAGCGTCGGCGCCGTCCTGTTGCAGATCCTCTCCCAGCACGCGGACATCTGGGGCGAGATCCGGCTCGTCGCCTCCGCCCGCTCGGCCGGGCGCAAGCTCGCCGTGCGCGGCGAGGAGGTCGAGGTCGTGGCCCTGGAGGAGTCCGTCTTCGACGGGGTCGACGTCGCCATGTTCGACGTGCCCGACGACGTGGCCGCCCAGTGGGCGCCGGTCGCCGCCGCCAAGGGCGCGGTCGTCGTCGACAACTCGGCGGCCTTCCGCATGGACCCGGACGTGCCGCTGGTCGTCCCCGAGGTCAATCCGCACGCCGCGCGCGTGCGCCCGCGCGGCATCGTCGCCACGCCCAACTGCACCACGCTCTCGATGATCGTGGCGGTCGGCGCGCTGCACGCCGAGTACGGGGTACGTGAGCTGGTCGTCTCCTCGTACCAGGCGGTGAGCGGGGCCGGGCGCTCCGGCGTGGAGACGCTGCGCGCGCAGCTGTCGCTCGTCGCCGGTACGGAGCTCGGCACGAACCCCGGGGACGTGCGCCGCGTCGTCGGTGACGCGACGGGCCCCTTCCCCGAGCCGGTGGCGCTCAACGTGGTGCCGTGGGTGGGGACGCCGCGCGAGGACGGCTGGTCGTCGGAGGAGATGAAGGTGCGGGACGAGTCCCGCAAGATCCTCGGCCTGCCCGATCTGCCGGTCGCGGTGACGTGCGTACGCGTTCCCGTGGTGACCGCGCACTCGGTGACCGTGCACGCCCGGTTCCAGCGGGAGGTCACGGTGGGGCGGGCGCGCGAGATCCTGGCGACCGCGCCCGGTGTCGTGCTGTTCGACAACCCGGAGGCCGGGGAGTTCCCGACGCCCGCCGACGTGGTGGGCACCGATCCGACGTGGGTGGGGCGCGTGCGGCGTTCGCTCGACGATCCGACGGGGATGGAGTTGTTCGTGTGCGGGGACAACCTACGCAAGGGCGCGGCGCTCAACACGGCGCAGATCGCGGAGCTGTTGGCGGGGGAGTTCACCGGTTCCTGAGCGGTTCACGTCTGTCGACTCCTGAGCGGTTCACGACTGTCGACGTGGCGCTGTTCACGACTGTCGACGTGGCGCTGTTCACACTGGCCGCAGTGTTTGGTCGGCCTTTGTGTGTTTTCTGTGAGTCTCCGCGTGGCGTCCGCGTTGCAATTTGGTCTAGACCACTTGCGTCCGTGGGGGTTCGCGTTCGAAGATTTCCCACCGCCTCGCAACCGCGGGCGGCCCGGGGGGCGTCTGTGTGGTCACTCTTCGGAGGGGTTGGCTCACATAGGGCAATTGGGGCATAGGGGAAGAGTAGGTACGCATGTCGGCATGGATCGCGACGGCATCGGTGACGATGACCCAGCCCGTCGCAAAAGGTGCGCCTGACGCGTACAACCCTGACGGGGGGAAGCGTGTCCAACAGACGTGGCAGCAGAGGTACTCGACTTCACAGCGGCGCGGGCGCGCGGTATCGCCCCGCGCCCGCCCGGCACGACCCGGCCCCGCCCCCGCAGGGCGGCGGCCGGCGGCATGCCGGTGATCGCGCCCATGCCCGCAGCGCGGCCCGCACACATTCCGGCACAGGCACAGGGCGCTGACGTGGCGGCGGACGCCGCCGGCACGACCGTCGACCACCTCACCGAGACCTATCGCGCCCACTACCGCTCCCTGCTCGGCCTCGCGGCGCTGCTCCTCGACGACACCGCGTCCTGCGAGGACGTCGTCCAGGAGGCGTTCATACGGGTGCACTCCGCCCGCAAGCGGGTCCGCGACCCGCAGAAGACCCTCGCCTATCTGCGGCAGACCGTCGTGAACCTCTCCCGGTCCACGCTGCGCCGCCGCATCCTCGGCCTGAAACTGCTCACCAAGCCGATGCCCGACATGGCGAGCGCGGAGGAGGGCGCGTACGACCTGCTGGAGCGCGACGCCCTGAAGAAGGCGCTGCGCGGGCTCCAGCGCCGCCAGCGCGAGGTCCTCGTGCTGCGCTACTTCGCGGACATGACCGAGGCGCAGGTCGCCGAGGCGCTCGGGATATCCCTGGGTTCGGTCAAGGCGTACGGCTCCCGGGGCATCGCCGCGCTCCGCGTGGCCATGGAGGCATCCTGATGAGCCCCGGCGACGAGCCGCGCGAGCGGTTCGAGCGGCGTGAGCGGCATGAGCGGAACGAGTACGACGCGTACTTCGAGCAGGACGAGTTCGACGAGCAGGCTGGGAACACCAACGTGAACGACGGCCCCCCGCACCGTCGCACCGGCGCCGAGAACGAGGGCGAGGGCGACGAGGCCCTGCGGCAGCTGATGCGTCAGGCCGTGGCGGACATCGAGCCGTCCGACGGTTCCCTGGACAAGCTGCGCCGCGCCGTGCCCGCCCGGCGCGCCCGCAAGCGACAGGCCCTCGTGGGCGGTATCGCCGCGAGCGTCCTGGTCGCTCTCGCGGTCCCGGCGGCGCTGCACGTGGCGAACGGCGGCATCAGCGGCGTGGACCCGGCCATCGCCGGGCACAGCGAGGCCGAGCACAGCGTCGCGGGCACGTCCTCGGCCTCCGCCGACGCGGGCCGGTCCAAGCAGGTGGGTGGCACCGTCGGCGGCTCGGGCGGCAGGACGGGCACCGGCAGGACGCACGGGAAGCCGGCCACGCCGAGCCCCGACGCCACCGAGGCCGTCACCTCGCCCACCTGCGCGGCCGACGAGCTCACCGCGACGGCGAGCATCGGCAACCCCGACGCCGACGGCAAGGTCTACGGCTCGTTCCGCGTCTCGAACATCT
The DNA here is from genome assembly GCF_026274175.1 of Streptomyces beihaiensis. GTDB lineage: Bacteria > Actinomycetota > Actinomycetes > Streptomycetales > Streptomycetaceae > Streptomyces > Streptomyces beihaiensis. The sequence continues at coordinate 43,572 of NZ_JAPHNL010000124.1, forward strand.
CCAAGGACAGCTGCACGGTCGACGGTCCGGGCACGGTGCAGACCATCGCGCAGGGCGCCGCCGACGCCACGAAGGTGAGCGTCGTCGACCACACCAAGGGCGACGCCGCGACCGGCCTGCCCGACCCCTCGACCGAGGTGGACCAGATCGTCCTCAAGCCGGGGATGGCGTACGAGATCCGCTTCGCCTGGGTGCCGTCCGCCGCGTGCACGCCGTCCGGCGGTGGCACGGGCTCGACCGGCGGGGACGCCACGGCGTCGCCGTCACCCTCGCCGTCCGCCTCCGGCGGCGGCAGCACTGGCGGCACCGGCGGCACCGCCGACCACGCGGCCGCCACGTCGACCGCGACGACGTCCTCCGGGATGTCCACGCAGATGGGGACCGGGACGGACGCCGGTACCGGCACGGGAGGCTCGGGTGACGGCAGCGTCGCCGTGTCCCACACGGCGGAGCCGGGCGACCCGAGCGCGGCCGCGACGATTGCGAACGCGTGCGCCGGGACGGTGTACCGGACGGGTGTGCTGCCCGCGTCGTCGCCCTGAGCGCGGCCCTACGGGGCTTGTGCCGGGGCGGCCACGCCCATCCGCGCGTCGCGGAGCGCCTCCGCCTCTCTCCTGACCAGGCGGAACCACATGAACAGGACGAAGCCCGCGAAGACGAACCACTCGCCGGTGTAGCCGAGGTTCTGGAATGCCTTGAGGTCGAGGCCGCTGCCCTGCGGGGCCGAGGCCGGGACCGCCGTCATGCCGGAGTCCGCCTTGTCGAGCGTGATCCACCCGTCGTAGACGCCGTACGGCACCAGGTTGACGAGCGACGCCGCGCTGATGATGCCGACCTGGCCCGAGGGCAGGCCACCGGCCGCCGTCACGCCGTCCGACTGCGCCGTCTCCGACGCCTGGAGCGCGCCGACCACCGTGACCTCGCCCTTCGGCGGCGCCGGCGCCTTCGCGGCGGACGCCGGGCCGGGCAGCCAGCCGCGCACGACCGGGACCGCCTTGCCGGGCTTGCCGCCGGAGGTCTCGGTGCGCAGCAGTGTGACCACGTAGAAGCCGTCGCGCTTGTCGAGCTCGCGGCCGGGGACCAGGAACTGCCTGTCGTAGCGGCCGGTCGCCTCGGCCTGCTTGCCGGAGGTCTTCGTGCTCACGGGCAGCAGCGAGCCGAGCGGCTCGGGGGCCTCCTGCTTGTTCGCCAGCGACTGCTGCGAGGCGTCGCGGTGCTCCTGCACCCGGGCCTCGAAGCGGCTCAGCTGCCACGAGCCCATGAAGACGCACACGGGGATCGCCAGGACGACGAAGAGGTTGATCCCCCACCAGCGGGGAGTCAGCAGGAACCGGTACACACCGTCCACGGTACGGGTCCGATGTGAGGACCCGTACCGCGCCCCCCGCCCCGACGGCCGCCGCTCACCTGGGCAGGTGGCGCCGCGCGAAGTCCAGTTCGAGGCCGAGCTGCTTGATCCGCTCGTCGACGACGAGCGAGCCGTGCCCGGCGTCGTACCGGTACACCTCGTGGACCGCCTCGCGCGCCGCGAGCCGGTCGACGTAGTTGTCGATCTGGCGGATCGGGCAGCGCGGGTCGTTGACCCCGGCGGAGATGAAGACGGGGGCCTTCACGTCGTCGACGTACGTCAGCGGCGACGACGCCGTGAACCGCTCGGGCACCTGTTCGGGCGAGCCGCCGAAGAGCGTGCGGTCGAGGGCCTTGAGCGCCTCCATCTCGTCCTCGTACGCCGCCACGTAGTCGGCGACGGGCACCGCCGCGAGCCCCACCGTCCACGAGCCCGGCTGCGTGCCGAGGCCGAGCAGGGTCAGATAGCCGCCCCAGGAGCCGCCCGCCAGGACGAGCCGGTCGGGGTCGGCAAGGCCGGACGTGATCGCCCACTCGCGGACCGCCGCGATGTCCTCCAGCTCGATGAGGCCGACGCGGTGCTTGAGCGCGTCCGTCCACTCCCGCCCGTACCCGGTCGAGCCGCGGTAGTTGACCCGCACCACCGCGAACCCGTGGTCGACCCAGGCGGCGGGCCCCGCCGCGAACGAGTCCGAGTCGTGCCAGGTCGGCCCGCCGTGCACCTCGAAAACGGTGGGGAGCGGCCCGCTCGCCCCCTCGGGCTTCTGCACGAGGGCGTGGACGCGCCCGCCGGGCCCGTCCACCCACACGTCCTCCACGGGCACCGACCGCGGCGCCCTCATGCCGGGCGGGTCGAGCACCACGCCGCCCTCGGTGGAGCGGACGGCGGGCGGCTCGGCGGCCGACGACCACAGGTACTCGACGCTGCCGTCCGGGCGGGCGGCCGCGCCCGACACCGAGCCGACGGGGGTGTCGAGCCTGGTCGTACGGGCGCTCGCGAGGTCGTGGCGGAACAGCTCGCCGCGGGCCTCGAAGCTGTGCGCGATCAGCAGCGCCGAGCCGTCCGGGTACCACTCGGCGGACACGTCGCCCGGCAGATCGAGCGCGAGGTCGTGCTGCTCCCCGCTCGCCACGTCCCAGACCATGGGCTCCCAGCGGCCGCGGCGCTGGTGCCCGACGAGAAGGCGCGTGTCGCCGTCCACCGGCGCGAAGCCGAGGACCTCAAGCCCCAGCTCCTTCGTGCCGCCCGCCGTGTCGTCGAGTTCGGCGACGGTCGAGCCGTCGAGGCGGACGACGCGCAGCGACGAGTGCATCGCGTCGCCGTGCTCGGTGTGCTCGATCGCGATGAGCGTGCCGTCGTGGCTGAGGTCGCCGACGCCCGCGGACTCGCGGTGCCGGTAGATCTCGACCGGGTCCTGTGAGCCGGGGCGTACGACGTGGATGGTCGTGCCGTCCTCGTCCGTGGACCGGCCGACGACCGCCGTGTGCCCGTCGCGGCCGAGCGCGAGACCGGCCGGGTAGGAGGGGGCGAGGCCCGGCACGGCCTCGCTGTCGTCGCCACCGTCGAACGGCTGGCGCCGCCACACCCCGAACTCGTCGCCGTCCGTGTCGTCGAACCACCAGATCCAGCCGCCGTCCGGGGAGAGCACGCCGTCCGTCGTCCCGTTGGCCCGGTCCGTGGCCTGCCGCTGCTCTCCGGTGGTCCTGTCCCACGCGTACAGCTCGTACGTGCCCGTCGCGTTCGACACGAACAGCGAGCGGTGCGGGGCGTCCTGTGCCCAGTCGGGCAGGGAGACACGTGGTGCGCGGAACCGCTTCTCCCAGTCGGGCATGGACGGCGTGGGCGCGGGATTCTGCGCCCCGTTGCTCTCAGTCATGCCCCCCATGGTCCCCCAAGGACCCCCGTGGCGGCAGGGCCCGGCCCAGGGAGCGTCCGGGGGAGCGGCCGGGCCCGCCTCGCGTCGGCCGGGCACGGCGGAACCAGGGATGAACGGCGCCGACCCCGTTCATCAGAGCGTCCCGCGCGCGGCGACGACGGTGACTGGAATGTACGCCTACGCGGCGTGCGCCGGAATACCCGGCGCATATATCTGTTCAACCAGGAACTTTCACCGCAGCCCGTGCCTGCGGTGGACCATGAACTCCGTCGCCCCGCGCGGCAGAATCCGCCGCAGCGCGAACACGACCGGCGCCGCGTTGCCCACGGCGTAGAGCTGCCGGGGCCGCCGGGCCTCGATGGCCGCGACCACCTTCGCGGCGACCTTCTCGGCTGAAGTTCCGTGCGCCTCATGGTGGTTGAGCCGCGACAGCATCGTCTCGTACGCGTCCTGGAACGGTGACCCGTCCGCCACGTACTGGGTACGCCGCGCGCTGATCCCGGTCGCGATGGCCCCCGGCTCCACCGTCGTCACACCCACCCCGTACGGCGCGTACTCCCGCCGCGCCGCACTGGCGAACCCCTTGATCGCCGCCTTCGAGGCGACGTACGAGGACCGGTGGGCGAGCGGGAAGCTGGCGAGCATGGAGCCGACCATGACCACCCGCCCGCGCCGCCGCTCCCGCATGCCGGGCAGGAGCAGCTGACTGAGCCGCACCGCTCCGAACACGTTCAGCTGGAACAGCCGCCGCACCGCGTCCATGGGCAGTTCCTCGAAGGGCCCGCTCTGCGATTCCCCGGCGTTGTTGACGAGCACGTCCACCTCGCCGGCGGCGACGGCGCACGCCTCGATGGAGGCTTCGTCGGTGAGGTCGAGCGCGAGGTAGGTCACGCCGTCCACCGGCGACTGGACCCGCTCCGGGTCCCGGCTGGTCCCGTACACCCGGTACCCGCGCCGTACCAGCGCGGCGGCGACGGCGGCGCCGATCCCGGACGACGCCCCCGTGACGAGGGCCGTACCGGCGGTCGTACCGGCGTCCGGGGTGGCCGGGGTGGCCGGGGTGGCCGCACTCATGCGAGCCTGCGCGCGAGAGAGCGTCCGGCGGCCCGCCCGGAGAATACGCACCCGCCGAGGAAGGTCCCTTCGAGGGCGTTGTACCCGTGCACGCCGCCCCCGCCGAATCCGGCGACCTCACCGGCCGCGTACAGCCCGTCGAACACCTCGCCGTCCGGCCGTACGACCTGCGACTCAAGGGTGGTCTCAAGCCCGCCGAGCGTCTTGCGCGTCAGCACGTGCAGCCGGACGGCGATCAGCGGCCCGTGCGCGGGGTCGAGCAGCCGGTGCGGCTTGGCGACACGGGTGATGCGGTCGGGCAGGTACGCCCGCGCGTTGCGCACGGCCATCAGCTGGAGGTCCTTGGAATACCCGTGCCCGGCCTCCCGGTCCCGGGCGACGATCTCCCGCTCGACCTGCTCGTACGAGACGGGGGTCGAGGGCGTCAGCTCGTTCATCCCGGCGACGAGATCCTTCAGATCGCGCCGTACCACAAAATCGGCCCCGCGGTCGAGGAACGCCTGAATGGGGCCGGGAGCCCCCTTCTTGACCCGTTGCAGCACCAGCTTCAGATCCTTGCCGGTGATGTCGGGGTTCTGCTCGGACCCGGAGAGCGCGAACTCCTTCTCGACGATGGCCCGGGTGAGCACGAACCAGGTGTGGTCGTGCCCGGAGGCGGTGATGTGCTTGAGGGTGGCGAGGGTGTCGTGTCCGGGGAAGAGCGGCGCGGGCAGTCGTCTGCCGGTCGCGTCCAGCCACAGCGACGACGGGCCGGGGATGATCCGGATGCCGTGTCCGGGCCAGATCGGGTCCCAGTTCTTGACGCCCTCGGTGTAGTGCCACATGCGGTCACGGTTGACGATCGACGCGCCCGCCTCCTCGCTGATGCCGAGCATGCGCCCGTCGACGTACGCGGGCACACCGGTCACCATGGACGAGGGCGCGGGCCCGACCCGGTCGACCGGCCAGTTCTTCCTGACCAGTTCCTGGTTGCCGCCGATACCGCCGGAGGTGACGAGCACGGCCTGGGCGCGCAGCTCGAACTCGCCGACGCTCTTTCGCGAGGAGGCGACACCACGCGCCTGGTCGGACGGTTCGAGCACGGCCCCCCGCACCCCGACGGCGGCCCCGTCCTCCACCACCAGCTCGTCCACGCGATGCCGGTACTTGAAGGTGACAAGGCCCCGCGCGGCGGCCGCGAGGACCGGCTCGCGGAAGACCCGGACGACCTCGGGGCCCGTGCCCCAGGTGATGTGGAAGCGCGGCACCGAGTTGCCGTGCCCGGTGGCGGTTCCGGCGCCGCGTTCGGCCCAGCCGACGTTCGGGGTGAGCCGCAGCCCGAGCCCGTACAGGTAGTCACGCTTCTCGCCCGCCGCGAAGTCCACGTACGCCTCGGCCCACTTGCGCGGCCAGTGGTCCTCGCGCTCGCGGTCGAAGCCCGCCGAGCCCAGCCAGTCGGCCAGGGCGAGTTCGCGCGAGTCCTTGATGCCCATCCGCCGCTGCTCGGGGCTGTCGACGAGGAAGAGCCCGCCGAGCGACCAGAATGCCTGCCCGCCGAGGTTGGCCTCGTTCTCCTGGTCGACGACGAGGACGCGCTTGCCCGCGCGGGTCAGTTCGTACGTGGCCACGAGCCCGGCGAGCCCGGCCCCCACGACGATGACATCGGCCTTGTCGCCACTCGCACCACTCGCGCCGCTCGCACCGCTCATTTCGCTCAGGTCACTCACGCGCTGTCCTCCGGTGTGCTGTAGACGTCCAGTACGTTCATGAACAGGGCCTGCCGCCGGGCCCGTACGGCGTCGTCGTCGGGCTGCGTCAGGACCTGGACGGCCGTCCCGTCGTGCACGGCCACCAGCGCGTCGCCCAGGGCCCGCTCGTCGGGCACGCGCCGCCCGAGCCGTTCGAGCGCGGCGACGAGCACCGGCAGGACCGCGTCCCTGATGGCGGCCTCGCGGGCGGCCATGACGCGGCGAAGGCCCGGGTTGCGCAGGGCGTGCGCGGTGAACTCGGCGGTGATCCGGTACCAGGCGTCGTCGACGGGTGCGGCGGCGACGGCGGCCCGCACGGCGGCCTCGGGGTCGTCCGGGTCGAGGTCGGCGAGGGCGGCCCGCACCTCGTCGAGCATGCGCGCCGACCGCTCCTCCCACAGGGCGAGGAACAGCTCGTCGAGGGAGGAGAAGTTGGAGTAGAAGGCGCCGCGCGTGAACCCGGCCCGCTCACAGACCTGCTCGACGGTGGTCCGCCCGAACCCCTCCTCGGCGAACGTGTGCAGCGCGGCGTCGAGCAGCCGCTGCCGGGTACGGGCGCGCCGCCGGGTGACGGTCGTGGTCGCCATGGTCGTCGCCTTCCTGGCCGGGACCGGTTCGATACACGAACGTATTCGATACGTTCGTGTATCGACAAGGGTCAGGCGGCGAACACCTCCACCAGCGACCACACGGCGAGCCCGAGCATGCACACGCCGCCCACTCGCTGCACGGTCTTCAGCGGGACCCGCTTGGCGATGAACCGCCCGGCGACCAGGGCGAGCGCGGAGACGGACATCAAAGCGGCGGCGGAGCCGACGGCCGTGGACCAGGTGCCGTTCGTCGCGGCGAGGTTGGCCGTGGTGATCTGCGTGAGGTCGCCCCACTCGCTGATGAACACGGCCATGAAGGCGGTGCCGAAGACCGGCCAGAAGCCGGTGACGGTGCGCGCGGACGCGGCGTCGTCGCCGTCCTCGTCGCCGTCGCCGCCGCGCAGCAGCATGAACGCGCCGAACCCGAACAGCAGCGCCGAGACGAGCTTCACGCTCCATCCGGGCAGCATCCCGAGCAGCGAGCCCGCGCCGACGGCGATGGCCACGTGCACGATGAAGGCCGCGGACGTGCCGAACCACACGTACAGCGGTTTCATCCGGGTGCCCATGGCCAGCGAGGCGAACATGGTCTTGTCGGGCAGCTCGGCGAGGAAGATCAGCCCGAAGGCGGTGACGATCGCCAGGGGGTCGAGATCGAGGTGCATGGAGTCGGGGCGCTTTCCGTACGGGCCGGGTCTTCGCGAACCCACCCGCTGTCTGCGCCAGGAGGACCACTCGACCCGGCAGTGGACATGACTGCCTGGTCGAAGGTCTCGCCCGCCCGAGCGTCGTGACAGTTCCGACGGTTCTGACCGTCCTGTCGGCTGGGCCCGGCCACCGGGAACCCGGGGGTTCCAGTGTGTCGACGACCGGTTCGCGGGGCTACTCCCCTTCGCTTTCTCCGCTCCAGCGTACACGCCGCCCCGGGCACTGACTGTGACGCCGGTCGAGTGGTCGGCCTGGGTGCGGACGAGTGGTCGTCGCCGCGTGTCGGTCGTGTCCGGCGTACGTCCTCGGGCGGCGGGCTCCACATTGTTCGGCGGTGGTCGCGCCAGTGCGACTGTCATACGGAACGACAAGCTGGAGATCGCATGAAGGCGAAGGTTCTTCTGAAGGGCGCCGGGGCGACCGTTCCCCTGGTGGCCGCCCTCGTCGCGGTACCGAGTGTGATGGGCGCGCAGGCCGCGCCCGGGGGTGGTGTCGACGGCAAGGCCCATCACGTCAGTCAGGGGTTCGGCGAGGGGAGTCCCGGCCCCGGGCTCTGCGCGGACTACACCGTGTGCCCGCCGGTCTCGGCCCCGCCGACCTGGACGCCGCCGGGCGAGACCCCGCCGGGCGAGACCCCGCCCGGAACCGTCCCGCCGACGACGGCTCCCCCGAGCTCGCGGCCGCCCAGGTCGGTTCCGCCGAGCCCGCCCGCTTCGGGCTGGACCCCGCCCGCCACGACGCCGCCCGCCACGACCCCGCCGGCCACGACTCCACCGGCGACAACTCCGCCGGCCACGACCCCGCCGGCCACGACTCCACCGGCGACAACTCCGCCGGCCACGACCCCGCCCGCCTCAGCCCCGACTCCGACCCCGACGCCCACGCACGTCGGCGGTCACCACCACCACAAGCGGCACCACCACAAGCGGCCACACAAGGGCCACCACCACAAGGGTCACCACCAGTACCCCTCCGGCGGCGTGAACGCGGGCGGCGGCGGTATGGCGGGCAAGTGAGCGAGCGCCGCCGTGACCACCACTCCGACTGACGATCTGGAGATCGCATGAAAGTGAAGGCTCTTCTCAAGAGCGCGGGGATCGCCGTCCCCCTGGCCGCGACCCTGGTCGCCGTGCCGGGCGCGATCGGCGCGCACGCCGCGCCCGGCGACAACGGTGACATCAAGGTCCACAAGATCACCACCAAGGTCAGCGACCAGCGCAACGACCCCAAGGTGTGCCGCTTCTACCTCGACGCGTTCAACTTCCAGCCCGTGCGCCGCGTGACGTGGAAGATCTACCAACTCCCGCCCACCGGCCGCAAGGAGATCACGCACGGCACGTTGCGTCTGCGCAACGGGCACGGCTTCACGTACCCGTACTCGCTGCCCAAGGGCCACTACAAGGTGACCTGGACCTGGCCGGGTGAGCACGGCTCGGCCAAGCACAAGGTGTTCGAGGTGACCTGCGGCAGGCCGCCGCGTCCCACGCCGACCCCGACCCCGACGCCGACGCCGCCGGGACCGACCCCGAAGCCCACCCCGAAGCCCACCCCGACGCACGGCCACGGTGGCCATGGCCACCGTTATCCGACGGGCGGCGTGAACGCCGGTGGCGGCGGCATGGCGGCCCGGTGACCGAGCAGCCCCGGACCGAGGAGCGCGTACCCGCCCGCAAGGCGGGGCGCGCCCTCGCCGCGCTTCTGTCGGTGCTGGCCCTGCTGCTTGTCGCGCCCGCGTGCACGGCCCACCATGGGTCCCGCGCCCTGCCCGGCCCACGGGCGGCCACGTCCGCCGCGCCCGCGAAGACCCAGGCGCCGGACACGGGCGGCGCCCTGCCCCGCTCCGAGCCCGAGCGCATCGTCATCCCGCGCATCGGCGTCGACGCGCCGCTCACCGCGGTCGGCCTGGACAAGGCCCGGCACCTGATGCCGCCGCCGCTGAGCCGTCCCACGATCGCCGGCTGGTACACGGGCGCCCCGACGCCGGGCAGTCAGGGCACGGCTGTCGTCGTCGGGCACGTCGACACCGAATACGGCCCGGCCGTCTTCTACCCGCTGAGCCGAGTCCACTCCGGCGACCGCGTCGACGTACAGCGCCAGGACGGCCGCACCGCCGTGTTCCGCGTGGACTCGGTCCACACGTACGCGAAGTCGTCCTTCCCGACGGCCGAGGTGTACGAGCCACGCGGCCGCCCCGAACTCCGTGTGATCACCTGTGGCGGCAGCTACGACCGGGCCACCGGCTACCTGGCGAACGTCGTGGTCTTCGCCCACCTCACCGGGGTGAGCGCGAGGCCCTGACGGTGGCCGCCACCACCGCCGTCACGGCCAGCGCGAGCGCCCAGAGTGCGGCGAGGGCCGGTACGTGGGCGGTCAGCGGGCCCGCCGCCAGGCCGCACACCCCGGCGACCAGCAGCGTCGTGGATCCGCGGCCCGTGGCGCGCAGCGTGATCGCCCACGCCCCGAGCAGAAACAGCCCCGCGCCGCCGCTCAACGCCCAGGCCACCACGCCGTGCAGTGGTTCGGCCAAGCCGTGCCGACCGGTGGCGGCGACGTCCGTGAGTACCTTCTTCACCCCCAGGGCGCCGATGACGATGCCCGCCACGAGCACCAGGTGCAGATACGTGTAGACGTCCCGGGCGACCCGCATGCGCGCGCTTCCGTCGAGTTCGGCGACCCGTTCCTCGGCGGCCGGGCCGAACTCCTTGAAGTACAGCCACCACAGCGCCGCCGCGTACAGCAGTCCCGCGACGCACGCCGCGACGACCGGGCCGGTCAGCGGGTAGCCGGACACCCCGACGCCCATGGCCACGATCGACTCACCGAGCGCGATGATCACGATCAGGCCGTGCCGTTCGGAGAAGTGCCCCGCGGACCTCACCCGCCACCCGGAGGCGCCCGTCGCGGTGATGAACACCCCGGCGTAGTCGAGCACAACGGCCGCCGCCCACAGGGAGAGTCGGGCGGTTCCCTGATATGCGGCGCCGATCAGCAGCAGCACGAACGGCGGCGCCACCGAGATCAGCGCGGTACGCCGCAGGGTCGCCCGCAACGCCGTGTCCTCCGGCGCCGAGATCCAGTACGAGACCAGGTGCAGCAGCCGCACCAGGCCGTAGCAGACGACGAACACGAACGCCGACGGCAACCCGTCGGAGCCGTGCACGTGCTCGTGTCCAGGCCCGAGCCCGTGCCCGAGCCCCTGCCCGTAGACGCTGGGCACCTCCAGCGACACGATGAACACGACCGCCATCACGGTCACCAGGACCGCGAACACGGGTCCCGAGTCGGCCCGTACGACATTGCCCAGCCAGGCGAAGCACGACCAGCACCACCACAGCAGTGCGAGCACGACCATGGCGCCGCCCACCCGGACCGGCACCGGGTGGGCGGCCATCAGACCGGTGACCTGTGTGATCGCGTACACGAACACGAGGTCGAAGAAGAGTTCGGCCGTGGTGACCGCGTGGTCGTCCGTGGTCGCGACCATGTGTGGCCGTTCCCCGCTCAGTATCACGAGTCCCGCTCCCCCTCCTGGCCGCCGTGACAACAGCGGGCCATGCGCTGCGACGGCGGCAGCCTACGTGGGACCGGAGCGCCGGAGCCCTGCCCGGTTGCCTATCCGGGCATCTCGGTCCGCTCCCACCACTCGTACACGGGCAGTTCCTCCCCGTCCTCCGTCTCGGCCCGCCGCTGGGTGGGGCGGAAGTGCTCGTAGCCGTTGCGGTGCTGGACCTTCACGTCCGCGCCGGGGGAGGCGACGGGGACGACCCGCTCGGCCAGGTCCAGCGGGCCGCCCTCCAGGAGTGCCTTGCCTGTCATGTTCTCTGTCTCGCTCATGCCCTCACCGTTCCCTGGGGCGGGGCGCGGTGTCGCGTGCGGGGCGGGAAATCAGCCGTGTGGGCGCTGACAGCCGACAGCCGATTACGCCGCGCTCGTGGTGGCCGCCCGGTGGCGGTGTTCGCGGCACTCCCGGCAGTGCTGGTGCTCGTCCGACCGGAAGGCGCGCTCGCAGCCGTCGCAGTTACGGAGCGGTACCACGGCGGGCCGCCCGCTCGAAGGATCCCGGGCCGGTGGCGGCGGGGCGGGCAGCGGCGTCTCGCGCAGTCGGTACGTCAGGACGCCGACCGGGCGCGTACGGAACCGGTCGGGCAGGTCCGCCGTCAGCAACTCCGTGAGCTGTCCCGGCCCCACGCCCGCCGCGAGCCACCGCGCCACGTGCGGCGCGAGCCGGTCGGCCTCGGCCACGGTCAGGATGAGGCGTGAGTCGTAGCGGCGCAGCGAGCCGAGTACGGCGAGGGCGCGCGGGTCGGCGGGCGCCGGGGCCTTGGCGGGCGGCTCGGGCTCGGGCGCGGGTGCCGGGGCTTTCGCGGGCGGGTCCGGTTCGGGGTCGGGGTCCGGCGTGTCCAGGTGGCCGCCGGGAACGTCGTAGAAGTACGTACGGGTACGGATGTGCCCGCCGGCCGTCCGTTCCCGCCGCCGTTCCAGGTAACCGGCGTCCTCCAGCTCCCGCAACGCCCGCGAGATCAGGATCTCGCCCTCGTCGAAGTGCGCGCACAGCGCGGCGATGGTGACGGGCGAGCCGTCGGGCAGGGACTGGATGTACGCGGCGACGCCGATCGTGACGGCGCTGCCGCGCCGCTGCACAAGGGCGTTGGAGAGGACGGTGAAGTCGGCCGTGAGCCGGGTCCGTACGTGGATCACGCCGGACGTCGGAGCACCGGCGGAGGCGCGCGAGCGCGCGCTAAACTGCGGGTCAGCCATCGGGAAGCGTCTCTCTTCCATGTTGGTCAGGCCCTCGTTCGGGATGCCAGTCCCGGCCGGGGGCCGTATCTGTCTGCGGTCGTGGTGTCGCTCGCGGTGAACGTAACGCTCCGTGAGTCGCCACGGCAAGCGCGTCACCCGGACGGGTGACGCAGCCTCAGGCGAGGCCGGGAGGGTGGGTGGGCGGGGAAGTTCTTTCCCTCAGTCCTTTGGGAGTTGAGCGGGTCACCGGCCCCTCGCGGGCGGGGGGCCGGTGGTTCTGGGAGTCGAACTGGCCGGTGTCCGCTACTGGTTGCAGGAGCCAGCGCACAGCAAAGAGGCCGCGCCGCTGCCGTCGGCCAACAATGCCTGTGGGGCGAAGAAGGCGACGGTGGACATGGCCGTGGCCGCGAACCGCACGCCAACGGCTCGCTTGCGCGTAGGCATCTGAACTCCCGCGTCGACGAGTGGCGTTGGATGCCGACCCCGTGGGGGGGCAGGCCCCATCCCTGAAAAGTGTCGCAGTTTTACGTAAGACTGCGACACTCCTCGGGGAGGGGGGTGCTCAGGCGGTGGGTTCGCCGCCCGCCTTGACCGAGTCGACGAACGACGACCAGGCGGCCGCCTCGAAGACGAGCGCGGGACCGTGGGCGTTCTTGCTGTCGCGGACGGGCACGACGGCGGGGAAGTCGTCGGAGACCTCGACGCAGTTGCCGCCGTCCGAGTTGCTGTAAGAGGACGCGCGCCACGTGGCGTTGGCCAGGAAGGCGTCGGAGACCTCGACGCAGTCGCCGCCGGTCGTGTTGCTGTAGCTGCTCTTGCGCCACGTCACGTGAGTCAGATCGATGGATCGCACGGAACTTCCTCCAACATTCGCGTGATGAACTTCCGTGACTCGACTGGGGACAGGACCAAGTCACGGACCGCATCATAAGTGCGCTGGAGGTGCTCAACCTTGGCGGATTCTTCGATGAGTTCGCCGCGTACGTCGTTCTCGATATAGGCCACGGCGTGACCGATCGGCATCCGCAGGAACATCACGTCTGTGTTGTCGAGCCCGTGTAGACCTGTGCCGAACGGCAGTACATGAATGGTGATGTTGTCGCGCTCTGCCGCCTCTGCCAGGCACTCCAGCTGCTCCCGCCACGCCTGGACATCGCGGCACGCATGGCGCAGCACAGTTTCGGAAAGGATGACGCGGAACGGCGGTGCGTCGTGTCCTTCCAGCAATTTCCGCCTTCCTGTGCGTGCTTCAACCTGCTGGTTCAGCTCCTTCCCCTTGAGGCCACCCGCTGCCAGTGCCTCACGGGCATACCCCTCCGTCTGAAGCAAACCAGGGGGTCGGGTCACCGAGTACTGCCACAGGCTCACCGCCTCCGCTTCAAGCCGCATGTACCGCCGGTACTGCTCCCGGAACTGACTCGGATCGGCGATCGCCAGCTCCCACAGCGCGATCAGGAACCCCGGCGTCCCGTACAGCTGGTCCAGCGCCGCGACGACCTCCGGCCCGCCGAGCGTGTCGCCGCTCTCCATCTTGCTGAACAGGGTCGCGTCCCACCCGGCGAGGTCGCCCAGTCTTCGAAAGCTGTAGTCGTGCTGCGCCCGCAAGGCGCACAACTCCTCGCGGAACCGCTTGCGCGGGTCCTGGCTGCGGCCGGTGACCACCCGTCGTGGCGGCATCTCGTGCTCCTCCGCGTGAAGGTGTTGAAGGACCGGAAAGACCGCCGGGAGGGGCCTGCAAAACGTCCCGCGAGCGGTGCTGTCGTCCTGCCCAGGGGTCATTCTCGTAATGCCCCGAACACGCACGGTAGTCCAACAGGAAGGGAGCGTGAAGGCCATGACGCCGGACCGGGAGAGAGCCGCCGCCAGAATCAGGGAAGCGGAGGAGGCGCGGGACACGCTCGCGGCGGCGCTGGGCCGCGCCGGGCTCCAACTCCCTTCACTGCGCGTGGACATCGCCGCCTACGCCGACGCCGTGCCGCGCCCGCTCGTGGAGCTGGGCCGCTGCTCGCCGCACCTCGCGCGGGCGATGGCGGCGGCGATCGAGCGGGGGGCGGGGCGGTGACCCGGCGGGTGTTCCGTTACGTCCCGTACGCGATCACGCAGGACGCGTCGGCGGAACCGGAGTACGAGGCACGGTGCGTGTCCGGCGACGAGGTGGAGTGCGGCGCGGAATCGGGAACGTACAGCCGTCCCGACCCGGTCGAGGAGTGGCAGCGCCGGCACACGCAGGACACCGGCCACCGCCGCTACCGCCGCGACTTCGCTGACTACGCGGTGCTGCGCCCCGCCGTGGAACTGGCGGAGGCGTGAGGGCGGCGCGGCCGGAGCCGTTCGTGCCCGCCGTCGACCGCCCGTGGCGGGACACGTGGCCCCGGCCCGCACGGCCCGGTGACGGCAACGCGTGGCTGACCGGATCGTGCTGGCTGTACTGCCGCCGGGCGGGCGTGCCCGTGCTGTGGGTCGGGTCCGTGACGACGCCGGGCGCGAAGGGGGACGTGTACGCGTGCGGCACGTGCCTCGCGGAGCTGGACCACATAGTGCGCCTCCAGGCTCACGGCCGCGACGAGGCGGGGGCGCTGCCGTGCGGGCACCGGCGGATCGAACGGCGCGGCGGCAAGGCGTACTGCGCGGGCTGCAAGCGACAGGTGTACCTGTGAAGCAGACATCGCGCCATCTCGGCGAGGACGAGGTCCGCGAGTTCACCGTGGAGCCGGTGGCCGCGCTGTCGGACGCCGCGGAGCTGGAGGTGGACGGCAACGCCCGGGAGGTCGTCGCCGGCCGGCGCGCGAGCGCCCGTGTCAAAGCCGACCCCGCTCGGCTGAGTGTCGTCCGAGGGCCCCGGACCGTCCGGTGGCACGGCTCCGGGAGCGGACGGAGTCGCCCGCAGGAGGGAAACGCGCGGCTTCCCGCGTGCGTGGTGCCCCGATCCTGGCCCTGGCCGTGCTGGACTGCCGGGAGTCCAGCGAACGGATATCGGATCGATGCTGCTGCGGATCGTCGCGGCGGCGGGACTGGCGGTCGACGCCTACGTCCACGCCGACCTCGCCCCCGGTTACGACGTCAACGCCGCGAGCGTGAGCCAAGGGGATCTCTTTCGCCTTGAGGCGGCGCTGGCCGCCCTCGCCGCGCTGCTCGTCCTGTTCCTGCGCTCCCGGCTCGTCCAGGCATACGCCCTGCTCGTCGCGGCCGGAGGGCTGGCCGCGGTGCTCGTCTACCACTACGCCGACCTCGGCACGCTCGGACCGCTGCCCGACATGTACGAGCCGTACTGGTACACGGAGAAGGTGGTCAGCGCCGTCAGCCAGGCGGTCGCGACAGTGGCGGCCGCGGCGTTGCTCTCCCTGCCCAACAGGCACCGACCCCAGAGGTACTGACCGTGAAGAAGAAGTCCGCCGCCGTGGCGGCCGCCGCCACCGCCGTGCTGCTCGCCGCCGCCCTCTCCGGCTGCTCGAACAGCAGCAAGAACAGCAACAGCAGCAGCAACAACAGCAGCAGTAGCTCGCCTTCCGTCAGCCTGGCGCCCAACAGCACCCCGGGGGCCACGACACCCGGCGCCACCAACCCGCAGACCAGCGGCGCCGAAGTCGGGCTGCTCTCCGGCGACCTCGGCAAGTACCTCGTCGGCAAGAACGGCCGCACCCTCTACCTCTTCGAGGCGGACAAGTCCGGCACCTCGTCGTGCTACGGAGGCTGCGCCGACGCGTGGCCCCCACTGGAGACGTCCAGCAAGCCGATGGCGCAGAACGGCGTCAAGGCCGGGCTGCTCGGAACCACCACCCGCAAGGACGGCAAGAAGCAGGTCACGTACGACAAGCACCCGCTCTACTACTACCGGGGCGACACCAAGGCGGGCGACACCACCGGGCAGGGCCTGAACCAGTTCGGGGCCAAGTGGTACGTGCTCGACGACTCCGGCAAGGCGATCACGAAGAGCGGGTCGGGGTCGGGCAGCGGCGGCAGCAGCGGCGGTGGGTACTGACCGGGACCGAGGTCGGGGTGTACCCAGCACCACTCCCGGTCCGGGGCCCAGACCCAAGGACCGGGAGGTCCCGTAGCGGCGTACTGGCCCGCTGGACCGGCCGGTCGGCGTACGTCCTGGCCGCCGTGAACCTCGCCTTCGTGCCGTCGCTCTTCTTCGGCAACACCCCCGCCCACTTCTACGCGGCCAACGGCTGGGGCGCCACCGCGTCCATGGGCGCGGTGCTCAGTTACTGGCTGCTCGCCGTCGGTGTCTCCGCGTACCGGTCGGCCCGCCGTGGCGCGGCCACCGATTTGACTCGTTCTTGATGGATCACTGTCACGTTTCTGTCGTAACGTGGGATTTGGTGAGCCGGGAAGCCTGGTCGGCGACGTAGTGCGAATTCGGTGTTCGCCCGCGTCCTCATAAGCCGTTCCCGAAAGGGCTCCCGATGACCACCACTGTCGGTCAGTCGGCTCAGGCTGCCGTGAACACGGCAGCCCGGCGCCGCACGCCCGGAAGCGGCCCGCGCCGCTCCGTCCTCTTCTTCGCGTTCGCCTTCGCGGTCATCGCCGACCCGGTGTCGTCCGTCGCGTACGCGATCGAGGCCGCGCTGCGCGCGCTCCACGGCGACCTGGCGCTCCTGCTCCCCACGATGAGCCTGGTCGTCGGGCTCGTCATCGTCGTCACCGCGAACTACTGGCAGCTGGTGCGCCGCTTCCCCAAGGGCGGCGGCGCGGCAGCGGCGGCGGCGCGGGCGTTCGGCGCGCGCTGGACGTTCCTGCCGATCGGCGCGCTGGTCGTGGACTTCGTCCTGACCATCGGCATCTCGATCGCCGCCGCCGCGAGCGCCGTGATCGCCCTGTTCCCGGGGCTCGCACCGGTGCGTATCCCGCTGGCGCTGCTGCTGCTCGTCGTCGTGGCCGGACTCACCTGGTTCGGGCACGGCGGGCGGCTGCTGTTCGCCGTGATGACCGTGGCGTTCGTCGTCATCTCGGTCACCGTCGTCGTCATGGGCTTCGTCGCGCCGCACGCCACCGGGCACGCCGCCGCCTCCACCGACGCCGGGCACCCGGCGATGCTCGCCGTGATCCTCGGGTTCCCCGTGGCGATGGCGCTGGCCACCGGCATCGAGGCGCCGTCCACGGCCATCGCCCAGCTCGGCCAGCTGGACGACACGCACCGGCGGCGGTTCGGCCGCGGCACGCTCGCGCTGCTCGTCGTCATCGTCGGTGGCCTCACGCTCGCCCTGACCGCGCTCGCCGTGAAGCTGCACATCGGCATCCCGGGCGCCGACTCCACCCAGATCGCCGACATCGCGCACGCGTCGGCCGGACCGGGCTGGCTGTACGGGGCGTTCCAGCTGACCAGCTCGCTGCTGCTGCTCGCCGCGGCCAGCTCGTCCTTCCAGGCGGGCCCCGGCCTGCTGAAGGCGCTGTCCGGCACGGAGGAGCGGCCCGGTGTGCTGCCGTCCGTGCTCGGCCGGAGCAACAAGCACCACACGCCGTACTGGGCGGTGGTCGTGTACCTGGCGGCGGCGGCCGTGATCATCGTCGCGGCGGCCGGGCAGGAGCAGAAGCTCGTGCTGTTCTACGCGGTCTCCGTGTTCGTGAGCTTCCTCGTCGGACTCGTCGCCATGGCCCGCTTCGCGCACCGCGAGAAGAAGCCGGGCCTGAAGTGGCTCAACGGCGTGGCGGCCGCGCTCGTCGCGTTCACGCTCGTCGTGAACCTGCTGCGCGGCTGGCCGATGCTGTCCATGGTGGCGACCGTGATCATCGCGGCCGGTCTCTACGTGCGGTGGGTGAAGGCCGGCCGCCCGTCGGGCATCGAGGACGTGGAGGCGCAGGCGGAGACCGTCTGACCGCCCCCGGCGAGCGTACGTCTGTGGCTGTCACGCCTGTCATAGCGGCGGGCGTGACAGCAGCAGCAGGGCGCGGGACTCCACGGTGAGTTCCTCGTCCGCCTTGTACTCGGTCCCGGCCCCCTCCCCCTCTCCCTCCCGCACCACCGTTTCCGTCGTGTCGACGCGCGCCGTCCAGCGGTCCCCGTACGCGGCCGGGGGCAGCCGGAACTTGGTCGGCTCCCAGTAGCTGTTGAGCAGGATCAGGAAGGAGTCGTCGACCACCGGCCGGCCCAGCGGGTCGTGCTCGGCGATCGCGTCGCCGTTCAGGAAGACCGTGACCGCGTGGGCGTCGGGGCGCTGCCAGTCGTCGGGGCGCATCTCGTGGCCGTCAGGCCGCAGCCACACCAGGTCGGCGAGCGTGTCCGCCGCCTCGTCCGCCTCGCCGCCGCGGAAGAAACGGCGGCGGCGAAGGACCGGGTGGGCGGCGCGCAGCGCGATGAGGCCGCGGGTGAAGGCGATCAGGTCCCGGTCGTCGTCGGTCAGATGCGGCCAGTCGATCCACGACAGGGCGTTGTCCTGGCAGTAGGCGTTGTTGTTGCCCTTCTGCGTGCGGCCCAGCTCGTCTCCGTGGCTGATCATCGGGATGCCCTGCGAGAGGAGCAGGGTGGCCAGGAAATTGCGCTGCTGGCGGCCGCGCAGGGAGGTGACGGCCGGATCGGTGGCCGGGCCTTCCGCCCCGCAGTTCCAGGACCGGTTGACGCTCTCCCCGTCGCGGTTCTGCTCGCCGTTGGCCTCGTTGTGCTTGTCGTTGTACGAGACGAGGTCGCGCAGCGTGAAACCGTCGTGCGCCGTGACGAAGTTGATGCCCGCGCGAGGGCGCCGCCCGCTGCGCTCGTACAGGTCGGACGAGCCGGTCAGGCGGGAGGCGAACTCGGCGAGGGTGTTCGGTGTGGCGCGCCAGAAGTCCCGTACGGAATCCCGGTACTTGCCGTTCCACTCCGACCACAGCGCGGGGAAGTTGCCCACCTGGTAGCCGCCTTCGCCGACGTCCCACGGCTCGGCGATGAGCTTCACGCGGCTGATCACCGGGTCCTGCTGGATGAGGTCGAAGAACGCCGAGAGCCGGTCCACCTCGTGGAACTGCCGGGCGAGCGTGGCCGCCAGGTCGAAGCGGAAGCCGTCGACGTGCATCTCGGTCACCCAGTAGCGCAGCGAGTCCATGATGAGCTGGAGGACGTACGGGTGGCGCATCAGCAGGCTGTTGCCGGTGCCCGTCGTGTCGTAGTAGTGGGCGAAGTCGCCGTCCGCCAGGCGGTAGTACGAGGCGTTGTCGATGCCGCGGAAGGAGAGGGTCGGACCGCGTTCGTTGCCCTCGGCGGTGTGGTTGTAGACGACGTCGAGGATGACTTCGAGCCCGGCCGCGTGCAGCGCCTTGACCATGGACTTGAACTCGGTGACCTGGCCGCCGCGGGTGGTGTCGGCGGCGTAGGCGTTGTGCGGGGCGAAGAAGCCGACGGTGTTGTAGCCCCAGTAGTTGGACAGGCCGCGGTCGCGCAGGAAACCGTCCTGCACGTACTGGTGCACCGGCATCAGCTCGACCGCCGTCACCCCGAGAGAGGTGAGGTGGTCGAGGACCGCCGGGTGGGCCAGCCCCGCGTACGTGCCGCGCAGGCGTGGCGGTACGTCGGGGTGGGTGCGGGTCAGGCCGCGTACGTGCGCCTCGTAGATGACCGTGTCCGCGTACGGGAGCCGGGGCGGGCGGTCGTCGCCCCAGTCGAAGGCCGGGTCGGTGACCACGCCGAGCATGGTGTGACCCGCACTGTCGGCGGGGTCACGGCCGCCGGGGCGACGCTCGTAGAGGGACGGGTGGTTGTCGATCTGGCCGTCCACGGCCGTGGCGTACGGGTCGAGCAGCAGCTTCGCCGGGTTGCAGCGGTGGCCGGTGGCGGGGTGCCAGGGGCCGTGCACCCGGTAGCCGTACCGCTGTCCCGGGCCGACGGCCGGCACATAGCCGTGGCGTACGAAACCGTCGACCTCGGGGAGCGTGACGACCTCGGTGACCCGCGGCTTGTCGGCCCGGTCCGCGCCGGCCCGAGACGTGCTGTCCCCGTCGTCGAAGAGGATCAGGTCGACTCGCTCGGCGGCCTCGCTGAACAGGGCGAAGTTCGTGCCTTCGCCGTCGAAGGACGCGCCGAGCGGGTACGGCCGACCGCTGCGGACGGGCCGGCGGTCGCGGACGGGCTGCGGGGCCCGTTGGCGTGCGCGGGTCACCGCGGCTCGTCGAGTGCGTCGGGCGGCGTGTCGACCGCGACGAGCGCCGGGACCGGCCGCTCACCGCGCGGCACGCGCAGCGCCGCACGCGCGGGCAGCGCGGGGACCGCCGGGGACAGCGGCACGGGGACCTCGGTGCCGACGCGCCGCGAGAACCAGATGACCTCGCCGCCGTCCTCGGTGTCCTGCGTGCAGTGCCCCCAGCCGTCGCTGAGGGCGGCGATCCGGGCCAGGCAGTCCTGCCAGCCCTCGTCCAGGAGCGGACCACGGTCCTGGTGCTCGACGGCGGTGATGTGGTGACGACCCGTCCACCACATCTCGATGGCCGCCTTCGTGCCGGTGGCGTGTTCGTCGATCGCGTGGAGCAGCAGTTCGGCGCCGTGGCACACGGGCCGGACGAGCGATTCGAGGTTCCACAGCCGCAGGTGTGCGGCGAGGATCCGGCTGACCTGCCCGGCACGCTCCGGCGTGACGTCCACGTCGAGGTGGTAGTAGCGGGACACTGCGGTGTTCATCTCGTTTGCTCCTCACCGGCGAGGGCTCTCGCTCGGGCTCCCCGGACACGAGGCGTGAGCATTGATCGCTTCTGAGTGACTCCCAGCGTGCGGTCGGTACGCCATTCGTGCAACACGAGACGTCGACGGAGGGTGGCCGCCGGTCCTCTCTCAGCCCTCTCTCAGCCCTCACGCGGCCCTTTCTCGCCCCTTTCTCGGTCCTTTCTCGGTCCTCACGCGGTCCTTTCTCGGTCCTCTCCCGGTCCTCACGCGGTCCCCTCCCGGTCGTCCCGGTCGCCCGCCGGGCATTGGTTGAAGAGCCAACAAGACGCACGGTGGTCGCGCGCGCATGATGAGTGAGAATCAGCACGCCAGGTGAACGGACGAATCCGTTCCGTACTCGACCGTGCGTCACGTACTCGACGTGTGTCACGAAAGGTGGCCGTCATGCTGCTGCCTGACAAGTCAGAGGTCGCCCGCCAGCTGGCGCGGTACCGGGCATGGGAGCGCACGCTGCTCATGGCCCCGGCCGACCGCGCGGCCC
>NZ_JAPHNL010000125.1 GCF_026274175.1 Streptomyces beihaiensis
GCCCGCGTCCACGACGCCCGCGGTGCGCAGGACCGGGAGCTGGCCGGGGGTGGCGTCGAGCGCCGCGCACGCGCCCTCGTAGGCGGCTCGCGCGACGGCGCCGCAGTCTCCCTCGGTCTCCTGCGCCGCCGTCGCGGCGGCCGCGGCGACCGTGAGGACGGTGCCCTCCACGGGGTGGGCGACCGCTGCGCGCGCGGCCTCGGCGGCCCGGGTCAGGGCGAGCCGCAGCGCACTGGCGCTCGCCCGCGGACCCGCACCACTGGCGTGATCTTGCTCATGGGCGCCGTCGGCGAGCACCTGTGCCATGCCGCGCAGCAGCTGGGCGAGGATGGTGCCGGAGTTGCCGCGGGCGCCTATGAGGGCGCCGTGCGCCATGGCCCGCATCACGTCGGACAGCGCGGGCGGGGCGGGCTCGGGCGCCGTCTCCAGACCGTCGAAGACCGCCTCGACGGCCTGGTGCGCGGATTCGACGGTCAGGTAGAGGTTGGTGCCGGTGTCGCCGTCCGCCACGGGGTACACGTTGATCGCGTCGATCTCGGCGCGGTCGCGGCCGAGCGCCTCCAGGGCGAGTGAGCACCAGGCGCGGACCGCGGCTACGTCGAGTACGTGTCGCGTCTGCGGCACCTGCGCCTCCTTGAGCTGCTTGACCGGAATCGCAGAGTAGACCCCGCCGGGCGGCCGCCCGGTAGAGGGGCCGGGGAGGGGTTGCACAGGCCCTGTGCAGCCACGCGCGGGGCGGCGGCCCGGGCAACCATGGTAGTTTCGTTGTGCCGAAGCAGCCGTTGTATGCTGCTCCGGTTGCCCGATATCCATCGGGCCGTCCCCTGGCACCGCCACTCAGATCCTTGATCTCGATCCCGGCATGCCGGGATTATCCGTAAGTGCATCTGAAGTCTTTGGAGTGACCCGTGGCTGCCAACTGCGACGTCTGTGGCAAGGGGCCGGGCTTCGGCAACAACATCTCGCACTCGCACCGCCGTACGTCCCGCCGCTGGAACCCGAACATCCAGCGTGTACGTACCGTGGTGGGCGGGACGCCGAAGCGCGTGAACGCTTGCACCTCGTGCATCAAGGCCGGCAAGGTCTCGCGCTGACGTTACGCGTAGCGCGGCCACCTCGCTGGTTGCTTGAAGAGCCGGTCCCCTCGGGGACTGGCTCTTTTTTCGTGCCCCCGGCCGCCGGTTCACGCCCTCGGCCGCCAGCCGTGGTCGACCGGCCCGATGCCCTCCCCCAGGGCGAACCCGGCGGCGATCGCCCCGGTCACGTACTCCTTGGCAGCCCGCACGGCGTCCGGCACCGGACGCCCCCGCGCCAGGTACGCGGCGACGGCGGAGGCCAGGGTGCAGCCCGTGCCGTGCGTGTGCCGGTTGGCGTGGCGCGGGGCGCGCAGCCAGTGCTCCCGCGCGCCGTCGGTGAGCAGGTCGACGGCCTCGGCCGAGCCGGAGGGTTCGCCGTCCCGTGACGGCAGATGCCCGCCCTTGATCAGCGCCCAGCGCGGGCCGAGGGCCAGCACGGCCGCCGCGGCCCGGCGCATGTCGTCCTCGGAGGTGACCCGCACGCCGGTGAGCCGCGCCACCTCGTCGAGGTTGGGCGTGGCCACGGTGGCTGTCGGCAGCAGTTTCGTACGCACGGCGTCGAGGGCCGAGTCGGCGAGCAGTGCGTCGCCGTGCTTGGAGACGCCCACCGGGTCGATCACGACGGGCACCTCGGCGGGGATCTCCGCGAGGAGTTCGGCGACGCACTCCACGAGCCTCGGCGAGCCGAGCATGCCGGTCTTGACGGCCTGGACGCCGATGTCGTCGACGACGCTGCGGAACTGCGCGCGCACCGCCTCCACGGGCAGCTCCCACGCGCCCTGGACGCCGAGCGAGTTCTGCGCGGTGACGGCCGTGACGGCGCTCATGCCGTGCGCGCCGAGGGCGAGCAGTGTCTTGAGGTCGGCCTGGATGCCCGCGCCGCCGCCGGAGTCGGACCCGGCGACGGTCAGCACGCGCGCGTGCGCACGCCCGGCCGGGCCGCTCACGACTCGATCTCCGCTCCGCCCGGCCCGTCGGGGTCGCCGAAGTGGTCCCAGCCGCCCTTGCTGGTCCACGGGGCGCCGTCCACGGTCACCTGCGGCAGGGCCGACGGGTTGAGCACCTCGCCGATCACCTTCCAGCGGGCGGGCAGTTTCACGTCCGGTGGGAAGGTGGCCACGATCGCGTGGTCCTCTCCCCCGGTCAGCACCCACTGGAGCGGGTCGACGCCGACGGCCTGCCCGATGTCGTTCATCTGGGACGGCACGTCGACCTTGCCCGACTTGATGTCGATGCGGACCTTGCTGGCCTCGGCGATATGGCCCAGGTCGGCGATGAGCCCGTCGCTCACGTCGCACATGGCGGTGGCGCCGAGCCCGGCCGCGGCGGGCCCCGCGTGGTACGGCGGCTCCGGCCTGCGGTGTGCCTCGACGAAGGCGCGCGGCGAGCGGAAGCCGCGCGAGAGGACCGCGTACCCGGCGGCCGACCAGCCGAGCCAGCCCGTCACGGCCACGACGTCGCCGGGTTGCGCGCCGGCGCGGGTCACCGGCTCGTGGTTGCGCAGGTCGCCCAGCGCGGTGATCGCCACGGTGATCGTGTCGCCGCGTACGACATCGCCGCCCACGACGGCCGCACCCGCCACCTGGCACTCGTCGCGCAACCCGTCCATCAGCTCGGACGGCCAGGACGCCGGCAGGTCGGCGGGGACGACGAGACCGAGCAGCAGGGCGGTCGGCACGGCGCCCATGGCGGCGATGTCGGCGAGGTTCTGCGCGGCGGCCTTGCGCCCGACGTCGTACGCCGTGGACCAGTCGCGCCGGAAGTGCCTGCCCTCCAGCAGGACGTCCGTGCTCGCGACGACGCGCCGGTCCGGCGCGGAGACCACGGCGGCGTCGTCGCCGGGTCCGACCCGCACGGCCGGGGTGGTGGTGAGCCGGGAGGTCAGCTCCTTGATGAGCCCGAACTCGCCCAGTTCGCCGACTGTGCCCTTCATGCGCCTGCTGCCCCTTCTGCCCCGGCCTGCTCGCGGTCGCGGGCCTTGTCTGTCATGGGTACGGTTTGTGTCACGGGCTGTGCCGTGGGTTCTCTCGCGGGTGCGCCACAGCCGACCCGGGTCTCCCCGCCGCACTCGGCGACGCGATACCGTGGCGTCCCTTCTCCCCCCATGATCCTCGTGGCCGCCCTGGAGGTTCCGTGGTACAGGCGTACATCCTGATTCAGACCGAAGTAGGCAAGGCGTCGACCGTCGCCGAGGTGATCGGCGAGATGCCCGGAGTCATCCAGGCCGAGGACGTCACCGGTCCCTACGACGTCATCGTGCGCGCGCAGGCCGACACGGTCGACGAGCTGGGCCGCATGGTGGTCGCCAAGGTCCAACAGGTGGAGGGGATCAGCCGCACGCTGACCTGCCCGGTCGTCCACTTGTAGCCCCCGTCTACCCTGGGCCGGTGAACCTTTTCCGTCACCGGCACTTCGGTCTGCCCGCACTGTCCGTACTGTCGCTGCTGCCCCTGCTGATCGTCACGGGCTGCAGTTCAACGGACGGCGCGCCCACGGCAGCGGTTCCCTCCCCGGACGCGAAGGTCACGAAGATGTGCCGGAAGCTGCACGATCTGCTGCCGCAGAAGGTGGAGGGCCACGGCCGTAACGACCCCGAACCGCACTCGGAGCTGACCGCGGCGTGGGGAAGCCCGGCGATCATACTGCGCTGCGGCGTCGCGTGGCCCTCCGCGATGGCGGACAAGGACACCCTGCCCGCGACGGTGAACGGCGTCGGCTGGGGCGTGGAGAAGCTCGACGACGGCGCCCAGCGCATGTACACGGCGCTACGCCAGGCCTATGTCGAGGTCACCATCCCGAAGGAACTGGTGGCGCGGGACGGCGCGGCCCCGCTCGTGGACCTGGCCGGCCCGATCAAGAAGGCGATCCCGAAGGGCATCGCCGACTGACCGGGCGGCTGATCCGCCGGGCTCAGCGCAGACCGGTGGGCCTGCGCAGCGCCGCCTCCAGGAGGCGGTCGACCAGCTCCGGGTAGCTGACGCCGCTCTCCTGCCACATCCGCGGATACATGGAGATCGGTGTGAAACCGGGCAGCGTGTTGATCTCGTTGATGACGAACTCGCCGTCCTCCGTGAGGAAGAAGTCGGCGCGCACGAGCCCCTCGCAGGACACCGCGTCGAAGGCCGCCACCGCGAGCCGCCGCACCTCGGCCGTCTGCTCGTCGGTCAGCGGCGCGGGCACGATGCCGGTCGCGGAGTCGATGTACTTGGCCTCGAAGTCGTAGAAGTCGTGGGCCTGCACGGGCGGGATCTCGGCCGGGACCGAGGCGCGCGGCCCGTCCTCGAACTCGAGGACGCCGCACTCGATCTCGCGCCCGACGACCGCCGCCTCGATGATGACCTTCGGATCGTGGGCGCGGGCCGTCTCCATCGCCTCGTCGAGCCCGTCGAAGGACTCGACCTTGGTGATGCCGAAGGACGAGCCCGCGCGCGCGGGCTTCACGAACAGCGGCCAGCCGTGCTCGCCGACGAAGTCGGCGACGCGGCGCCTGGCGGCCTCTCGATCGTGTTCCCATGCGCGCGGCCGGATCACCACGTACGGGCCCACCTTGAGCCCGAACGACGTGAAGATCCGCTTCATGTACTCCTTGTCCTGGCCGACGGCCGAGGAGAGCACGCCGCAGCCGACGTACGGCGTCCCGGACAGGTCGAGCAGCCCCTGGATCGTGCCGTCCTCGCCGTACGGGCCGTGCAGCACCGGGAAGACGACGTCGACCTCGCCGAGCGCCTTGGGCACGGAGCCGGGCTCGTTGTAGACGACTTCGCGCGAGCCGGGGTCGACCGGCAGAACCACGCCGCCCTCGGGCGACTCGGCGAGCTCGGCGACGTCCGGCACCGTGCGGCCGGTGATGGCCATGCGCTCGGGGTCGTCGGCCGTCAGCGCCCAACGGCCCTCACGGGTGATGCCGATGGGCAGCACGTCGTACTTGGAGCGGTCGATGGCACGCAGCACGGCGCCCGCGGTGACGACGGAGACGCCGTGCTCGGAGCTGCGACCACCGAAGACGACGGCCACACGCGGCTTTGGCCCACGCACGGTGGACGGCTGGCTCTGGGGGAGGTTCTCGCTGCTCATATCGCGACGAGCGTACCTGCTGGTAGTACGAGAGTCAGCGCCCGCGGAGCCGCCCGGCGTGGCCGTGGCCCGGACGGCTCGCCCCGCGTCGCTCAGCGTCGTTCGGCCTTGGCGGAGCGCGACATGAGCTCCTTGACGGCGACGACCGGCGGTTTGCCCTCGTGGACGATCGCGACGACGGTCTCGGTGATGGGCATGTCGACGCCGTGGCGACGTGCCAGGTCGAGCACGGACTCGCAGGACTTGACGCCCTCGGCGGTCTGCTTGGTGACCGCGATGGTCTCCTCCAGGGTCATGCCCTTGCCGAGGTTGGTGCCGAAGGTGTGGTTGCGCGACAGCGGCGACGAGCAGGTGGCGACCAGGTCCCCGAGGCCCGCGAGACCCGAGAAGGTCAGCGGGTCGGCGCCCATGGCGAGCCCGAGCCGGGTCGTCTCGGCCAGGCCGCGGGTGATGAGGGAGCCCTTCGTGTTGTCGCCCAGGCCCATGCCGTCCGCGATGCCGACGGCGAGGCCGATGACGTTCTTCACGGCGCCGCCGAGTTCGCAGCCGACCACGTCGGTGTTGGTGTAGGGCCTGAAGTACGGGGTGTGGCAGGCGGCTTGGAGGCGCTGGGCGACGCTCTCGTCGCGGCAGGCGACGACCGCGGCGGCGGGCTGCCGGGCGGCGATCTCGCGCGCCAGGTTGGGCCCGGTGACGACGGCGATACGGTCGTCGCCGACCTTGGTGACGTCCTCGATGACCTCGCTCATCCGCATCGCGGAGCCGAGCTCGACGCCCTTCATGAGGGAGACGAGGACGGTGTCGGGAGCGAGCAGCGGCGCCCACGCGGCCAGGTTGCCGCGGACCGTCTGCGAGGGCACGGCGAGCACGGTGAAGTCGGCGCCCGCGGCGGCCTCGGCCGGGTCCGCGGTGGCGCGCACGCCGCGCGGCAGCTCGACCCCGGGCAAGTAATCGGGGTTGGTGTGGGTGGAGTTGACGGCCTCGACCAGTTCGGGGCGGCGGGCCCACAGGGTGACGTCGCACCCGGCGTCGGCGAGCACCATCGCGAAGGCGGTGCCCCACGAGCCCGTGCCGAAGACGGCGGCCTTCACGGGTCGGCTCACTTGCTCTCCTCCGTCGAGGTCTCCGCCTGGTTCTGGATCGAACTGCCGCTGTCCGCCAGGGTTTTGCGGCGCTGCTGCAGCCGGGCCTCGCGCGGGTCGAAACGCTTCTGCGGGGCCTTCTCCCCGCGCAGCTGGGCCACGAGCGAGGTGATCGCGGCCATGATGGTCTCGGTCGCCTCCTTGAGTAGCTCCGGCGTGATCTCCTGGTCGTAGTAGCGCGACAGGTCGACGGGCGGCCCCGCGAGCACGTGGTGGGTCTTGCGCGGGAAGAAGTGCGGCTTCTTCGCGTACGGCGCGAGGACGTCGGTGGCGCCCCACTGGCCGATCGGGATCACCGGGCACTTCGTCTCGAGCGCGACCCGGGCGACACCGGTCTTGCCCGTCATGGGCCACAGGTCGGGGTCACGGGTGAGCGTGCCCTCCGGGTAGAAGGTGACGCACTCGCCGCGCTGCACGGCGTCGATCGCGGCCCGGAAGGCGCTCAGCGCGTTCGTGGACTCGCGGTAGACGGGAATCTGGCCGGTGCCGCGCATGAAGGCACCCACGAAGCCCTTCTTGAACAGGCCGTGCTTGGCCAGGAAACGGGGAACTCGTCCGGTGTTGTACTGAAAGTGCGCGTACAGGAACGGGTCGAGATGTGAATTGTGGTTGACGGCGGCGATAAAGCCGCCGTCGGCTGGAATGTTCTCCATTCCACGCCAGTCCCGCTTGAACAGCACCACCAGCGGCGGTTTGCAGAGGACCGCTGCGAAGCGGTACCAGAAGCCGATTCTGCGGCGGGACACTCGGACACCTTCCTCTAGGACCTGGCCGGCATCGCGCGCCGGGCCGCACAAGTGTCGCGCCAGGCCACCGGTCTGTCGAGAACACCGTACGCCCGCCCGCACTACGGCACCGCATGCACAGGTCACAATGAGCGCGTGCAGTGGACCTTGGTCATCCCTCTCAAGCCGCTGGTGCGGGCCAAGAGCAGGCTGGCGCCGACGGCGGGTGACGCCCTGCGCCCCGGCCTGGCGCTCGCCTTCGCGCAGGACACGGTGGCCGCGGCGCTCTCCTGCTCCGCCGTCCGGGATGTGGTGGTCGTCACGGACGACGGCCGGGCCGCCGGGGCGCTGGCGGAGCTCGGCGCCCGCACCGTGCCCGACACCCCGCAGGCCG
>NZ_JAPHNL010000126.1 GCF_026274175.1 Streptomyces beihaiensis
AGTTCCTGTGACCGGCCGCACTCGGCACGTCCTGGTCACCGGCGCGAGCGGCTACGTCGGCGGCGCCGTCGCGCGCGGGGCCGGAGGAGTCAGGGTCGGCGGCGTCGTCCTTCATGGGGCGACCCTAACCGCCCGGCAGGCGCCTACCGTGGGGGCATGACTACAGACGCCGTACAGCAGGCCACCCGTGACCCGGAACTCCCCGGACGGCTCCTCGTCTCCGAACGGGACGCCCTGGTACCGCTGTTGAGGGCGCGGCCCGACAGCGACTTCGGGCTGCGCACCGCGTGCCCGGGGTGGACCGTACGGGATGTGCTCGCGCACTGCTCGTCCGTGTTGACGCGGGTCGTGGAGAGCCGGTTCGAGCGTGGTGTGTTCGGTCCCGAGTGCAACGACCGCGACATCGCCGAACGGGCGTCCTGGACCAACCAGCAGATCGTCGACGAGCTCGAACGCGGGATGAGCGAGGCGGGCGCCGCCATCGCCGGGGGAGACCCGCGGCTCGACGGCGTGGCCCTGGGGGAGTGGGTGCACGCCGGGGACGTACGGGACGCCTTCGGCGAGCCGGGGGCGTACGGCGGGTCCGGGCTCCCGGCGGCGCTGGCGCTGCTGGTGCGGGGCACCCGGGAGCGGGGGCTGACCGGGCTCCACGCCGACATCGACGACCTCGACGAACCGGTCGTGCTCGGCGCGGCGGGCGGCGACGGGCCGCCCGCCCGGTACATCGGGGACGCGCCGACCCTGGTGCGGCTGTGCACGGGGCGCCCGGTGATCGGTACGCGGTACGAGCTGACCGGGGCACGGGAGGCCGAGCTCAACCTGTACGGCTGAGCGTCAGTGGTGGCGGCGGACGACTCCGGCCTTCCGGTACAGCTCGGGGTCGTCGGTGCCGAGGACGGCGACCGTGAGCGCCGTCGACGCGAAGACCTTGATCGCGCGGATCGCGTCGCCCGCGCGCGGCGGGCGGGGCGGGCCCGTGGGCGCGGCGGTGACAGTTGCGGTAGTCATGCCTCCAGGATGGGATTCGGGCATTCCGTGCACATCGGCCCAGAGGTGTAAGCGGGGTACGACCTCGGGGGGAGCATGCCCCTAAGGGGGGGGTGGGCTCCCGAAAGTCATTGGCGCGGGCCGTTGGGTGTCGCGTACACTCGCCCGTCTTGCCCGCCTCCCTTCGCGTTTTCCGACTGTTCCGAAGCCGGAGTGCCGCCGACCGGACGGAAACCGGCCGGCCCCCTTCACGCACCCGTGCACGCACACGCGCGTGCACGCACCCGTGCACGCGTCCACGTGCGAACGCGCGTATCTGTTTCAGGGAGGCCGTACCCGTGAGTCCCTCGCCGCTCGATCGCGAGCGCGCCCACCTCGCCTCGTCCCGCGCCGCCCTGCGCGCCATGCGCGAGGACGTGCAGGCGCTGGACATCAGCGACGTCACCGCCAACTGGGTGAACGCCGCCGTTCTGGAGCGCCAGATCGACGAACGGATCAAGGCGCTCGCCGATCTCGCCCACACTCCGCTCTTCTTCGGTCGGCTCGACTATCTGCACGCCCCCGGCGCCGAGCAGGCCGAGGGCGCGGAGTTCGAAGAGGGGGGCGCGGCGACTTCCTCGCAGGGGCGGCGGCGGGAGACGGGCGGGAGCTTCTACATCGGGCGGCGGCACGTCCACGACGCCGACGGCGATCCCATGGTCATCGACTGGCGCGCCCCCGTCTCGCAGCCGTTCTACCGGGCCTCCAAGAAGGCCCCGATGGACGTGGCGCTGCGCCGCCGGTTCGGTTACACGGGCGGGGAACTGACCGCGTACGAGGACGAGCATCTGACAGACCCGGACGAGGTCGAGCAGACCAGCAAGCTGCTCCAGCAGGAGATCGAGCGGCCGCGCGTCGGCCCGATGCGCGACATCGTCGCGACCATCCAGCCCGAGCAGGACGAGATCGTCAGGAGCGGGCTCGCCGGGTCCGTGTGCGTACAGGGCGGGCCGGGGACGGGGAAGACCGCCGTCGGCCTGCACCGGGTGGCCTATCTCCTCTACGCGCACCGCGAGCGGCTCGCCCGCACCGGCACGCTCGTCATCGGGCCGAACCGGTCCTTCCTGCACTACATCGAGCAAGTACTGCCCGCCCTAGGCGAGTTGGAGGTCGGACAGGCGACCGTCGACGATCTGGTGGCGGGGCGGGCGCAGGTGCGGGGCGTCGATGATCCCGGCGCCGCGCTGGTCAAGGGCGACGCCCGGATGGCCGAGGTGCTGCGGCGCGCCCTGCGTTCGCACATCGCGATGCCGAGCGAGGGCGTCGTGGTGGTGCGCGGCTCGCGGCGGTGGCGCATCGCCTCGTACGAACTGGAGGAGATCGTAAGGGAGTTGATGGCGCGCGACATGCGGTACGGGGCCGCACGTGAGGCCCTGCCGCAGCGCATCGCGCACGCCGTGCTCGTGCGGATGGAGCGGGCCGGTGAGGCGCCCGACGACCGGGTGCAGGACGCCGTGGCCCGCAACGCGGCCGTGAAGGCGGTGGTCAAGGCGGTCTGGCCCGCCGTCGATCCGGCCAAGCTGGTGCTGCGGCTGCTGTCCGACGCGCAGTTCCTCGCCGAGCACGCGGCCGGGCTGTTGAGCGAGGACGAGCAGAAGGCCGTGCTGTGGGCGAAGCCCGCGCGGAGTGTGAAGTCGGCCAAGTGGTCGGCCGCCGATGCCGTGTTGATCGACGAGGCCGCCGATCTCATCGAGCGGACCCCTTCGCTCGGGCACGTCGTGCTCGACGAGGCGCAGGATCTGTCACCCATGCAGTACCGGGCCGTGGGGCGGCGTGCGACCACCGGGTCCGTGACCGTGCTCGGCGACATCGCGCAGGGCACGACGCCCTGGTCCACGCCGAGCTGGGACGTGGCGTTGGCCCATCTCGGCAAGGCGGACGCGGTCGTGGAGGAGCTGACCGCGGGGTTCCGTGTGCCGACGGACGTCATCACCTACGCGTCCCGGCTGCTGCCGCACATCGCGCCCGGGCTCACGCCGGTCGCGTCCGTGCGCGAGAACCCGGGGGCGTTCGAGGTGCGGGAGGCCCCCGGGGGCGTGGCCGAGGTGGTGGCGGGCGTGGTGGCGGCGTGCCGTGAGGCCCTGGAGAACGAGGGGTCGGTCGGGCTCATCGCGGCAGACGCGCGGTGCGCCGCGCTGGGCGAGGCGCTGGAACGGGCCGGGCTGGCGTTTCTCGCGCCCGGCGAGGAGACGACGACCGGGGCGCGGCTGACGCTGGTGCCCGCGTCGTTGGCGAAGGGGCTCGAGTACGACTACGTGGTCCTGGACGAACCGGCTGCCGTGGTGGACGGGGAGCCGGACGAACGGACCGGGTTGCGGCGGCTGTACGTCGCGCTGACCCGTGCGGTCTCCGGGCTGGTGGTGGTGCACGGGGCGGGGTTGCCCGCGGCGCTGGTGGACGCCGCCTGAGAGCCCGGCGGGCCTCGGGCGCGCGGTTGGCCGCGGCTTTGTTGTGGCTGGCCGGGCGGTTCCGCGCGCTCCTGGGGGGCGCGTGGTTCCCTTCGTGCTCCTGGGGGGCGCGGGTTCCCTCTGGGAGCTCGGCGGGCTTTGGGGGTTCGGGCGGCTGCGGGTTTGTTGTGGCTGGTCGGGCGGTTCCCCGCGCCCCTGAGGGGGCGCGCGGTTCCTTCGTGCTCCTGAGCGGGCGCCCGGTTTCCCCCGTCCCCGGAAGACGCGAGGTTCCCCGCGCCGCGCGGGGAGCCGCGGAATCGCCGTGACGCCTCTGAGACGGCGTACGAAGTGCGCGTCTCAGGGGCGCGGGGAACTGCGCGGGCGACCACGACGAACCCGCACTCGGCAGCGGAACCTCAATCAGAAACGGCGCTCCGCCACCCCCGCACCGCATCCGCCGAAACAGGCCCCGCCCAACCCGTGGGGCGCGCCGCCCCGCCGATGTGGAACGCCGTGATCCCAGCCTCCCGCAGGCGCGGCACATGGTCGAGCCGGAGGCCGCCGCCCACCAGGATCTGCGGGGCGTAACCCGGCTCACCCGTCGCCGCCCGCGCGGCCTCCGCGATGAGCACGTCGAGCCCGTCGTCCACGCCCTGCGCCGAACCGGCGGTCAGATACGTGTCGAGCCCCGGCAGATCCGCCAGCTGCTTGCGCAGGGCGTCCCGGTCGGCGGCCCGGTCGATCGCCCGGTGGAACGTCCACCGGCACCCGTTGAGCTCCGCCACGAGCCGCTCGACGGCCGCGAGGTCGGGGCCCCCGTGCTCGTCGAGGAAGCCGAGCACGAACTCGTCCGCGCCCGCCTGCCGCAGCTCGTGCGCGCCGCGGACGAGCGCGGCCCGCTCCTCGGCGCCGCCCGCCGCGAAGCCGTCGGCGAGGCGCAGCATCACGCGCAGCGGGATGTCGACGGCCGCGCGCACCTCCGTGAACGTCTTGACCGACGGGGTCAGACCGTCCGCCGCCATGTCGGTGACCAGCTCAAGGCGGTCCGCGCCTCCGGCCTGGGCCGCGACCGCGTCCTCGGCGTCGAGGGCGATCACCTCCAGGACTGCACGCTTGCTCATGAGGCTCCTGTCGCGTCGACCCGCCGCATGCCGGGCCAGGGCGTGCCGGGCCGTGCGACAGGTCTAGTCCAATGTCCCCGCCAGCCTACGCCGCCCTGTCTCCGCGCGCAGCCGGTCGGCCGTCCCGGCGGTCATCCCGCCCCCCTTGCCTCGGGTACCCCCTGGGGGTATAAAGGGGGGCGTGGGGAGTACCCCGTACGGGTATACGGTTTCACCTACCGTCCGCCCCTAGAATCGTCACCAAGGAGGCACCATGTCGGCGCACGCAGCCGCTCCGCCCGCTGAGGTGGATCTCACCATCGGCGGTATGACCTGCGCGTCCTGCGCCGCCCGCGTCCAGAAGAAGCTGAACCGGATGGACGGCGTCGAGGCGACGGTCAACTACGCGACCGAGAAGGCCCACGTCACGTACGCCGACGGCGTCGAGGTCGCGGACCTCATCGCCACGGTCGAGGCCACCGGGTACACCGCGCACGAGCCCGAGCCCCCGGCTCCCGCCGCACCGGCCGAAGGGGAGAGCGGGGGCGACAGCCCCGCCGTCTCCGCGGCCGACGCCGCCGCGGCGGCCGAGCTGAAGACGCTGCGCGAGCGCCTGATCACCGCCGCCGTCCTCGCCGCGCCCGTCATCGTCCTCGCGATGGTGCCCGCGCTGCAGTTCCGCAACTGGCAGTGGCTCTCGCTCACCCTCGCCGCGCCCGTCGTCACGTACGCCGCCTGGCCCTTCCACAAGGCCGCCTGGACCAACCTCAAGCATGGCGCGGCCACCATGGACACGCTGATCTCGCTCGGCACGTCCGCCGCGTTCCTGTGGTCGCTGTGGGCGCTGTTCTTCGGCACGGCCGGCCGCCCCGGCATGACGCACTCCTTCGAGCTGACCGTGGCCCGCAGCGACGGCGCCGGGAACATCTACCTGGAGGCCGCGGCGGGCGTCACCGCCTTCATCCTCTCCGGCCGCTACTTCGAGGCGCGCTCGAAGCGGAAGGCGGGCGCCGCCCTGCGCACCCTGCTCGAACTGGGTGCCAAGGACGTCACCGTGGTGCGCCCCGACGGCAGCCACGCCACCATCCCGATCGCTGAGCTGAAGGTCGGCGACCGGTTCCTGGTCCGCCCCGGCGAGAAGATCGCCACCGACGGCACCGTCGTCGAGGGCTCCTCCGCCGTCGACGCCTCCATGCTCACCGGCGAGTCCGTACCGGTCGAGGTCGGCGTCGGGGACGCCGTCACCGGCGCCACCCTCAACGCGGGCGGCCGCCTAGTCGTCGAGGCCACCCGCGTCGGCGCCGACACCCAGCTCGCCCGCATGGCCAAGCTCGTCGAGGACGCGCAGAACGGCAAGGCCGCCGCCCAGCGCCTCGCCGACCGGATCTCCGCCGTCTTCGTGCCGGTCGTCATCCTCATCGCCGTCGGCACGCTCGTCACCTGGCTGCTGGTCAGCGGCGACGTCACCGCCTCCTTCACCGCGGGCGTCGCCGTACTGATCATCGCCTGCCCCTGCGCCCTGGGCCTTGCCACGCCGACCGCGCTCATGGTCGGCACCGGGCGCGGCGCCCAGCTCGGCATCCTCATCAAGGGCCCCGAGGTCCTGGAGACCACGCGTACGGTCGACACGATCGTCCTCGACAAGACCGGCACCGTCACCACCGGCCGGATGACGCTCCTCGCCACGCACGTCGCTGATGGCGCCGATATCGCCGACGGCACCGATGCCACCGATGCCACCGGCGGAGCCGACCGTGCCGAGGTGCTGCGCCTCGCCGGTGCCGTCGAGCACGCCTCCGAGCACCCCATCGCCCAGGCCGTCGCCACCGGCGCCGCCGACGAGGTCGGGCCGCTGCCCGTCCCCGAGGACTTCGCCAACGTTCCCGGACTCGGCGTCCAGGGCGTCGTCGAGGGCCACGCGATCCTCGTCGGCCGCGAGCAGCTGCTCGACCAGTGGGAGATCAAGCTGCCCGACGACCTCGCCCGCGCCAAGGCGGACGCCGAGGCCGCCGGCCGCACCGCCATCGCCGTCGCCTGGGACGGCGCGGCCCGCGCGGTCCTCGAAGTCGCCGACGCCGTCAAGGAGACCAGCCCCGAGGCCGTCCGCCGCCTGCGCGACCTCGGCCTGCGCCCGGTGCTGCTGACCGGGGACAACGAGGCGGTGGCGCGTTCCGTCGCCGCCGAGGTCGGCATCGCCGAGGCGGACGTCGTCGCCGAGGTCCTCCCGCAGGACAAGGTCGACGTCGTCAAGCGGCTCCAGGCGGAGGGCCGCACGGTGGCCATGGTCGGCGACGGCGTCAACGACGCGGCCGCCCTCGCCCAGGCCGACCTCGGTCTGTCCATGGGCACCGGCACCGACGCCGCCATCGAGGCCGGTGACCTCACCCTCGTCCGTGGCGACCTGCGGGTCGCGGCCGACGCGATCCGGCTCTCCCGGCGCACCCTCGGCACCATCAAGGGCAACCTGTTCTGGGCGTTCGCCTACAACACGGCGGCCCTGCCGCTGGCCGCGCTCGGGCTGCTCAACCCGATGATCGCGGGCGCCGCCATGGCGTTCTCTTCGGTCTTCGTGGTCGGCAACAGCCTGCGGCTGCGGAAGTTCCGGGCGCTGGCGTCCTAGGGGCTGGAGGCCAGGGGCCGAAGGCCAGGGGTCGGAGACCAGGGCTCGGAGACTAGGAGAGGAGGGGGCCGGGGCGCTGCGCCTCC
>NZ_JAPHNL010000127.1 GCF_026274175.1 Streptomyces beihaiensis
CGGGCAGCCGCTCGGCGCCGGCCGCGCGCGCGGCCGGCGCCGAGCGGCTGCCCGCATCGTGGACGGGGCCGGGTGAACGACTTGGGCGGCCGTTCTCGACCAGTTGGCACCACTCGGCGTGATCGAGCGGGCCATGCCTGATCGACTCGTGTGCGTCAGCGGTAGTCCTCGGGGTGACCCTGCATCCACGTGTTGATCTTGTCGCGGGTGCCGATCAGAGAGGTCTGGTGCTTCTTCAAATTCTCGAAGGAGCGGTCGCCGCCGAGCCGCGCGTCAAGCTTCTTGATCCATCTGATCGGTTCGGCGAAATGGCCGGGCCCCTGCGGGTCCGCCTTCATGGCCCGGTCCATGCGGTGGAGTTCGTCGTAGACCCGTCCGAGGAAGTAAGCGCAGTTGCCCGGAGTGCAGGAATCGTTCAGGGTCGCCTGGAGCCCGGCGAAGGCGTCGCGGACCTTCTCGACCGGTATCGCGGGGGAGGCGGAGTCCGCAAGGGGCGCCGAGGGAGAGGCGGACGTACTCGCCGACACACTGGTCCCGCTCCCGTCGGCGGCCGTCCGGGCGGCCTTCGAGGATGTACTGCACGAGACACTGAACGCGGCCAGGGCCACGACGACAACGGCCGCACCCCGCACTGACGACTTGAGCATGGAAATCCCCCCGTGATCGCTGGACCAGCCGACCTTACAACCGTCCTTGGGCGCGCCGGCCCGGCAGGCTGGTGACCCAGACGTTCGCGTCGTGGCTTGCGGTCAGTGCGAAGGCTCTTCTCGCTGTTCGGCGGGGAACAGGATCGGGCTGAGCAGATAGCGGGCACGTTGCGGCGTGGGCTCGTTGGCGAGGAGAGGGGCGATGGCTGCCTGCATCGCGCCGATCAGTCCCATGAGTTCGTCCCTGCTCAGCCAGACCGCGTGTTGCCGGTAGCCGACGAGATCGTCCACAGGGTCGCTGCCGTCGCGGTCCAGGTAAGCGCCGAACTCGGCGACCAAGGTGGCCACGGCGGCGGCGAACGCCTGCTCGTGGTCCCGGGGGGTGAGCGCACGCGCGGTCTTCGCGTCGATGCCCGCGCGGTCCTGTCGCAGCCGGTAGCGGCGTTCGACGGCGCCTCGCACGCGCCGCTCGTCGGCGACGTCGAGGATGCCACCCGCGGCGAGCAGGTCGACGTGCCGGTAGACCGTTGCCTTGGACACGTCCGGGATCAGAGCACACAACTGTCCGGTGGTGAGGACCCGTCCGCCGCGCAGCGCGTGGACCACACGGAGGCGGACGGGGTGCGCCAGGAGTTCCAAGGTGTCCATGCCCTGAACCTTCTCATACATGCTACCTTTCTCGAAAACTGAGAACAGTGAGGGGATGCAGAATGCGAACACCGGTCGACACCGCCGTAGAGGTGGTCGAGTGGGCGCGTGACGGCCGTTTCGCGGAGATCGCGGCACTGTTCGCCCCGCCTTTGCGCGCCGTGCTCACCGCCGGGGCACTCCAGGCCGCCTGGCTCGCCGAAACCGCCGGCATCGGCCCGGTCACCGAGGTCGGCGAACCGTCGCACGAACCCCTGCGACCGGACCTGATCCGCGTCAGCATCCCCGTGACCTGCGAGCGGGGACAGTTCACCGCTGTCATGTCGGTCGACCCCGCCGGCCTGCTGAACGGACTGCGCCTCGCGCCCCCTGCCTCCGATCCGTGGGCGCCGCCTCCCTACGCGGATCCGGACGCCTTCGAGGAGCACGATGTCACGGTCGGATCCGGTGCCCTCGCCGTGCCCGGCACCGTCACCGTTCCACGCGGCAACGGCCCGTGGCCCGCAGTCGTGCTGCTGAGCGGGGGAGGACCCTTCGACCGGGACGCGACCATCGGACCGAACAAGCCCCTCAAGGACCTCGCCTGGGGGCTGGCCGGCCGCGGCGTGGCGGTACTGCGCCACGACAAGGTGACCTTCACCCACGCGGCACAGGTGGCCGCCGCGGACGACTTCACGATGACACGCGAGTACGTCCCCCACGCCGTCGCCGCCGTCCGCCTGCTCCAGAACGAGCCGGGCGTCGACTCCGACCGGGTGTTCGTCGCCGGACACAGCATGGGCGGCAAGGTCGCCCCACGGGTCGCCGAGACCGAGCCGTCCATCGCCGGCGCCGTGATCCTGGCAGGTGACGCCGAGCCCATGCACCAGGCCGCCGTCCGGGTCGCCCGCCACCTCGCCGCGCTCGACCCCGGCCCGCACTCCGACGCGGCCGTCGCGCAACTCCTGCGCCAGGCCGCGACCGTCGAGACCGCCCTGTCCCCCAGCACCCCGCGCGAGGAACTGCCCTTCGGACTTCCCGCCTCGTACTGGCTGGACCTGCGTTCCTACGACCCGGTGGCCACTGCCGCCGCCCTGGACAAGCCGCTGCTGATCCTCCAGGGCGGCCGGGACTACCAGGTCACCGTCGAGCACGACCTGCCCCTGTGGCGCGCTGGGCTGACCGCACGGCAGAACGTCACCATCCAGATCCACGAAGCCGACGACCACCTCTTCTTCCCCGGCACCGCTCCGTCGACGCCCGCCGGATACCTGGCCGCCCAGCACGTCGACGCGGCCGTCGTCAGGAACGTCGCAGCGTGGCTGGGCGGGGCCGCAAGCCTGTGAAGAACCGGGACGGCAAGCACGGACCGGACGGCACGATCGACCTGCCCGTCGGCGTCGCGGCGGCCGTCCATGGCGTGACCGCCGAGTCCGAAGGCATCCGGCCAGGTTCATCCTTGATCAAGCATGAACCTGCCGAAGCGGGAGCCTCGGCCCGGTCGGCCCGGAAAAGCGGCCATCGAACGAAAGGACTCCCCGCCGCGCAGTGGCTCCACCCGCCATCGCTGTCGTCTTCGAGAACGGCGTCGCGATCTCGGCAGGCAAGGCGTTCCGCGGGTCTCGGCGCCGGGGACGGTATCGGGCCTCCGTCCTGGGGCCCGCCTTGCCGATGCCAGCCTCGAAGAGGATCAGGCCATGATCGTGTCGCACCCGGCAGGCCGGCACAGGTTCGACCCACGGCTGCCGGCTGCCGGCCGCCGGTCTCCGATGCGGGCCGGACGAAGTAACCCAGATCGAGCCGACGCACCGACATGTCCTTCCCCGAGTGGCCCGCCCGTCAGACTCTGGAAGGTCAGCACGTCGACGAGGGCAACGCGCACCGGCAAGAGACCGCGCTTGCTGCCGAACGCGTTGTAGAGACTGCCGCGCCCCAGGCCGGTGCCGTCGACCAGATCCCGGGCCGATGTCTCGGCATGCTCGCGGTTCCTGAAAACGCCCGTGGCGTCATCCAGGACGTCGTCGCGGTGGAAGCCGCGAGATCGAGCCATGACCTGCGCGCTACTGAACTTGATCAGGCGATGCCGGGTTCGGCTGACGTGCGACAGCTTGGTCGTCCTGCCTTGTTCGGCGTCCACCCGATCACGCTGTCGAAGTGGCTGCGCCGCCGACACCGACGAGGGCGCCGGGCCCGCAACGACATCGGGTGAGTCGGCCGAGCTGCGCGAGGCCCGCAAGCGCATCCGGCTGCTGGAGCGTGAGAGCGAGGTTCTGCGGAGGGCTGCGGCGTATCTGTCGCAGGCGAACCTGCCGGCAAAATGATGTGCCCGCTCGTCCGCGAGCTGGCCGCCGTCGCTGCCCCTCACCGGGTGCCGGTGCCGGTGCCGGTGGCGGCGACGTGCCGGGTGCTCGAGCTGGCCCGCCGGCCCTGCTACCGGTGGCTGGAGCGGCCGGTCACGGATGCCGAACTGTCCGAGGCATACCGGGCCGACGTCCTGTTCGAGGCGCACCGCGACGATCCCGAGTTCGGTCACCGTTTCCTTCTCGACGAGGCCCGCGCGGCCGGTGAGGCGATGGCGGAGCGGACTGCCTGGCGGATCTGCCGGGACAACGGCTGGTGGAGTGCCTTCGGCGAACGCAGGGGCCGCGGGAAGAACGCCAAGTCCGGGCCGCCGGTCCATGACGACCTGGTGCGGCGCGACTTCACCGCGGACGGGCCGAACCGGTTGTGGCTCACGGACATCACCGAACACGCGACCGGCGAGGGCAAGCTGTAGCTGTGTGCCGTCAAGGACGTGTATTCGGGCCGCATCGTGGGCTACTCCATCGACGCTCGGATGGAGTCCCGCCTGGCCGTGTGCGCGCTGGAGTCCGCCGTCGCCCGCCGCGGCCAGGTGGCCGGTTGCGTGGTGCATTCGGACCGCGGCTCGCAGTTCCGGTCACGGAAGGTTGCTGCCGTACTCACTCGGCACGGCCTGGTCGGTGCGATGGGCCGCGTCGGGGCCCGTCGGCGACAACGCCGCCATGGAGAGCTTCTTCGCGCTGCTGCAGAAGAACGTCCTCGACCGCCGCACTCGGGCCACTCGACAGGAGCTGCGGATCGCGATCGTCACCTGGATCGAGCGGACCTAGCACCGGCGTCGGCGCCAGAGACGTCTGGGCCGATTGCCCCCCGTCGAGTACGAGACCATCATGACCCCACCCGCAGCTCTGGCCGCATAGACCCCGCTGTCACCCGATCATGCAGCAGTCCCGCCGACTACGAGACCTCCCTCGCAGCCTGACCACCACACTGAGGGTGTCCGTCAAATCGGAACAAGCTCAAACACCTACTCAGTGCCGGACAGGTGCGTCGTCCTGGCCACGGGGCAGGGGCGGCAGCCTCGACGGGCCAGGCGAGTAGGGCAGGGGGAGGGCCCACGATGCTCTGCTCTGGAGGAGCCGTCTCCCTCAGCCGTAGTGGAACTCCCTGAGATTGCCGCAGGATGGGCAACGGCCCAAGTACCACAGAGGGTTGCCGCCAACGGCGTACGTCTCTACGTCGTAACCAATGCTCCCGCATTCATGACATGAAGTGGCCAACATCGCCCGCTGCGCCGAGGCATTATCCATGACGCGCGGATGCGCGGGTGGATTGATGGCCCGCTCAGGAGGGCGAACAGCGCCTTGGGGTGGACTTGCTCGGCTGACGAGGGCCGTCGGCGGCGAGGCCTTCGGGACCTTGGACATCTTCTGCGTCTGGCGACGCTCACGCTCGTCACGCCTCATCTGCTGAACCTTCAGCAGTGCCATGTGCCGTCGTGCACGTAGCGATGGGAGAGTAAGAGCGAGCAGGCAAAGCACCAGCAGTGCAATCCCTGAGGTGAGGGCTAACGTCCACCGGAATGTTCCGTCCCTCGTGGACGTGGCCCACAACGCCACCGAACCCATTACACCAGTTAAGGAGAACTGGGCCAGAACGTCGTAGACAAGCAGCCAGGTCGGGAGATCCTTTTTGAATTGAGCCACTGGGCGCAGCAGGAGGGCCGCGAGAAGCCCGGCTGCGACCCATATCGCGGCAGTACGCCACTTCGGGGCGAAGACCATCAGCTCCGCCGCCACGGGGGTCGCGACGAGATTGAGGACTACACGGTATCCCCGCCCCCGTCCTGGGCCGAAGTCGTCGGAGGACCACCCAAAGAACACGTCGACGGCTTCGTAGAAGACTTCCCACAGCCACAGCGCCATGATCGCGGACAGCGCGATCACAACTCCGTACAAGACAGCCACCCGGCCCCCGTCCTGACATGTACGCGTGTCCACCCGATATGCCATCCGACGCTGCTCAAGACGGCGGAGATCCGACGCGAAGAGCCAGAGGCATAAGCTTGTTTCATCCTGCCGTGTACCGATGGAACCGTCGATAGGGAGGTGTACGTCGAGCTGTGCGCGGCCATCCAGGTCGCCCTGGACCGCCTCGCCTCCGACGCCTGCACGCACTGGCAGCACTACCTCGCCTACGGAGCCGCTCGGCCTTGAACTCCGGCGTGAACGAGCGGCGAGGGCGTGGCTTCTTCTTCCCCATGCTCTCCGTGACGGACATCCTTCCGGGGCAGGGCCCCTGAGCTCGGATGTCCGTCAAAGCGGATCAAGCCCAGTTCGCCAGAGGGCGTAGGCGAGGCAGCCGACGCACATGGCGCTGAGCACCGTGGTGAGGGTGGCTTCGACGAGGCGGTCCCGCAGGGTGCGCCGACTCCGCTCGCTGCTCACAGGCGCCGCCCTTCTCGCAGTGCACGTCGCAGCTCGGCGGTGTCCGGGCACAGCGCGCCGTTGTCGGCGCACTGCTCGCAGACGGCGGAGTGCTCGACCAACTGCGCGTGGACCATGGCGACCGTGCACACGGGGCAGGCGCGCGGGAAGCAGCGGTATCCGTCCTCGGCGACGCGCTCCCCGAGGTCGACACACCGGCCCGGATCGAGCGCCTCAGCGCACCACACGCAGCGCTGACCGCGCAGCTGCGCCTCCGTTGATTCGCCGACGGGCGGGACCTGAACGGGATTTTCCGCCGCGACAGTCGACGGTTCCACAGCTTGGGACAGGCTCGTAGTCTTTGCCATGTCGGCGCTCCTCAGCAGTGTTGGCAACGCCCCCGAGGCCGTCGCCTTGGCTGCGGGGGTCATTCATCTGGTTAGCCTGATGCGGGTGTTGGGCTCTGAACGATCCCCCGCCGTTAATCTCACGGTGAGTTGACTTTCCATCTCGCTGTGGAAAACGGGGGTTGCGCATGGGGACCGCGCTGGAGCCGATCGAGCTGCCGGAGTGGGCTTGGGAGCGTGCCGAGGTACGTCGGGCGCTCAGGGGCCGGGACATGGGCGCCGTGTTCCGGCACGTACAGCGGTACGTGGGCGCGAGCCAGGCTCGGATCGCGACGGCGACTGGTATGACGCAGGCCAGGGTCAGCGAGATCATCAGCGGCCGTCGTGAGGTGTCCCGCCTCGAGGTGTACGAGCGGATCGCCGACGGCCTCCACATGCCGGATGACGCCCGGCATCTGCTCGGCTTGGCCGCGAGTAAGGAGAGGCGCTCTGGTGGCGTGGCGTTCGACCTGGCCGCGTTCCCGGAGGTGGTGCGTGTGTACGCGGCGCAGCATTCGGCAGCCGAGGAGATCCAGAAGCAGGCCCGCGAAGCCGGGGAGCTGGACGTTCTGGCGGTGCGTGGCCTTGGTCTGATCGGCCTGAACGACAGCCTTCTGAGTGCGTTGTGGCAAAGGGAGTCCCTGTTCGATGAACAGGGACTTCTTCGTGTGCGGGGCATGATCGCGGAGG
This sequence comes from Streptomyces beihaiensis, assembly GCF_026274175.1. Lineage (GTDB taxonomy): Bacteria > Actinomycetota > Actinomycetes > Streptomycetales > Streptomycetaceae > Streptomyces > Streptomyces beihaiensis. The sequence goes on from NZ_JAPHNL010000127.1 coordinate 7,078, forward strand.
CGTA
>NZ_JAPHNL010000128.1 GCF_026274175.1 Streptomyces beihaiensis
CTCCCTGCGCCGCGGCCGGGCTCTCCCGGCCGCCCACGTCCTGCGCGGCCCGCACCGCGGTGCGCACCCGCGGCCCCTGAAGCACGTACGTCAGGAAGAAGCCCGCGGCGACGACGGTCGCGCCGCCGACCGCGTCGAGCACCCAGTGGTTGCCGGTCGCGATGATCGCGGAGACGGTGATCGCCGGGTCGAGCAGGCCGAGCGCCTTGATCCACCAGCGCCGCCCGAGGACCACGACCACGACACCGCACCACAGTGACCAGCCGAAGTGCAGCGAGGGCATCGCCGCGTACTGGTTGGTCAGCTGGGTGAGGGTGCCGTAGTTCGGCTTGGAGAAGTCCTGCACGCCGTGGACGGTGTCGATGATGCCGAGCCCCGGCATGAGCCGCGGCGGCGCCAGCGGGAACGCCCAGAAGCCGACGAGCGCGAGCAGCGTCGCGAAGCCGAGTGCGGAGCGGGCCCAGCGGTACTCGCCGGGGCGGCGGACGTACATGAAGGCGAGCAGGGTCAGCGGGAAGAGGAAGTGGAACGTCTCGTAGTAGAAGTCGAAGAAGTCGCGCAACCACGGGATGTGGTGGGCGACGGTGTGGTTGGCCCAGCGCTCGATGTCGATGTGCAGGAACCGCTCGGCCGAGTGGATCCAGTGCCCGTGTCTCTCGGCGGTGGCGCGGCCGCCGGAGATGGTGCCGCCGGTCGCGGCGAGCCTGACCTGCTGGTAGGCGGAGTAGCCGACGCGGATCAGGAGCAGTTCGAGAATCAGGTTCGGGCGGTGGGCGACGCGGCGCAGCGCCGGCAGCAGCGGCACCCAGGTCCAGCGGGCCGGGCCCGGCTCGGCGTACCGGGTGGGGGTCGGGGTCGCGTACTCGGGCGCGGTGCGCGGCAGGAAGGGCACCACGCAGGCCGCGGCGAGCGCGGCGATCAGGACGACGTTGTCCCGCAGCGGGTGCATCACCGACATGTTCGGCAGCATCATGTCGGCGGGCAGGGTCAGCGAGAGGACGACGAGGGCGGGCCACATGCGGCGGTCGGCGGCCCGCCTGCCGACCCGGCCGACGACCGCGAGCAGCACCCACAGGAGCTGGTGCTGCCAGGCGGTGGGCGACACGGCGACGGCGACGCACCCGGTGACGGAGACGGCGAGCAGCAGCTGTCCGTCGCGCGCGTAGCGCACGGCGCGACGCAGGCCGAGCGCGGCGACGGTGACGGACAGGATCAGGAAGAGCGCGATCTCCAGGGGTCCGGTGAGACCGAAGCGGAGCAGCATGCCGTGCAGCGACTGGTTGGCGCCGGCCGCCGGGTCGGCGCTCAGCCCGGCGCCCGCCATGTGGTGCACCCAGTACGCCCACGAGTCGTGCGGCATGGCGGCCCAGGCGAGGGCGGTGGCGGCGGCGAACGTGCCCGCCGCGGTGACGGCGGCGCGCCTTCGGCCGGAGAACCACAGCAGCGGCGCGAACAGCAGCACGGTCGGCTGCAGGGCGGCGGCCACGCCGATCAGCGCGCCGGACGTCTGCTCACCGGACGCCTGCTCGCCGCGCACGGTGAAGCAGGCGACCAGGACGAGCAGGACGGGGATGATGCTGGTCTGACCGGTGGTGAACGCGTTGCGCACCGGCAGCGAGAGCATGAGCAGGCTGATCGCGACGGGCGCGGCCAGCAGGGACGTACGCCGGGAGACCGGCCGTGGCAGTGCGCGCGCGGCGACCAGGCCGAGTACGACGACCAGGGCGAGCGAGCCGAACGTCCAGCCCCAGCCGAGGGCCTGCTCGGCGGCGCGGGTGAGCGGTTTGAGGACGAGCCCGGCGAAGGGGGTGCCGGAGAACCGGTCGGGCGCGTCGTAGAGCGAGCCGCTGACGTGCAGCACGCCGTGCGGGCCGATCCAGGTCTCCAGGTCGGTGAGGCGCTCGCCGCGCGGTGTGCTGAGCACGGCCACGAGCTGCCGCACCGCCAGCACGGCGGCGACCAGCCACAGGGCGGCGCGCGCCGCGCCGAGCCTGCCTGCCGACGGCCCTTGCTGCTCCACGTTCGCCACCTGTCGTCCGCCCTCCCGCCCTGAAGCTTTCCCGGCCGTTCCTGGCCCCTCAGAGGTTCGCACCACCTTCGGGTTGGGACGCAGGCAACCCTTGCTTCACCTGACTGTCCGCTCGGTTCCGCGACATACGTCACAAGATCCGCCGCGTGTGAGGCGCGGAACGTTCCGCGTTCTGCCAGGCCAGAAACGCTTTCCGTACGCTGCGCGGTGGACTGAACACTACCTGTGCGCACGCCGTGCACCCTTATGGTCCTATTCGTTCCGTTCCGTGCGAGCGGCACCGTTCATGTCCCGCTCAATGAAAGGCAGGCGAAGGACTCTTGGCCGCCGCATCCGTCGCACCGAGTACCGAGCGGGCCCCGGCGGGCGCCGGGGGCCGCGGCCCGGGAACCGGCACGACCGTCACCGTCACCGATCCTTCTTTGGTCAGGCGCGCGGTGAAGGCGGCGGCACTCGGCAACGCGATGGAGTGGTTCGACTTCGGCGTCTACGGCTATCTGACCGTGACGCTCGGCCATGTCTTCTTCCCGACGGCGTCCGGCACCGCCCAGGTCCTCTCGACGCTCGGCACCTTCGCCGCCGCCTTCCTCATCCGCCCCGTGGGCGGCGCCTTCTTCGGCCCGCTCGGCGACCGCATCGGCCGCCGGCGCGTCCTCGCCATCACCATGATCATGATGGCGGCGGGCACGTTCTCGATCGGTCTGATCCCGTCGTACGACCGGATCGGCGTGTGGGCGCCGGTGCTGCTGATCGTGGCGCGCATGGTGCAGGGCTTCTCCACGGGTGGTGAGTACGGCGGCGCGTGCACCTTCATCGCCGAGTACTCGCCCGACGGGCGCCGCGGGTTCTTCGGCAGCTTCCTGGAGTTCGGCACGCTGATCGGCTACGTGGCGGGCGCGGGCCTCGCGACCCTGCTCACGACCGTTCTCCCGGACGGCGACCTGTACGGCTGGGGCTGGCGCCTGCCGTTCCTCGTCGCGGGTCCCGTCGGCCTGATCGGCCTGTACGTGCGGATGAGGCTCGAGGAGACCCCGGCGTTCCGGGAGCTCACCGAGCAGGCCGAGACCCAGCAGAAACGGCAGCCGAAGCCGAGGTTCAAGGACATGTTCGTCGGCAAGGGCGCGGGCGACGCGATGGCGCTGTGTGTCGCGCTCGTCCTCGTCTTCAACGTCACCGACTACATGCTGCTGTCCTACATGCCGACGTTCCTGAGCGAGGAGCTGGGCTACGACGCCACGCACGGCACGCTGATCCTCATCGGCGTGATGCTGCTGATGATGGCCGTACAGATCCCCATGGGCGCGGCCAACGACCGGTTCGGCCACCGGAAGGTGATCGGCGCGGCCTGCGCGGGCTTCGTGCTCCTGTCCGTCCCGGCGGTGCTGCTCGTCCGGCAGGGCTCCACGTGGGCGATCGCCCTGGGCCTCGCGGTGCTCGGCCTGCTCCTGGTCGGCTTCACGTCGTCGATGCCGTCGGCGCTGCCCGCCCTGTTCCCGACCAAGGTCCGCTACGGCTCCCTGTCGGTCGGCTTCAACCTGTCGGTCTCCCTGTTCGGCGGCACCACCCCGCTGGTGGCGGCGGCCCTGGTCGCGGCGACGGGCAACCTGATGATCCCGGCCTACTACATGATGGCGGCGGCCGTGATCGGCGGCGTCGCGGCCTGGCGCATGCGGGAGTCGGCGGGCCGGCCGCTTCCCGGGTCGCCCCCGGCGGTGTGACCGGACGCCGGCGCGGACTTGGCCCTACGCTGCCGCGTATGACCACACAACCCGCACAGGCACCCGCTGTCGACGCCTACCTGTCCGGCCTCCTCGCCCCGGAGGACCCCGCCCTGTCCGAGGCGCTCGCGGCCGGCGAAGCCCACGGCCTCCCGCAGATCGCGGTGACGGCGACGGGCGGCAAGCTGCTGCACCTGCTGGCACGGCTCCGGGGCGCCCGCCGCGCCCTGGAGATCGGCACCCTGGGCGGCTACAGCACCATCTGGCTGGCCCGTGCCCTCCCGGAGGACGGCACGCTGGTCAGCCTGGAGTACAACCAGAAGCACGCCGAGGTCGCCCGCGCCAACGTCGCCCGCGCGGGCCTCGACAAGGTCGTCGACATCCGCGTGGGCCCGGCCCTCGACTCGCTCCCGCAGGTCGCGGCCGACCACGCCGACAACCCGTTCGACCTGGTCTTCATCGACGCCGACAAGGCCAACAACGCGCACTACCTGGAGTGGGCGCTGCGCCTGACCCGGCCCGGCAGCGTGATCGTCATCGACAACGTGGTGCGCGAGGGCCGCATCCTGGACGCGCAGAACACCGAGCCGGACGTCGTCGGCACGCGCGGCGCCCTCGAACTCCTCGCCGAGCACCCGAAACTGGACGCCACGGCGATCCAGACGGTGGGCGCGAAGGGCTGGGACGGCATGGCGATCGCCCTCGTACGCGACTGACCGACGGGACAGCCGGACGACGGACGACCGGACGACCGGACGACCGCTAACCCTCGTGATAGAAGCCGACGTTGACGCTGCGCGGCCCGCCCCGGTCGAGGACGACGACCTCCCCGGAGCCGCCGCGCGGCAGCTCCACCACTCCGCCGTACGGGACGGCCCGCACCGGCCCCCGCTCCCCGAGACGCAGCCGCACCTCGGCGGCCGGATCGGGCTGGGAGCCCCGGATCCAGTGCACGCTCCACTCGCCGCCGCTGCCGCACCGGAACTCCAGGTGCACCCGCGAGACGAACAGCCAGTCCTCGGGCGTCACCAGGCGGCACACCGCCCCGTCCCGTCCCACCCGCAGCACGGCCCCCGGCGTGCTCTCGGCCTCGGCGAGCACCATGCCTGCCGTGGCCCCCGCGTCGCTTCCGGCCACCGTGGCCATGGTCAGTTCGAGCACCGCGCTCCCCGTTCCCCCGTGCCTTCGTACCCGCAGCGAACCTTTTGGGACACTGACATCATGACCGAACGCAAACCGCCGGACGCCAGCTTCGAGTCATTCGTCGAAAAACAGATCCGCGACGCCGAGAACCGCGGCGACTTCGACGCGCTGCCCGGCGCGGGCAAACCCTTCGACCCGTCCGCCGAGTCCGTCTGCGCGTACGACGAGAACTGGTGGATCAAACGGAAGATGGCCCGCGAGGGCATCTCGGTACTGCCTCCCTCCCTCGCCCTGCGCAAGGAGGCCGAGGACACCCTCGCGAAGGCGCTCGCCGCGCCGTCGGAGCGGATCGTGCGGCAGTTGATCGAGGAGCTCAACCCCAAGATCCGCGACATGATGTTCAAGCCGCCGCCGGGTCCGCCGCTGGGCCTGAAGCCGTACGACGTGGACGAGATCGTGCGGCAGTGGCGGCAGGCGAGGCAGTCGCGGGATGTGCGGGAGGAACGGCAGGGGCGCCTGTAGTCCTGGGGGCCGCTGCGGCAGGATGGGCTCATGAGCATCGTGAAGATCAACGCCCTCACCGTTCCCGACGAGCAGCGGGAAGTCCTGGAGAAGCGGTTCGCCTCGCGCGCGGGCGCCGTGGAGAGCTCGGACGGCTTCGAGTGGTTCGAGCTGCTGCGCCCGCTGGAGGGCACCGACCAGTACCTGGTGTACACGCGCTGGCGCGACGAGGCCGCGTTCCAGGCGTGGATGGAGGGCCCGATGAAGGCGGCCCACCAGGGCGGTGGCGAGGGCGGCGGCGAACGCCCGAAGCCCGCGGCGAGCGGGTCCACCGTCTGGTCCTTCGAGGTGGTCCAGCAGGCGGCTCCGAAGAAGGGCTGACCTCTGGCGGCCGCCCCTCCCTGGCGTCCGCCCCTCCCAGGCGTCCACCCTCTGACATCCGCCCCCCGACATCTGCCCGGTCAGCGGCCCACCGCCACCCGCGCCGCCGCCACGAACGCGGCGATGGCCGGGTGGCCGCCGCCGCCCGCGCGGAAGGCGACCTTCGAGCGGCGGTAGAGCGGCAGGCGGGTCAGGACGACACCGTCGGGCGCGTCCGCGGTCGCCATCTCCGGTACGAATCCGGCGCCTTGCCCGGTCGCGGCGAGCGCGAGGACCGTACGGAAGTCATTGACCTGGTGGCGGATGCGCGGCTGGAATCCGGCCGCCTGGCAGGCGCGTACGGCCGTCGCGTGCCCGGTGGTGCCGTCCCGCGCGGTGATCCACGGCGAGGTCGCCCACGGCCCGAGCAGGTCGGCCAGGGTGTCGCCGCGGTCACCCGTGGCGGCGTCGGCGGCGTCGGTAGCGGCCCCCGTGGCCAGGTACATCGGCTCCTCCAGGAGGGGGACCCGGTCGACGGTGGTGTCGGGCGACGCGGGCACGAAGTCGTAGTCGTGGACGAGGGCCACATCGAGTTCGCCGGCGCGCAGCCCGTCCGAGACCCGCGCCGAGTCGATCTCCCGCACCATCGGTTCGAGGGCGGGATGCCTCGCGGTCAGCTCGGCGAGCGCGGCGGGCACGATCGCGTGGCCGCCGGACGGGAACGTCCCGATGCGCAGCGGCCCGCCGATGCCCTCACGCGCTCCGGCCAACTCGGATACGGCCAGTTCGAGACGTTCGATGACGGCGTCGGCGTGTGCGACGAGCCGGTGGCCCGCGGGCGTCAGGACGACCCGTCTGCCACTGCGCTCAAGGAGCGGCACCCCCGCCTCACGCTCAAGAACGCCCAGTTGCTGGGAGACGGCGGAGGCGGTGAAGGTCAGGGCCTCGGCCACGGCCGCGATGGTGCCGCGCCGGTCGAGTTCGCGCAGCAGGTGGAGGCGGCGTACGTCGAGAAGCATAAGCAGAGCTTACGTATGAGCGTAGAAATCGGAAATGGATCTACCGGGTGGCTGTGGGTCACGCTGGGCTCATGAATGCACCCGCCGCGCCCGACGCACGCTTCACCGGTCTGTTCGTCCCACTGGTCACCCCGTTCACCGACGATCTGCGGGTCGCGCCCGACGCGCTCGCCCGGCTCGCCGGCGAGGCGCTGGCCGCCGGTGCCCGGGGGCTCGTGGCGCTCGGCACCACGGCGGAGAGATCGGAAGAGCGTCG
>NZ_JAPHNL010000129.1 GCF_026274175.1 Streptomyces beihaiensis
GGCGGTGCCGCGCCGTCCCCCGCGTCGGCGCCGCGCCCGATGGCGCCCGCCCGGGCCAGGACGTCCCTGGCCTGGGCGAGCACCCCCACGCCGTACGGTGTGGGGGACACGCCCGACGCGGTCCGCACGAACAACGGCTGTCCGAAATGCCGCTCGATACGCCGGAGTTGGGTGCTCAGCGCGGGCTGAGAGTAGCCGAGGGCCGCGGCGGCCCGGCCGATCCCGGCGGCGTCCGCGATGGCACACATCACCTTCAGGTGACGAAGCTCCAGCTCCATGGCGCGGATGCTAACGTCACGGATGCTGCGGGGTGCGGCTTTGGTGAGGTGCGGCCATCAGATGTCGCGAAACGTCTCGATCTGCGCGCCCACGGAGTTGAGCCGCTCCGCCAGCTCCTCGTAACCGCGGTTGATGACGTACACGTTGCGCAGCACCGACGTGCCCTCCGCCGCCATCATCGCCAGCAGGACGACGACCGCGGGGCGCAGCGCGGGCGGGCACATCATCTCGGCGGCGCGCCAGCGGGTCGGGCCCTCCACCAGCACGCGGTGCGGGTCGAGGAGTTGCAGACGGCCGCCGAGCCGGTTGAGGTCCGTGAGGTAGATGGCGCGGTTGTCGTAGACCCAGTCGTGGATGAGGGTCTTGCCCTGGGCCGCCGCGGCGATCGCCGCGAAGAACGGGACGTTGTCGATGTTCAGGCCCGGGAACGGCATCGGGTGGATCTTGTCGATCGGCGCCTCCAGCTTGGAGGGGCGGACCGTCAGGTCGATCAGGCGCGTGCGGCCGTTGTCCGCGAAGTACTCGGCCGTACGGTCGTGGTCGAGGCCCATCTCCTCCAGGACCGCCAGCTCGATCTCCAGGAACTCGATCGGCACGCGCCGCACGGTCAGTTCGGACTCCGTGACCACCGCGGCGGCCAGCAGGCTCATCGCCTCGACCGGGTCCTCGGACGGCGAGTAGTCCACGTCGGTGTCGATGTACGGCACGCCGTGCACCGTGAGGGTCGTCGTGCCGATGCCCTCCACCCGTACGCCGAGCGCCTCCAGGAAGAAGCACAGGTCCTGGACCATGTAGTTCGAGGACGCGTTGCGGATGACGGTCGTGCCGTCGTGGCGGGCCGCCGCGAGCAGCGCGTTCTCCGTCACCGTGTCGCCGCGCTCGGTCAGGACGATCGGACGGTCGGGCGCCACGTCCCGCTGGACCTCCGCGTGGTAGAGGCCCTCGGTCGCCGTGATGTCGAGGCCGAACCGGCGCAGCGCGATCATGTGCGGCTCGATGGTACGGGTACCGAGGTCGCAGCCGCCCGCGTACGGCAGCTTGAAGCGGTCCATGCGGTGCAGCAGCGGGCCGAGGAACATGATGATCGAGCGGGTGCGGCGGGCCGCCTCCGCGTCGATCGCACCCATGTCGAGCGCGGCGGGCGGAACGATCTCCAGGTCCACCCCGTCGTTGATCCAGCGGGTGCGCACGCCGATGGAGTTCAGGACCTCCAGGAGGCGGTAGACCTCTTCGATGCGCGCCACCCGGCGCAGGACCGTGCGGCCCTTGTTGAGCAGTGACGCGCACAGCAGCGCCACGCACGCGTTCTTGCTCGTCTTCACGTCGATCGCGCCTGACAGGCGGCGGCCACCGACGACCCGCAGGTGCATCGGACCGGCGTAGCCCAGAGAGACGATCTCGCTGTCCAGGGCCTCACCGATTCGGGCGATCATCTCAAGGCTGATGTTTTGATTGCCGCGCTCGATGCGGTTCACGGCGCTCTGACTGGTGCCAAGAGCCTCGGCCAGCTGCGCCTGTGTCCAGCCCCGATGCTGACGGGCGTCACGGATGAGCTTGCCGATGCGTACGAGGTAATCGTCTGCCATGACCGCAGGCTATCTCAGATATGAGATGCCGCATTCCGTGGGGTCCATGTGGGTGACAGAGGTTGACGAGGCGTCAGGGCCCGGCTCGTGGCCGTCCACCGGGAACACCGCTCCCGGTGCGGCGTACGCCACCGGCCCGGGGAAGCGTGTCGCGGCCCGTCGTACCGCGTCCACCGGCTCCACCGCGCGCCCCACGTGGGTGACGATGAGCCGCCGGGCCCCGGCCGCCGTGGCCGTGTCGCCCGCGTCCTCGGGGGAGTGGTGCACACCCGCCCCGTCGGCCGTATCGGCGCAGGCCGCCTCGCACAGCAGTGTCCCGCACGCCGCCGCCAGCTCGGTCAGGGCGGCGCAGGGCGCGCTGTCGCCCGAGTAGACGAGCGAGCGCCCCTCGTGGTTCACCCGCAGCGCGAACGCGGGCATGCCGTGAGCCACCTCACGCGAGGTCAGTTCCAGCGCGCCCACCCGCACCTGGTGCCCGTCGTGCAGCTCGTGCACCGCGAACGCCTGCTCCACCGGGCTGCGCCGCTCGCCGTGGGTGAGGAAGGCGGCGAGCCGGTCGGCGATGCCCGGCGGGCCGTACAGGGGGATCGGCGCGGCGAGTTCGATGTCCGCGTGCCGCAGTCCGTAGGAGGCGGTGAGCAGGTCGGCGGTGTGGTCGGCGTGCAGGTGCGAGATCCAGATCGCGTCGACCTGGTCGAGCCGCGCGTACCGCTGCAGAGCCCCGAGCGTCCCGCTCCCGGCGTCCGCCCACACGCGTGTCCCGCCCCCTTCGACGAGATAGCCGGAGCACGGGTTTCCGGCCGCCGGACAGGGGGTGGCGCTGCCGAGGACGGTGAGACGAAGGTCACTGGCCATTGCGGGACGCTATCGGACCGCCTGTCGCGTCGCCGTACGGGGGGTGCCGTACGACGATGGGTGGGTACCCGGGCGTGGGTGGGTACCCGGAACCCGGGCATGGTGATGTACTAGAGTTATCTCGACATCGAGATATCTGCCGAGGCGCACCGCGACCGCACGCCTCCGCCGACCTCGACGGTAAGGGTTACCTAAATAAGCCTTACCTTAGCGGATCGGCGACCCGACGTGACGGCAGGATGCGGTGGAACGCGCACATATATGAAGGAGACTGTCGTGTCGGCGAACAGCTTCGACGCCCGCAGCACGCTGCGCGTGGGCGACGAGTCGTACGAGATCTTCAGGCTGGACAAGGTCGAGGGCTCCGCGCGCCTTCCCTACAGCCTCAAGGTTCTTCTGGAGAACCTCCTCCGCACCGAGGACGGCGCGAACATCACCGCCGACCACATTCGCGCCCTCGGCAACTGGGACTCCCAGGCCCAGCCCTCGCGCGAGATCCAGTTCACGCCGGCCCGCGTGATCATGCAGGACTTCACCGGCGTCCCGTGCATCGTGGACCTCGCCACCATGCGTGAGGCCGTCGCGGACCTCGGCGGCGACCCGGCGAAGATCAACCCGCTTTCCCCGGCCGAGATGGTCATCGACCACTCGGTCATCGCCGACAAGTTCGGCACCAGCGACGCGTTCAAGCAGAACGTCGACCTGGAGTACGGCCGCAACCGCGAGCGTTACCAGTTCCTGCGCTGGGGTCAGACCGCGTTCGACGACTTCAAGGTCGTCCCGCCGGGCACCGGCATCGTCCACCAGGTCAACATCGAGAAGCTGGCCCGCGTCGTCATGGTCCGTGACGGCAAGGCATACCCCGACACCCTGGTCGGCACCGACTCGCACACCACGATGGTCAACGGCCTGGGTGTCCTGGGCTGGGGCGTCGGCGGCATCGAGGCCGAGGCCGCCATGCTCGGCCAGCCGGTCTCCATGCTCATCCCGCGCGTCGTCGGCTTCAAGCTGACCGGCAAGCTCAACCCGGGCACCACCGCCACCGACCTGGTCCTCACGATCACCGAGATGCTCCGCAAGCACGGCGTCGTCGGCAAGTTCGTCGAGTTCTACGGTGAGGGTGTCGCCGCGACGTCGCTCGCCAACCGTGCCACCATCGGCAACATGTCGCCGGAGTTCGGCTCCACCGCCGCGATCTTCCCGGTCGACGACGAGACCCTCAAGTACCTGCGCCTGACCGGCCGCGACGAGAAGCAGGTCGCGCTCGTCGAGGCGTACGCCAAGGAGCAGGGCCTCTGGCTCGACCCGGCCGCCGAGCCGGACTTCTCCGAGAAGCTGGAGCTCGACCTCTCCACGGTCGTCCCGTCCATCGCCGGCCCCAAGCGCCCGCAGGACCGCATCGTCCTGGCCAACGCCGCGCAGCAGTTCGCCCTCGACGTGCGCAACTACGTCGACGACACCGACGAGGCGGGCAAGGAGTCCTTCCCGGCCTCCGACGCCCCGGCCAACCACCCCGACGGCGGCCCGTCGAAGCCGGTCACGGTGACCGCCCCCGACGGCTCGACGTACGAGATCGACCACGGCGCCGTCACCGTCGCCGCGATCACCTCCTGCACCAACACCTCGAACCCGTACGTGATGGTGGCCGCGGCCCTCGTCGCGAAGAAGGCCGTCGAGAAGGGGCTGACCCGCAAGCCCTGGGTCAAGACCACCCTCGCGCCCGGTTCGAAGGTCGTCACCGACTACTTCGACAAGGCGGGCCTGACCCCGTACCTCGACAAGGTCGGCTTCAACCTCGTCGGCTACGGCTGCACCACCTGCATCGGCAACTCGGGCCCGCTGCCCGAGGAGGTCTCCAAGGCCGTCAACGACCACGACCTCGCCGTCACCTCGGTCCTCTCCGGCAACCGGAACTTCGAGGGCCGCATCAACCCCGACGTCAAGATGAACTACCTGGCGTCCCCGCCGCTGGTCGTCGCGTACGCCCTCGCGGGTTCGATGAAGGTCGACATCACCAAGGACGCGCTCGGCACCGACCAGGACGGCAAGCCGGTCTACCTGGCCGACATCTGGCCGTCGGAGGCCGAGGTCAACGACGTCGTCGCCAACGCCATCGGCGAGGACATGTTCGCCAAGTCCTACGAGGACGTCTTCGCGGGCGACGCCCAGTGGCAGGCCCTGTCCATCCCCACCGGCAACACCTTCGAGTGGGACGGCGAGTCGACCTACGTCCGCAAGCCCCCGTACTTCGAGGGCATGGGCATGGAGCCCGCCCCCGTCGAGGACATCGCGGGCGCCCGCGTCCTGGCCAAGCTCGGCGACTCGGTCACCACCGACCACATCTCGCCCGCCGGTGCCATCAAGGCCGACACCCCGGCCGGCCAGTACCTCACGGAGCACGGCGTGCAGCGCCGCGACTTCAACAGCTACGGCTCTCGCCGTGGCAACCACGAGGTCATGATCCGCGGCACGTTCGCCAACATCCGCCTGCGCAACCAGATCGCGCCGGGCACGGAGGGCGGCTACACCCGCGACTTCACGAAGGACGGCGCCCCGGTCTCCTTCATCTACGACGCCTCACAGAACTACCAGGCCGCCGGCATCCCGCTGGTCGTCCTGGCGGGCAAGGAGTACGGCTCGGGTTCGTCCCGCGACTGGGCGGCCAAGGGCACCGCGCTCCTGGGCGTCAAGGCCGTCATCGCCGAGTCGTACGAGCGCATCCACCGCTCGAACCTCATCGGCATGGGCGTCCTGCCGCTCCAGTTCCCGGAGGGCGCCTCGGCCGAGTCCCTCGGCCTGACCGGCGAGGAGACCTTCTCCGTCACGGGCGTCACCGCCCTGAACGACGGCTCGACCCCGTCCACGGTCAAGGTGACCACCGACACGGGTGTCCAGTTCGACGCGGTCGTCCGCATCGACACCCCCGGCGAGGCGGACTACTACCGCAACGGCGGCATCCTGCAGTACGTGCTGCGCAGCCTGATCAGCAAGTAGGCGGATCGCTAGCAGCGGGGAGGGCCGCACCACGCTCCGGCGGGGTGCGGCCCTCGCACGTGTTCAGACGGGTGGGGTACGGTCCCACCCGGTCCGAGTGGAGAACCTGGGACTTCGAGAGCCGGGGAGAGGAATGGCCGTGAAGGGCGTGAAGGGGCGGACGGGCGGGCGAGGCGTCCTCTGGTGGATCCAGTGGATCTTCCTCGCGATCGGGTCGGTGTGCCTGGTCGTCGGGCTGGTCCTGACGGGGAGCTCGATCTCGTACGTGACGAGCGCGAAGCATGCCAAGGGCACGGTGATCAGCAACGACAGCGTCACCACGCGCGAGACCCGCGGCACCGGCAGCAAGCAGCACAGCTACAACAAGACCATGGTGTACCCGGTGGTCAGGTTCACCCCGGACGGCGGCAAGCCGGTCGAGTTCCGTAGTTCGACGGGCACGAACTCGCCGTCCTACGGCCTCGGGGACCAGGTCGACGTCCTGTACAAGGCCGATTCCCCCAAGGACGCGAAGATCAACAGCTTCCTGACGCTGTGGCTCGGCCCACTGGTCCTCGGCGGGATCGGCCTGGTCTTCGGGGGAATCGGAACGGGCATCCTGATCGGGCGCCGAAGGAACGGGCGCGCCGGCTAGCAGGTCAGCACGTGGGTATCGACCCTCCGTACATGTCCTTCGCCTCGTCGTTGCCCTGTCCGGACAGGTAGTAGGCGGAGACGTAGTCCCGGCCGCCGGTGTCCATGTCGGTGTAGAGCCACCAGTGGTTGTAGGCGGTGTCGTTGCCGACCTTCGTGCCCCACACCTTGCAGAACACGTAGTTCGTGCCCGCGTTGAGGGTTCCGCCGTGGTCGCGGCCCGGCGCCGACGCGTAGGTCTTCACCCAGTACTTGCTGTCCGCCCCGCAGTTGGGAAGGGTGTGGCCGGAGTTGTCCTTGGCCTCGTCGTTGCCCCACTTGGACAGGTAGTACGCCGACACCCAGCCCTGGCCGCCGGTGTCCAGGTCGGTGAACATCCACCAGTGGTTGTAGGTGCTGTCGTTGCCGACCTTCGTGCCCCACTCCTTGCAGAACACGTAGTTCGTGCCCGCGTTGAGCGAACCGTTGCCGTCGCGGGAAGGTGCCGACGCGTACGTGTCCACCCAGTACTTCGTGGTCGTGGTGCCGCTCGTGCCGGTTCCGCCGTCCCAGGAGCAGGTGGGGATGGTGGTGCCGGAGTCGTCCTTGGCCTGGTCGTTGCCCCATTTGGAGAGGTAGTAGGCGGAGACGTAGTCCTGGCCGCCGGTGTCCATGTCGG
>NZ_JAPHNL010000130.1 GCF_026274175.1 Streptomyces beihaiensis
GGCGCCCGCGCACCCGAGCGGACAAGGCCGCGCGGACAAGGCTTACGGGTCCCGCGCGAACCGCGCCTACCTGCGCAGGCGTGGGATCCGCTGCACGATCCCGGAGAAGCGCGACCAGGTCGCCCACCGCCTCAAGCGCGGCTCGCGTGGTGGGCGTCCGCCGAAGTTCGACGTGGAGGATTACAAGGCTCGCCACGCGGTCGAGTGCGGGATCGATCGCCTCAAGCGCCACCGCGCGGTCGCCACCCGCTACGACAAACTCGCCGTCCGCTACGAGGCAACCGTGCTGGTCGCGGCCATCAACGAGTGGCTGTGAGCCGCACATTGAAAACACTCGCTAGTGGGGTGTCGGCCTCCGGCACGATCCGGAGCTCTTGGCGCGCCTTGTGTCGGAGACTGGTGTCAAGTTCCCCGATCACAGCGCGATCGAGCCGCTGGACACCGATCTCACCGAGATCAGGCCGCTGGAGCGTCGGGTGGACAGCTTCTTCCGGGTCCGCACGGTCGACGACGAAGGCGGGTTTCTGCTGGCTGTCGAGTCGCAGAGCCAGCCGGACCCGGACAAGCACAACAGCTGGACGTACTACTTGGCGCACATGTACGCGAAGTACCGGCTGCCGCCGATTCTGGTGGTGGTGTGCCGGGACAAGAAGACGGCGGCGTGGGCGGAGCGCCCCATCCACGTCGGGCGAAGCTTCCACACGAGCATGAAGGTGTACCCGCTGGTCCTGGGGCCGATCGGCCTGCGTCCGGTCACCGACCCGGACGAGGCGGCGAAGGATCCGGCCCGCACCACTTTCTCTGTGCTCGTCAACGCCAAGGACCCGGGCATCCTTGCCATACTGGACGCGGTGGCGCCGGTGCTGGGGCCCAACGCGGACTGGGCGGAATTCATCGAGGCCGGTCTGGACGACGGTCCGGCTCGCGATCATTGGAGGGAACTGATGGCCGTGTACACCCCGAACTTCCCCGGCTTCGGCAGCGTGATGGAGGAGGCGTGGATCAAGGTCCACTCCGATGGTGAGGAGAAGGGCAAGGCGCAAGGCAAGGCGGAAGGAAAGGCCGAGGACATCCTTCGGGTGCTTGACGTGCGTGGCATCGAAGTGTCCGAGTCCGTTCGCGACCGGGTCATGGACTGCGCCGACCTGGAGCTGCTGGCGACCTGGTTCGACCGTTCCCTGGCCGTGGAGACCGCCGAGGAACTCTTCGCCGAGGACGACTGAGGCGCGGCTGTCGACTCCATAGACGTCAAGGGCGCCCGGCGATGGCCTGCCGGGCGCCCTTGTCGTCCTTGGACAAGCCGCCTACAGCTTGTCGATGACGTAGTCCACGCACGCCGTCAGCGCCTGCACGTCCGCCGGGTCGATCGCCGGGAACATCGCGATGCGCAGCTGGTTGCGGCCCAGCTTGCGGTACGGCTCGGTGTCGACGATGCCGTTGGCGCGCAGCACCTTCGCCACCGCCGCCGCGTCGATCTCGTCGGCGAAGTCGATCGTGCCGATGACCTGCGAGCGCTTGGTCGGGTCGGTGACGAACGGAGTCGCGTACTTCGACTCCTCCGCCCAGGTGTACAGCCGCGTCGAGGTGTCCTTCGTACGGGCTGTGGACCAGGCCAGGCCGCCCTGCCCGTTGATCCAGTCCAGCTGCTCGGCGAGCAGGAACAGCGTGGCGAGGGCCGGGGTGTTGTACGTCTGGTTCTTGCGGGAGTTGTCGATCGCCGTGGGGAGGCTGAAGAACTCCGGGACGTGGCGGCCGGAGGCGTGGACGCGCGCGGCGCGGTCGAGCGCGGCCGGGGAGAAGACGCCGATCCACAGGCCGCCGTCGGAGGCGAACGACTTCTGCGGGGCGAAGTAGTAGACGTCGGTCTCGGCGATGTCGACCGGCAGGCCGCCCGCGCCGGAGGTGGCGTCGACCAGGACCAGCGCGCCCTCGTCCGCGCCCGCGACGCGCTTGATCGGGGCGGCGACACCGGTGGAGGTCTCGTTGTGGGTCAGGCCGTAGACGTCGACGCCCGCCTCGGCCCGCGGCTCCGGGTGCGTGCCGGGGTCGGAGGCGATCACGGTCGGCTCGGCGAGCCAGGGGGCCAGCTTGGCGGCCTTGGCGAACTTCGAGCTGAACTCGCCGAAGTTGAGGTGCTGGGACTTGTTCTCGATCAGGCCGTGAGTCGCGATGTCCCAGAAGGCGGTGGAGCCGCCGTTGCCGAGGACGACCTCGTATCCCTCGGGGAGCTGGAACAGGTCCTTCACGCCCTCGCGGACGCGGCCGACGAGGTTCTTGACCGGGGCCTGGCGGTGGGAGGTGCCCATGAGGGACGTGCCTGTGGCGGCCAGGGCGTCGAGGGCCTCCGTCCGCACCTTGGAGGGGCCCGCGCCGAAACGTCCGTCGGCGGGCTTGATGTCAGCGGGAATCTGGATCTCAGCCACGGGGCGAGCCTAGTCGGTGGGGTATGCGGGGCTTGATCGTGTTCGGTGGGTGAGATGGGCGGTCTCGCCCCGCCGGGCGGGTCCGAGGGGCCGGTGCGTCACCGCCGCCCGACCACCTCGTGCGCCAGTGCGATCAGCGCCGGGGCCGACGGGTGGCCGGGACCCCGGCGGCGGGCCAGCAGCACCGGCAGATCGGGCGCGTCGGTGAGCGGGAGGTACGTGACGCCGGGGTGCGGGTGGAGGCCGGACGTCGCGGTCGACGTGATGCCGACCGCCTGACCCGCGGCGATGGCGGCGAGCCAGTCGTCGGTGTTGGCGACCGTGAGGGTCGCGGTGGGGCGGGTCGCGGGCGGCCACAGGTCGAGCGTGGTCGTGCCGGAGACCGTGTTCAGGGCGATGACCTGGCCGGACAGGTCCGCGAGGGTGAGCGCGGGGCGGCGGGCGAGCGGGGTGTCGGCGGGGAGCGCGGCCACCCGTGCCTCGCGGTGCAGCAGTTCCGTGACCAGTCCGGGCGTGTCGACCGGGCCGCGCAACAGGGCCACGTCGACGGCGCCGCGCGTCAGACCCGCCGTACGGTCGTCGATGCGGAGGAGTTCGAGCGGTACGTCCGGGTGGGCGCGGCGCCAGCGGCGCAGCAGCGCAGTCGTGTACTCGCCCGCCGCCGACCAGGCGTGGCCCAGGCGCAGCGGGCGGTGGGCGGTGCGGGCGGAGGCGAGCGCGTCGTCGAACGCCGTCACGGCCACGGCCGCCTTCTCCCGGAACCTTCGGCCCTCCGGTGTGAGCGCGAGGTGGTGCGTGGAACGGTCGACCAGGCGCACGCCGAGCGCCGCCTCCAGGGCGGCGAGCGTGCGGGAGACGACGGGCTGGCTCAGGCCGAGGCGGGCGGCGGCACGGGTGACGTTTCCCTCGTCGGCGACGGCGAGGAAACAGCGCAGGTGCCGGAGGTCGGGTTCCCGTACCCGCGTCTCTCTCGTCGTCATGCCTGCGGAGCATAACGGGAGCGCATTATGCATTTCACGCGGCTTGCGGGGTGGTTCTAGCGTGGTGGTGACCGAGGTGCGCGACGCGCGTACGCACCTCATACGTACCTGACTCCGAGATGACAGCACCTGAGAGGACGCCGACCGTGAGTGGGCAGCACACCGAATCCGTCGCGGCGCCGGCCGTTTCGGCCACCCCGACGTCGGCCGCCGCCGAACGGGCGCCGCGCCGGGGCGCGCTCGGCCCGGTCGGGCTCGTGCTGTCCGGTGTCGTGTCCGTGCAGTTCGGTGCCGCGCTCGCCGTGCAGTTGATGCCGCGCGCGGGCGCGGTCGGCGTGGTGACGCTGCGGCTCGTCGTCGCGGCCGTCGTGCTGCTCGCCGTGTGCCGGCCGCGGCTGCGCGGGCACGCGCGGGCGGACTGGGGCACGGTCGTGGCGTTCGGCATCGCCATGGGCGGGATGAACGTGATCTTCTACCAGGCCGCCGCCCGCGTCCCGCTCGGCATCGCGGTCACGTTCGAGGTGCTCGGGCCGCTCGCCCTGTCCGTCATCGCGTCGCGGCGCGCCCTCAACGCGCTGTGGGCGGCGCTGGCGCTGTGCGGGGTGTTCCTGCTGGGCGGGGCGGGTGACGGGCTCGCGGGGCTCGACCCGGTCGGTGTGGCGTGCGCGCTCGGGGCGGGCGCTCTGTGGGCCACGTACATCGTCTTCAGCGCGCGCACGGGACGCCGTTTCCCGCAGGCGGACGGGCTCGCGCTCGCGATGGGCGTGGCGGCGGTGCTGTGCCTGCCGCTGGGCGTGGCGGAGGCGGGCGGCCGGCTGGTCCATCCGGTGACGGTGGGGCTCGGCGCGGCGGTGGCCGTCCTGTCGTCGGTGCTCCCGTACACCCTGGAGCTGATGGCGCTGCGGCGCCTGCACGCCTCCGCGTTCGCGATCCTGATGAGCCTGGAACCGGCGGTGGCGGCCCTGGCCGGTTTCCTCGTCCTGGGCCAGGCCCTGAGCTGGGTGCAGTCCCTGGCCATCGCGCTCGTCATCGGGGCGAGCATGGGGGCGGTGCGGACGCGGGCGGCCACCCGTCGGGGCTGACGGCCCGCCCGGTCGCTCAGGGCGTGAGACCGATCGCCCTGTGCCCGTCCCCGTCCCACTGGCGGGCACGGCCGTGGCGATGAACGCGCCGTCGGGCTGGATCGATCGGGTGACGCCTCGGCCGATACCTCGCGTGATGCCTCGGGTGGAGCCTCGGATGACCTGGGGTCCGGCCATTTTCATGCAAGCACGCTTGATTGTTTCTCGCGGCGCTGCCATGCTCCCACCACGCCGCCGCACCACGCACCGCCCTGCCCGAGGGAGCGCACCGTGTCCGAGCCCGAACCCGAACTGCCGCCCGTGTTCGACGACTTGCGTGAGGAGAGCGAGGAGCTCGACCGGCTCGTCGCCGGGGCGGGCCCCGACCGCTGGCGCCTGCCCACCCCGGCTCCCCGCTGGACCGTGGCCCACCAGATCGCCCACCTCACCTGGACCGACCGGGCCGCGCTGCTCGCCCTCGGTGACGCGGACGCGTTCCGCGCCGAGGTGGACAAGGCGCTCGCCTCCCCGGACACCTTCGTCGACGACGCGGCGCAGGAGGGCGCCGCCCAGGAGCCCGACGCGCTGCTCGCCCGGTGGCGGGAAGGCCGGACCCTCCTCGACCGCGTGCTGCGGGACGCCGCCGCGAGCGGCGCGAAGTTCCCGTGGTACGGGCCGCCGATGTCCGCCGCCTCCATGGCCACCGGGCGGCTCATGGAGACCTGGGCCCACGGGCGGGACATCGCCGACGCGCTCGGCGCCGTGCGCCCGCCCACGCCCACCCGGCGGCTGACGCACATCGCCAGGATCGGCGTACGGGCACGGGACTTCGCCTTCGCGGCGCACGGGATGGCCGCGCCCGCGGACGAGTTCCGTGTCGAACTCGTCGGGCCGGGCGGTGAGGTGTGGCCGTTCGGGCCCGAGCGCGCCGCGCAGCGGGTCACCGGGCCCGTCCTCGACTTCTGCCTCCTGGTCACCCAGCGCGCCCACCGCGACGACCTCGCCCTGCGCGCCGAAGGATCCGACGCCGACCGGTGGCTCGACATCGCGCAGGCATTCGCGGGGCCGCCGGGACAGGGGCGCGCACCCGGCGGGAGCGGCCACCAGGAGAGCGGCGCGTGACCAGCCGCACGCTCACGCGCCCACTCCGCATAGGCAACGCGTCCGGCTTCTACGGCGACCGGTTCGACGCCATGAGGGAGATGCTGGGCGCCGCGAACGCCGACAGCGACCCGCTCGACGTCCTCACCGGGGACTACCTCGCCGAGCTGACCATGCTGATTCTCGGCCGTGACCGGCTCAAGGACCCGGCGCGCGGGTACGCCCGCACGTTCCTGCGGCAGCTGGAGGAGTGCCTCGGGCTCGCGGCCGACCGGGGCGTGCGGATCGTCACCAACGCGGGCGGGCTCAACCCCGCCGGTCTCGCCGACGCCGTGAGGGAGTTGGCCGATCGCCTCGGTCTGCGCGTGCGCGTCGCCCACGTCGAGGGCGACGACCTCCTTCCCACCGGCCGGTTCCCCGGCGCCCTCACCGCCAACGCCTACCTCGGCGGCGCCGGGATCACCGCCTGCCTCG
The DNA here is from genome assembly GCF_026274175.1 of Streptomyces beihaiensis. GTDB lineage: Bacteria > Actinomycetota > Actinomycetes > Streptomycetales > Streptomycetaceae > Streptomyces > Streptomyces beihaiensis. The sequence continues at coordinate 6,040 of NZ_JAPHNL010000130.1, forward strand.
ACGCGGGCGCCGAGGTCGTCGTCACCGGCCGTGTCACCGACGCCGCCCTGGTCAGCGGGCCCGCCGCCTGGCACTTCGGGTGGGGCCCCGAGGACCACGACCGGCTCGCCGGGGCCGTCGTCGCCGGGCACGTACTTGAGTGCGGGACGCAGGCGACCGGCGGGAACTACTCCCAGTTCGCCGCCCATGCCGACCGGTTGAGGCACCCCGGCTTCCCGATCGCCGAGATCCACGAGGACGGCTCCGCCGTCATCACCAAGCACCCCGGCACCGGCGGTCTCGTCGACACCGGAACCGTCACCGCCCAGCTCCTGTACGAGACGGGCGGCGCCCGGTACGCGGGCCCCGACGTCACCACCCGCCTCGACACCGTCCGCCTCACCCAGGCCGGGCCCGACCGCGTCCGCGTGCACGGCGTGCGCGGCGAGGCACCGCCGCCCACGCTCAAAGTCGGCCTCAACCGCCTCGGCGGCTTCCGGGGCGAGGTCGTCTTCGTCCTCACCGGACTCGACATCGAGGCCAAGGCCGACCTGGTGCGCCGCCAGATGGACGACGCTCTCGACCGCGCCACGTCCCGCCCGGCACACGTGCGGTGGGAACTCTCCCGCACCGACCGCCCCGACCCCGCCACCGAAGAGACCGGCAGCGCCCTGCTCCGCCTCGTCGTACGGGACGCCGACCAGGACGCCGTCGGCCGCGCGCTCAGCGGCGCCGCCATCGAGCTGGCCCTCGGCTCCTACCCCGGGTTCCACGTCACCGCGCCGCCCGGAAGAGGCACACCGTACGGCGTGTTCGAGGCCGCGTACGTGGACCGGGACGATGTGCCGCACATCGCCGTGCTGCCGGACGGCGAGCGCCGCGAGATGCCCCGCCGCCCC
>NZ_JAPHNL010000131.1 GCF_026274175.1 Streptomyces beihaiensis
GGGCGGCGCGGTCGTCTCGGACGAGTTGCTCTTCGAGCCGGAGCTGGTGGTGCGCGGGTCGACCGGGCAGGCGCCCCCGAGGTCGCCACGGCCACCGTGGACGGGCTGCTCGACGGTACGCAGGGGCCGGGGCGCGGGCCGGACGGGGCGTTCACCGCGGACCTGCTCGTGATCCTGGACGCACCACAGCTGGACGTGGACCGGGGCGCCGCCCTCGTCGAGCTGCTCGCCGACGGGGCCAGGCTAGTGCTCAGCGGCGACCCGGCGACCCTGTGGTCGGCGGGGCCCGGCCGGGTCTTCGCTGACCTCCTGGCGGTCGGCGGCTGCCCCCGCATCGCCTCCCGTACGCCCGATCCCGGGCCGATCGGGGAGCTGGTCTCGGGCATCGGGATCGGGGAGCTGACGCAGGTGGAGGCGCCCGGCAAGGAAGTCGTGATCGTGCCGGTGCGGGACGCGGCCGAGGCGATCCACCGCACTGTCCAGCTCGTCGCCGACTCGGTGCCGCGCGCCATCGGTGTGCCCGCCGAGCAGACGCAGGTGATCACTCCCGGGCACGGCGGCGCGGCGGGCACGCGCGCGTTGAACGCGGCGCTCAAGGAGCGGCTCAACCCCGGCCCCGGGCGGTTCGGCGGTTTCGACCCCGGGGACCGGGTGGTGTACGTGCCGGGGCCGGGGCGGATCCGTCCCGGCCGGGTCGTCGGCGCGGACGCCGAGGGGCTGCACGTCGACTGTGCCGGGGGACCCGTCGTCGTGCCCAGGGAGCGCGTCGAGCGGGCCGTGCGGCACGGCTGGGCGGTCACCGCTCACCAGGCGGTGGGCCTGCGGTGGCCCGCGGCCGTGGTGGTGCTGCCGGGCGACGCGACGCAGGCGCTGAACCGTCCCTGGGTCTACACGGCGTTCGGCCGCGGCGAGCGGCACCTGTCGGTGGTGCACGGCGCGGACGCGGCGCTGCCGCACGCCGTGGCGGAGCTGACGGCGAAGCCCCGTACGACGCGCTTGCGCACGCTCGTCGGGGCCCAGCTGCCCACTTCGTAGGGCGGCCGGGCCCCGGCCCTGTGTCGCTTACCGGTCGGCCTCCTCCAGGGGCTCCGCCGCGCCGTCGGTCAGGGCCTCGTCGGCGTCCGAGGCGTCGTCGACCTCCTCGACCTCCTCGGCCATGTCGTCGTCGAGATCGTCTTCGAGGTCGTCGTCGAAGACCGCGCTCACGTCGAAGCGGCACACGACTCGCTGCGGGTCCACGGTGTCGAAGGGCGTCTCCAGCCACTCCCCCGGTTCCGACGGCTCGTCGGCGGCCGTGACCCACAGCGTGGAGTCGCCCTCCTCCAGACCGAACTCCTTGTGCCGGGAGGCGATCTCGTCGGGTTCGAACTCGCCGAAGAGCACGCCCAGCGCGGCGTGGACGCTTCCGGCGGCTCCGGTCTCGGAGCGGAGCTCCTCGTCCGGCGCCCCGTCGCGTCCCGCGTCGAGTTCGGCGACCCGCCCGGCCTGGGCGAGCAGACGCTGCGGCTCCGCCACCGCGTAGTCGCGGCGGATCAGCACGCTCAGGGCGTTCGGTTCCTCGGGCCCGGTGTACGGGGGCAGCGTGTCCTCGCCCCCGGGGATCTCGAAGGGAGTGACCTCGTCGTAGCGGTCGTAGAGGAGTTCGTCGTACTCCTCGGCCGCGACGGCGAGTTCGTTGAACGCTTCGTAGACGGCCGGGTCGTCCTCGCCCGACCGGCGCTCGACAGCCGCCAGGTGGCGGTCGAGCGCAGCCTTGACCGCCTCGGCGGCGGCGCGTACGTCGGCAGCGGTGGGCTGCGCAGCATCAGACATAGTGCAGACGCTATCCGTACCGGGCCACTGCCCGCACAATAGATGCGATGCCCGAATACGAATTTGTCGACGTGTACGTACCGCGCGGAGTCTCCCGCAAGGAGGCGACGCGCCTGCTGACGGACCACGCGGAGTACGGCCACTGGGAGTTGGACCGGCTCAGCCTGCGCCGTGACGGGAGCCGCCGCGTGCGGCTGCGGCGCCGGATCATCCGCCAGGTGCGGGCCACATGGTGACCTGAATCCGACGGCCCGGCCGCGCGGGGAGCGGGCTCCGCCGTCGCGGGCCCGCTCCGTCCTGCCTGTCTGAGTGCGGTCTCCGTCAGGCCGCCGACCTGGACCGCCGGTAGAGCAGCGCTCCGGCGAGCAGCGCGCCCGCGCTGAGCGGGATGAGCGCACCGACCGGCACGTCACTGCCCGTCTGCGCGAGCTGCGACTCGCCCACGGGCTGGGTGACGGTCTGAGTGCCGGGGCGGTTGGGGTGCCCCGGAGCGTGGTGCCCCGGATTGCCCGGGTTCGAGCCGTTCGGCGGGGAGCTCGGGGGTGAGCTCGGCGGCGTGGTGGGCGGCGACGACGGTGGCGTGGTGGGCGGCGAGGACGGCGGCGTGGTGGTGCCGCCTCCTCCCGGCGCGTTCGCGCAGTCGTCGCCCGTGGCCGGGTTGCCCAGAGCGGCCACGTCGACCGTGTTGCCGCAGACGTTCACCGGGACACCGATCGGCACCTGGACGGTGTTGCCGGAGCCGACGCCCGGCGAGTGGCTGGTGCCTCCCCCGGCGTGGGATCCGCCGCCCCCCTGGTGCGAACCGCCACCTCCCTGGTGCGAACCGCCGCTGCTGCCGCCGCCGCTGTTGCTGCCGCCGCCGCTGCCACCGTTGCCGGCGCCGCCGTTCGAGGCGTTGGAGCAGTCGTTGCCGACCGCCGGGTTGAGCAGTCCGATGACGTTGACCGTGTTTCCGCAGACGTTCACCGGTACGTCGACGGGGGCCTGGACCGTGTTGCCGGACAGGACGCCCGGCGAGTTCGACGAGCTTCCGCTCGCACCCGAATCCGCCTGAGCGTACCCCCCGGTGACGGCGAGCACTCCGGTCGCCGCCGCTACCGTGATCAGGCCCTTACGCGTGACCTGTCGCATAGTTTCCCTGCCTTAGCACTTTGCCTTCGCACCTTTGATCAGGTGCGGTGGAAATCCAATGCCCGTCGGCCCCGGAGTGCATGGCACGCACTCCGGGGCCGATGGGCTCAGACCCTCAAGGGGTGAGGCACATCAACGTCAGGCGTTGGTGCAGGTGTTGCCGAAGGCGGGGTTCAGCAGCCCGATCACGGAGACCGTGTTGCCGCAGACATTCACCGGGATGTGAATGGGCGCCTGGACGACGTTGCCCGAGAGCACGCCGGGGGAGTTCACGGCGGCACCCTGGGCACCGGCGTCGGCGGCGGCGATGCCCGCACCCGCGAGCACGAGACCACCAGTGGCAGCCGCAGCAGCGACGACCTTCTTGATCATTATTCCTCCTTGTTGGCAAATGCAGTCCCAGCCGCGGACTGCACTCTCTGTAACGAGGAGGGTGTGATGGGGCTACGAGCGTATGGTCCCTTTCACTCTTTTCAGTTAAGTACGCACAGGCGGTCGATTGTTGTGACGGTCGGCTGGTGTGATCAGGACGCGTCGATGAACCGGTCGAGCACCCGCACGCCGAACTTCAGGCCGTCGACCGGCACCCGCTCGTCGACACCGTGGAACATGCCCGCGAAGTCCAGCTCGGGCGGCAGCTTGAGCGGCGCGAAGCCGAAGCCGCGGATGCCGAGGTCGTCGAAGGACTTGGCGTCGGTACCGGCCGAGAGCATGTACGGCACGGCGCGGGCGACGGGGTCCTCCGCCTTGAGGGAGGTCTGCATGGCCTCCACGATGGCGCCGTCGAACGTGGTCTCCAGGGCCTTGTCGGCGTGCACGTCCTCGCGCTGGACGTTCGGGCCGAGGATCCGGTCGATGTCGGCGAGGAACTCCTCCTCGAAGCCCGGCAGGAAGCGGCCGTCGACATGGGCGGTCGCAAGGCCCGGAATGACGTTGACCTTGTAACCGGCGCCCAGCTGCGTCGGGTTGGCGACATTGCGCAGGGAGGCGCCGATGAGCTTGGCGACGGAGCCGAGCTTGGCGAGCGTCTCGTCCATGTTCTCGGGGTCGAGCTCGGTGCCCAGCGCGTCGCCCAGCTCGTCGAGGAACGCCCGCAGCGTCTTGGTGACGCGGACCGGGAACTCGTGCCGCCCCAGACGGCCGACGGCCTCGGAGAGCTCGGTGATCGCGTTGTCCTTGTGGATCATCGAGCCGTGCCCGGCGGTGCCGGCCACGGTCAGCTTCATCCAGTGCATGCCCTTCTGCGCGGTCTCGACCAGATAGAGCCGCAGTTGCTCGTTGACGGTGAGCGAGAAGCCGCCGACCTCGCTGATCGCCTCGGTGCAGCCCTCGAACAGGTCGGGGTGGTTGTCGACGAGCCAGCGGGCGCCGTACGTGCCGCCCGCCTCCTCGTCGGCGAGGAAGGCGAGGACGATGTCGCGCGGGGGCCTGCGGCCGGTGCGCAGCCGGTCGCGTACGACCGCGAGGGTCATCGCGTCCATGTCCTTCATGTCGACGGCGCCGCGGCCCCATACGCAGCCGTCGGCGACCTCGCCGGAGAAGGGGTGGTGCGTCCAGTCCGCGGCGTTGGCCGGGACGACGTCGGTGTGGCCGTGGATGAGCAGCGCGGGCCGCGAGGGGTCCTCGCCCTCGATGCGGGCGACCGTGGAGGCGCGGCCGGGGTGGGATTCGAAGATCTTGGGTTCGAGGCCGACCTCGGCGAGCTTCCCGGCCACGTACTCGGCGGCCTTCCGCTCGCCAGGACCCGAGTGGTCGCCGTAGTTGCTGGTGTCGATCTGGATCAGTTCACGGCAGAGGTCGACGACCTCGTCCTGCCCGGAGGCGGCCCTGCCCGTGCTCGGCTCGCTCACACCTGTTCCTCTCTTCCTGCGGTTGTGCCCATCCTCTCTCCCCGGCAGCCCGCGCCCAAGGCCGGAAGGGGTGGGAGGTGTGATCGAGCCACCTCGGATCCCTGGTAATGTTCTCTGTGTCGCCGCGGGGAACACCCCGCGAACAAGCGACAGACACCTTGTCCGGGTGGCGGAATGGCAGACGCGCTAGCTTGAGGTGCTAGTGCCCTTTATCGGGCGTGGGGGTTCAAGTCCCCCCTCGGACACAGAGAAAGACCCCGGCACTGCCGGGGTCTTCTGCTTTTCCGGGACCGGCCGGAACCGGTCAGGCCGGGGGCCGCACGTTCCACGCCGCGACGACCGGGCGGCCGTGCTCCGTGGAGAGGCGGCTGACCGTGCCGGTGGCCAGCTGGAAGAGGCGGCCTTCGGCGGGCGGGAGCCCGAGGCGGCGAGCGGTGACCACACGCAGGAAGTGGCCGTGCGCGACGAGGACGACGTCGCCCTCCCCCTGGGCGGAGTCGGCGGCGAGGGCCGCGTCCACACGGGCCAGGACCCGGTCGGCGCGGGCACCGACCTCGGCCGGGGACTCCCCCGGATGCCCGTCGGCGCCGCGCGGCACACCGTGCGTCCACAGGTCCCAGCCGGGCCGGGCGCGGTGGATCTCGCGGGTGGTGATCCCTTCGTAGGCCCCGTAGTCCCACTCCCTCAGGTCGGGGTCCTGGAAGGCGCCCGTCAGGCCCGCGAGGTCGGCGGTGCGGACCGCGCGTGCGGCGGGGCTGGTGAGCGCGAGAGCGAAGGGCCGTCCGGCGAAGAACGGGGCGAGGAACTTGGCCTGTTCCTCGCCCCGCCTGGTGAGGGGCTTGTCCGTCCAGCTGGTGTGCTGTCCGGACAGGCTCCACTCGGTTTCGCCGTGGCGGACCAGCAGGAGGTCGCCCATGGCGTGGATCATCCCTTTCGTGAGGAAGGCGACCCGGTCACTTCTTCTCGACCGCGTGGCCGCCGAACTGGTTGCGCAGGGCCGCGATCATCTTCATCTGCGGGGAGTCGTCCTGGCGGGACGAGAAGCGTGCGAAGAGGGAGGCCGTGATGGCCGGGAGGGGCACGGCGTGGTCGATGGCCGCCTCGACGGTCCAGCGGCCCTCGCCGGAGTCCTGGGCGAAGCCGCGCAGCCGCTCCAGGTGCTCGTCGTCGTCCAGGGCGTTGACGGCGAGGTCGAGCAGCCAGGAGCGGATGACGGTGCCCTCCTGCCAGGAGCGGAAGACCTCCCGGACGTCCGTCACGGAGTCGGCCGCCTCAAGAAGCTCCCAGCCCTCCGCGTACGCCTGCATCATGGCGTACTCGATACCGTTGTGGACCATCTTGGAGAAGTGGCCCGCGCCGACCTTGCCCGCGTGGACGTAGCCGTACTCGCCCTCGGGCTTGAGGGCGTCGAAGACCGGCTTGACGCGGGCGACGTGCTCGTCGGCGCCGCCGACCATGAGCGCGTAGCCGTTCTCCAGGCCCCACACGCCACCGGAGACACCGGCGTCGACGAAGCCGATGCCGCGCTCGGCGAGCTCGGTGGCGTGCTTCTCGTCGTCGGTCCAGCGGGAGTTGCCGCCGTCGACGACGATGTCGCCGTCGGAGAGAAGTTCCTTGAGCTCGTCGACGGTGGACTGGGTGGCGGCACCGGCGGGGACCATCACCCACACCACGCGCGGGCCTTCGAGCTTGTCGACGAGTTCCTTCAGGGACGCGACGTCGGAGATCTCGGGGTTGCGGTCGTAGCCGATGACGTCGTGGCCTGCGCGGCGGATGCGCTCGCGCATGTTGCCGCCCATCTTGCCGAGACCGATGAGACCAAGCTGCATGTCAGTTCACTTACCTTCGCGGGGATCTACGAGCTGCGAAATCAGGCCGTACGGCCGCGCAGGGCGCGGTACGTGGCGACCAGGGACTGGGTGGAGGCGTCGAGGCCGGGGACCTCGGCACCTTGGGTCAGGGCGGGTTCGACGCGCTTGGCGA
>NZ_JAPHNL010000132.1 GCF_026274175.1 Streptomyces beihaiensis
CCGGGCCCGGCCGCCGCGAGGCCGAGCGCGGTCAGCGCCCACCCGGCGAGCACCCCGGCGGGGCTGCCGCCGAGGCCGCCCGGCATCGGGAACGCGGAGCCGCCGCCGGCGTGCGAGGCGTACGTCTCGACGGCGAGTCCGAGGGCGAGCAGGGCGACGCCCCACGGGAGCCCGGTCGGCGCGTCGGCCGGTTCCTGCGGTTCGCCGGTGGCGGCGGCCTCGGCGCGACGGGCGCGCGCGGCGCTCTTGCCGGTGCCGGTGCCACTGGCAGCTGTGGGCGGGCGCAGGGCGAGGGCGCTCGCCCCGGACGCCACGACGGGAACGATGGCGAGGAGGGTGAGCGCGGCGGCGAGCGGCAGCGGCCGGTCGGCGGCCAGCAGCCCCCGTGCCGCCCCGTCGAACGGCAGCCCCGACAGATCGCCGCGCAGATGCAGGAAGAACAGCAGCGCGAGCAGCGAGCCGAGCGTGCACGCCACCGCGGTGGAGACGGCGGCGACGAGGGTGAGCCGCACCGGCCCGAGCCCGACCGCGCAGAGGCCGGAGCGCGGTTTCGTGGCCGGGTCGGAGCGGGCCACGGCGACCGCGAAGTAGACGGTGGCGGCGAGCGGGGCCGCGCACCAGGCGAGCCGGAGCAGTGAGTCGGTGGAGGCGCGGGGGTGGCCCAGGGCGAAGCTCAGCGTGGCGAGGAGCAGGAAGCCGGTGCCGCCGGAGGCGGCCGCGACCAGGAGCCTGCGGAGCTGGACGACCGGGTGGGCGCCGCGGGCTAGACGGAGAGCGAGCACGCGGCCCGGCCTTCCGCGTCGGGAGCGTCGGTGGCCTCCGTGGCCCCGGGCAGCTGCACGGTGGTGACCCGGCGCCCGTCGAGCAGTGCCACGCGGCGGTCGGCGAGCGCGGCGACCTCGGCGTCGTGGGTGGCCAGGACGACGGTGATGGCGTGCGAGCGGGCGGCCGCCGTCAGCGTACGGAGCACATGGGTGCGGTCGGGGCGGTGCAGGACGGCGGTCGGCTCGTCGGCGAAGACCACGTTCGGGGCGTGCACGAGCGCGCGGGCGATGGCGACGCGCTGCCGCTCGGCCATGGACAGGGCGTGCGGGCGCTTGCGGGCGAGGCGGCCCACGTCGAGGCGCTCCAGCCATTCGTGGGCGGCGGTCTTGGAGTCGCGGCGGCCGGTGCCGCGCAGCATCAGCGGCAGGGCGGTGTTCTCCCAGACGTTGAGCTCGGGCACGAGGGCGGGCTCGGGGTCGATCCAGCCGAACCGGTCGCGGCGCAGCCGTTCGCGGACCAGGGCGCCCATGGTGTGGACGGGGGTGCTGTTGAACCACACCTCGCCCTGCTGCGGCAGCGCCTGCCCCGACAGGCAGCGCAGCAGCGTCGTCTTGCCGCTGCCGCGCGGCCCGGTGACGGCGAGGATCTCGCCCTCGCGGACACCGACACTGACGCCGGTGAGCGCGGGCGTGCCGCTGTGGGAGAAGTGCAGGGTGCGTGCCCAGAGCACGTCGTTGTCCGGCGGGGCCACCATGGCGTACACCTCGGTTCGGATCAGTTGTGCCGGGAAGTTCCCGTCCCCCTTCCGGGGGGAACGAAGCCGCGGCCGATCGGTCACGTCACTGCACTGGCACGGTAGGGATCCGTCACCGGGGCTCTCACACAGGACGCGGCCCGGTCACGCCCATCCCACTCGGATGGGCGCAACCGGGCCGCACCTTTGGCCAGCGGCTCAGATCTTAGCCCGGGTCAGATCTTGGCCCATGCCTCCGTCAGAACCTGGCGGACGATCGACTCGATCTCGTCGAACGTGGACTGGTCGGAGACCAGCGGCGGCGAGAGCTGGATGACCGGGTCGCCGCGGTCGTCGGCCCGGCAGTACAGGCCGTACTCGTACAGCTTCTTCGAGACGAACCCGTACAGGACGCGCTCGGACTCCTCGTCGGTGAACGTCTCCTTGGTGGCCTTGTCCTTGACGAGTTCGATGCCGTAGAAGAAGCCGTTGCCGCGGACGTCGCCGACGATCGGCAGGTCGTTGAGCTTCTGCAGGGTCGAGTAGAACGCCGACTCGTTGTCGAGCACGTGCTGGTTGAGGCCCTCGCGCTCGAAGATGTCCAGGTTGGCCAGGCCCACGGCCGCGGAGACCGGGTGGCCGCCGAAGGTGTAGCCGTGCAGGAACGTGTTGTCGCCCTTGTAGAACGGCTCGGCGATCCGGTCGGAGACGATGGCCGCGCCGATCGGCGAGTAGCCGGACGTCATGCCCTTGGCGCAGGTGATGATGTCGGGCACGTAGCCGAACTTGTCGCAGGCGAACATCGTGCCCAGGCGGCCGAAGGCGCAGATGACCTCGTCCGACACCAGCAGCACGTCGTACTGGTCGCAGATCTCGCGCACCCGCTGGAAGTAGCCGGGCGGCGGCGGGAAGCAGCCACCGGCGTTCTGCACCGGTTCGAGGAAGACGGCGGCGACCGTCTCCGGGCCCTCGAAGAGGATCTGCTGCTCGATCTGGTCGGCGGCCCAGCGGCCGAATGCCTCGGGGTCGTCGCCGTGTATCGGCGCGCGGTAGATGTTGGTGTTCGGCACCTTGTGCGCGCCCGGAACCAGCGGTTCGAAGGGGGCCTTCAGGGCCGGCAGACCGGTGATGGACAGGGCGCCCTGCGGGGTGCCGTGGTAGGCGACGGCCCGGGAGATCACCTTGTACTTGGTGTGGTTGCCGGTGAGCTTGTGGTACTGCTTCGCCAGCTTCCACGCGGTCTCGACGGCCTCGCCGCCGCCGGTGGTGAAGAAGACCTTGTTGAGGTCGCCCGGCGCGTGGTGCGCGAGCCGTTCGGCCAGCTCCACGGCCTTGGGGTGGGCGTACGACCACACGGGGAAGAAGGCCAGCTCGGCGGCCTGCTTGGCGGCGACCTCGGCGAGCTCCTGGCGGCCGTGGCCGGCCTGCACCACGAACAGGCCCGCGAGACCGTCGAGGTACTTCTTGCCCTTGTCGTCGTAGATGTAGGTGCCCTCGCCACGCACGATGGTGGGAACGGGCGCGTTCTCGTACGACGACATGCGGGTGAAGTGCATCCACAGGTGGTCGTACGCGGTTCGGCTGAGGTCCTTGGTGCTCACGGCTATCGGGTTCCCCACATATAGGTCTGCTTCTTGAGCTTGAGGTAGACGAAGCTCTCGGTGGAGCGCACACCGGGAAGGGCCCGGATGCGTTGGTTGATGACCTCCAGAAGGTGGTCGTCGTCCTCACAGACGATCTCCACCATCAGGTCGAACGAGCCCGCGGTCATCACCACGTACTCGCACTCCGACATGTCGGTGAGCGCGTCGGCCACGGCTTCCACGTCGCCCTCGACGTTGATGCCGACCATCGCCTGCCGCCGGAAACCCACGGTGAGCGGGTCGGTGACGGCGACGATCTGCATCACGCCCTGGTCGAGCAGCTTCTGGACGCGCTGGCGCACGGCCGCCTCCGACAGGCCCACGGCCTTGCCGATGGCGGCGTACGGGCGCCTGCCGTCCTCCTGGAGCTGTTCGATGATGGCGAGGGAGACGGCGTCGAGCGACGGGGTGCCGCCGCCGTTCCTCTGACTGGAACCCTTGGGGTCTGCGCTGCGACTGGCCACGGACCTCACTCTGCACGAGGAGTCGACAGTTCCGCAACCCCGGATCGATGAAATTCGTTGTTTACGACTTCGATACTCACGGATTTCGTAGGTGGCCCGGGGTGGGGGGTGTCGAAAACGTCGACGCCGGGGCTAGGGTGTGAGTGTCTCAAGCAGTGGACACCCGACAACATCGGACGTCATCCGACAAGCAAGGAGGCCGGTCAGTGACCACCAGTGAGCTGCGTCAGCTGCGCACCCTTCGTAACTACATCGCTGGCGAGTTCCGGGACGCCGCCGACGGGCGGACCACCGAAGTGGTCGACCCGGTCACCGGCGAGGCGTACGCGACCGCGCCGCTGTCCGGGCAGGCCGACGTCGACGCGGCCATGGAGGCCGCCGCGGCCGCCTTCCCGGCCTGGCGCGACCTGACACCCGGCGAGCGCCAGAAGTACATCCTCAAGATCGCCGACATGTTCGAGGAGCGCGCCGAGGAGCTCATCGCGGTCGAGTCGGAGAACTGCGGCAAGCCGATCGGCCTGACCCGCACCGAAGAGATCCCGATGATGATCGACCAGATCCGGTTCTTCGCCGGAGCCGCCCGCATGCTGGAGGGCCGCGCCGCCGCCGAGTACATGGACGGCATGACGTCGATCATCCGCCGCGAGCCGATCGGCGTCTGCGCGCAGGTCGCTCCGTGGAACTACCCGATGATGATGGCCGTGTGGAAGTTCGCCCCGGCCCTGGCCGCGGGCAACACCGTCGTCATCAAGCCGTCCGACACCACCCCCGCCTCGACGGTCCTGATCGCCGAGATCATCGGCGCGATCCTGCCCAAGGGCGTCTTCAACGTCATCTGCGGCGACCGCGAGACCGGCCGCATGATGGTCGAGCACAAGATCCCGGCGATGGCCTCCATCACCGGTTCCGTGCGCGCCGGCATGCAGGTCGCCGAGTCCGCGTCCAAGGACCTCAAGCGGGTCCACCTGGAGCTCGGCGGCAAGGCCCCCGTCGTCGTCTTCGACGACACCGACATCGCCAAGGCCGTCGAAGAGATCACGATCGCGGGCTACTTCAACGCGGGCCAGGACTGCACGGCGGCGACGCGCGTCCTCGTCCAGGAAGGCATCCACGACGAGTTCGTGGCCGCGCTCGCCAAGGCGGCCGCCGAGACGAAGACCGGAAAGCCCGACGACGAGGACGTCCTGTACGGGCCGCTGAACAACGCCAACCAGCTCAAGCAGGTCTCCGGTTTCATCGAGCGCCTTCCCGCGCACGCGAAGGTCGAGGCGGGCGGCCACCGCGTCGGCGACAAGGGCTACTTCTACGCCCCGACCGTCGTCTCCGGCCTCAAGCAGGACGACGAGATCATCCAGAACGAGGTCTTCGGCCCGGTCATCACCGTCCAGTCCTTCACGGACGAGGCCCAGGCCATCGAGTACGCCAACGGTGTGGACTACGCCCTCGCCTCCTCGGTGTGGACGAAGGACCACGGCCGCGCGATGCGTCTGTCCAAGGCGCTCGACTTCGGCTGCGTCTGGATCAATACGCACATCCCGCTCGTCGCCGAGATGCCGCACGGCGGCTTCAAGAAGTCCGGTTACGGCAAGGACCTGTCGGCGTACGGCTTCGAGGACTACACGCGCGTCAAGCACGTCATGACGTCGCTGGGCGGCTGACGCGCGCGCGTCAGCACGGCGCCGCGCAAAGCTCGACAAACGCGGTGCGGGAAACGTCCCCGCCGCCATACAGTGATGGCGCGGGGGCGGCTCCGCGGCGTGCTTCCTTCTCCTTCTTCTTCTGTGAAAAGAACCGTAGCGCGCCCACTTCCCGCCCCCGCGTTCTCATGTACGTACCGGGGGTGGGACGGATGGCGGCAGCGGCCGAGGACCTCGCCGCGCTGATGATGCGGCGACAGCAGCGGGTGTACGTCGAGGAGGGCGCGGCCGGGCCGAGGGTCACCGCCTCGGCGGGAGTCGTCGTCCTGGAGGCCGAACTCGCCACGCTCGGCCACCTGTTGACCGCTCCGCTGCGCCGCGCCCTCACCACCCTCGACGACGACGCGCTCGCCGCGGCCGGCACCCGGCTGCTCGCCGGCGTCGCGGCGCTCACGGGCGCCGACCGGCACCACGCGCCACTCTTCCGGAGCTTCCCGCGGGACGTCCCGTACGAGCGGGCGCACCGGCTCTACACCGGTCACATCCTCGCCACGCTCGGCGCACAGCCGCATCAGCCGTGCATGCGCTGCGGCGTGCCCGGCGGGGTCCGCGCCGTCGCGCCCTGCGCCCACCTCGTCTGCGACACCTGCCTCGGCACCCTCGACTTCGGGTGCTGCGAGGAGTGCTGCACCTGGTACGCGTGCCCGGTCTGCGAGACGCGGTACGAGACCGGGGCCGATGCCGCGGCCGGATCGGGCGGGCCCGCCCGGCCCTGGCTCGACGTGCCGGCGTACGACGGCGACCGTGACGTGCTGCGCACCCTCACCCTCGGCGGCTCCCCCGCCGAGGACGCCGCCACCGAACTGCGCGGCCTGCTCGGCCGCCGGACCCCGCTCGGCCCGCAGGACCACGACGACCTGGTGCTGCTCCTCAACTCCCTGCCCGCGGAAGGCTTCACGCGGGCGCTGCCCGCCGAGATCCCCGTACGCGAGTCCAAGGCGCTCGTCCTCGCGCTCCTCGCCGAGCACGACCCGGCGGCGCTCGACCGCTACGTGGACACCGCGACGGACGTGCTGCGGCTGCTCGTCGTGCGCTCCGGCGGCGACCCGGACCTGCTGGAACCGGTACGGCTGAAGGGGGCGCCGCGCGCGCTGCGTCACCGACTCCTCGCCGCACTCGACCGGCTGGAGCCGACGGCGCTCGTCGAGGACATGGGAAGGCGGCCCGCCGCGTTCAAGCGCGTGGGCGAGCTCCTGCACCCCTTCGAACACGCCCGCCGCCACCCGCGCGCCGCGCTCGCCTTCGCGGTCCTGCGCGGCCTGCGCCTCGACGACCGGAGCGCGCTCACCGAGACGCTGCTCGCCGAGGCCGCCCGCCACGGCGACGCCGTCCGGCTGGTCGGCGACCGCC
>NZ_JAPHNL010000133.1 GCF_026274175.1 Streptomyces beihaiensis
ATGGCGGGTGCGCGGCCGTGGATGGAGTGCATCCCGTAGGTGTTCATGTAGTACGGGAAGCGGGAGGAGCAGCCGATGCCGGAGACGAAGACGATGTTCTCCTTGGCCAGGCCGAGCTGGGGCATGAAGCCCTGCACGGCGGCCAGGACCGCGTAGTCACCGCAGCCGGGGCACCAGCGCACCTCCTGGTCGGACTTGAAGTCCTTCATGGTCTGCCTGGCCTCGGCCTTGGGGACGAGCGGCAGGGCTTCAGTGGGCATCGAGGGTCTCCCGGATCGCTGTGGCGAGCTGCTCGGCCTTGAAGGGCATGCCATTGACCTGGTTGTACGAGAGTGCGTCCACGAGATACCGGGCGCGGACGAGCGTGGCGAGCTGGCCGAGGTTCATCTCGGGGATCACCACCTTGTCGTAACGCTTCAACACCTCGCCGAGATTGCGCGGGAAGGGGTTGAGGTGGCGCAGGTGGGCCTGCGCGATCTTCTCGCCGGACCCGCGCAGACGGCGGACGGCCGCGGTGATCGGCCCGTACGTCGAACCCCACCCCAGGACAAGGACCTCGGCCTGCGACCCGGGGTCGTCCACGTCCAGACGCGGCACGGTGACGCCGTCGACCTTGGCCTGGCGGGTGCGGACCATGAAGTCGTGGTTGGCCGGGTCGTAGGAGATGTTCCCGGTGCCGTCCTGCTTCTCGATACCGCCGACGCGGTGCTCAAGGCCCGGAGTACCGGGGATCGCCCACGGCCGGGCGAGGGTTCGCGGGTTGCGTTTGTAAGGCCAGAACACCTCGGTGCCGTCGGCCTTGGCGTGGTTGGGGCCGGTGGCGAACTGGACACGCAGATCCGGCAGTTCGTCGATGTCCGGGATGCGCCAGGGCTCGGAACCGTTGGCCAGGTAGCCGTCGGAGAGAAGGAAGACCGGAGTGCGGTAGGACAGTGCGATCCGGGCCGCTTCCAGCGCCGCGTCGAAACAGTCCGCCGGGGTCTTCGGCGCGACGACCGGGACGGGGGCCTCGCCGTTCCTGCCGTACATGGCCTGGAGCAGATCGGCCTGCTCGGTCTTGGTCGGCAGCCCGGTCGAAGGCCCGCCGCGCTGGATGTCCACCACCAGCAGAGGCAGTTCCAAGGAGACGGCCAGGCCGACCGTCTCCGACTTCAGGGCCACTCCCGGGCCCGACGTCGTCGTCACCGCCAGCGACCCGCCGAAGGCCGCACCGAGCGCCGCGCCGATCGCCGCGATCTCGTCCTCCGCCTGGAAGGTGCGCACACCGAAGTTCTTGTGCCTCGACAGCTCGTGCAGGATGTCGGAGGCCGGGGTGATCGGGTACGAGCCGAGGAACAGCGGCAGATCCGCCTGCCGGGAGGCGGTGATCAGGCCGTACGCCAGCGCCAGGTTCCCCGAGATGTTGCGGTACGTGCCGCGCGGGAACGCGTCCGTGGCCGGGGCCACCTCGTAGGAGACGGCGAAGTCCTCCGTCGTCTCGCCGAAGTTCCAGCCCGCGCGGAACGCCGCGATGTTGGCCGCCGCGACCTGAGGCTTCCTGGCGAACTTGGTCTCCAGGAAGCTCTCCGTGCCCTCGGTAGGACGGTGGTACATCCAGGAGAGGAGACCCAGGGCGAACATGTTCTTGGCGCGCTCGGCCTCCTTGCGGGACAGCTCGAAACCCTTGAGGGCCTCCACCGTCAGCGTGGTCAGCGGCACCCGGTGCACGCTGTAGCCGCCGAGCGAGTCGTCCTCCAGAGGAGACGTCCCATAGCCGACCTTCTGCACCGCGCGCGCGGTGAACTCGTCCGTGTTCACGATCACTTCGGCGCCGCGCGGCACGTCCCCGATGTTCGCCTTCAAGGCGGCCGGGTTCATCGCCACCAGCACGTCCGGAGCATCGCCCGGCGTGAGAATGTCGTGGTCGGCGAAGTGCAGCTGGAACGACGAGACGCCCGGCAGGGTCCCGGCGGGCGCCCGGATCTCGGCCGGGAAGTTCGGAAGCGTCGCCAGGTCGTTGCCGAACGACGCGGTCTCCGACGTGAACCGGTCCCCTGTCAACTGCATTCCGTCACCGGAGTCACCCGCGAAACGGATCACCACCCGGCCGAGTCGTGCGACTGGTTTGGCCTGAACGCCCACTGCGGACGGCCCCTCTCGATGGAATCCGATGGCTCACACCCTGGTCATTCGAACGGCACCGCCTTGTGACGAACTAAAGTGCCGGGCTCCCGTGCCGCCCGATGACGCGTTCATGGCCGGAAAACAGCGCCGCGCACCCCGCCCACCGTGTGATTCAGGGCTGCTTAAGCCGCGCTGCCTAACGTCCGACCCCACACCGCGGCGGCCCCGGTCAGCCCTCGGACGAGGGCACCGAGCGGGCCGGCCCAGTGGCCGAAAGGGGGGAGAATGCCCACCGATCTGTCCGACCTGCGTGGGTACCAGCCGGTGGCCGAGATGGTCGGCCGGGAGCTCGACCTGATCGGGGTCCAAGGGCGCCTCCAAGACCCGTCCGTGCGCCTCGCCACGCTCACCGGCGCGGGGGGCGTCGGCAAGAGCCGCCTCGCCACCGCCGCCGCACGCTCCCTGGCCGACGACTTCCCCGGTGGTGTCGCCACCGTCGACCTGCCCGCCTGCGGGAGCGCCGACGCGGCCCTCAAGAGCACCGAGGCGGCCCTGCGCGAACTGCGCGCCGAAGCCCGCTGCCTGCTCGTCCTCGACGGGGTCGAACACCTCACGGACGCCCTCGCGCCGTTCGTCGCCGAACAACTGGACGCGTCCGGACACCTGACGGTCCTCGCCACCGGGCAGGAGGCTCTCGGTATCTACGGCGAGCGGATCGTCCCCGTCGCACCGCTGCCGGTACCGGGGCCGCTGCTCGAACCCGACGTCACCGACGTGCAGGACAACCCGGCCGTGCAGCTGTTCACGCGCCGCGCGCACGAGACGAACCCCGACTTCACGCTCACCGCCGAGAACGTCGAGGCCGTCGTCGACATCTGCAACCTCCTCGAAGGCGTCCCCCTCGTCCTCGAACTGGCCGCCCGGCGCCTGCGCCTCTACCCGTTGCAGGAGCTGGTCGCCTGGCTGCGCCGCGGCGGCGACAGCCACCTGTCGGGGCCCGTCGACGTACCACCACGCCAGCGCTCCACGCTCGCCATAGCCGACTGGAGCTGCCGGGGCCTGACCGGCGGACAACGGGCGCTGCTCGCCCGGCTCGCCCTGTCCCGGCACGGCACGACCCTCGCCGGCGCCGAGAAGGTCTCCCCCCTCACCGCCACCGAGACCGCCGACGCCCTTGAGGCGCTCCTCGACCGCAGCCTGCTCACCATCGACGAACGCCCCCTGGGCGAGGCGCGGCTGATGATGTCGCGCACCATCCGCGTCTACGGCCTCGCCCTCCTCGACGAGGCGGGCGAAGCGGAAGCGGCGGCCGCACGCGCCGATCACGCCCGTCACTACCACAAGCTCATGCGCAGCCTCGAAGGCCGCTTCCAGGGCTCCGAGCAGCAGCGCTGGCTGCGGGTGGCAGCCGCCGAACACGACAACGTTCTCGTCGCCCTGCGCCACCTCAAGGACACGGCGTCCCCCCTCGACCAGGCCGCCCTGGTCGCCGCCTGCCTGCGTCCCTGGCTGATCCGCGGCGCACTGCGCGAAGGTCTCGCCTGGTTCGACTCCGCCGCGGCGGCGCTGCAGGCCGAGGACCGCGACGAGAACGAGGAGACCCTGCGCGCCCGCGCCCGCCTGTCCAGCGGCGCGGGCGCACTCACCGCGGCCCTCGGCGACCACGACGGCGCCTGCCACCACTACCGGCGTGCCGTCTCCCTCGGCAAACGCCTCAAGGACTCCCGCAACGGCGCGCTCGCCTCCGCCCGGATGGGCCTGGCCCTGTTCCACTGCGGCGACCGCGCGGTGGGCCGCTCCCTGCTCACGGCCGCCCTCACCACCCTCGACGCGCAGGGAGACACCGGCGGCTCCGCCGAGGCGGGCACCGCGCTCGCCGAAGTCCTCCTCGAATCAGGGGAGCCAGGGGAGGCGGCCGCCCTGCTGGACCGCTCCGAGCGCATCCAGCGCCAGCACGGCGAGATACGAAGCCTGGCCTGCACCCTGCACACCCGCGCCCGCCTCGCCCTGCGCGGCGACGACGAAGCGGCGGCGCAGGCCGCGCTGCGCGAGAGCATCGGCCTGTACGACTCGATCGACGAACGCACCGAACTGCCCGCCGTACTCGATGACTTCGCCCTGCTCATCCAGTCGAGAGCGGGACAGCCGCAGCGCGCGACCCGTCTGTTCGCCGCCGCCGAGGCGCTCCGCAGGCGCACCGGCGTCAAAGTCGCGGGTGAGCGCTGGGAGCGCCTGCAGGCCGCGGTGAGCGAACTGCGCCGCCAGCTCGGCTGGACCGTCTTCGCCACCGCCTGGGTCGAGGGCCTGCGGCTCGCCCCCGAGGCGATGGCGAAAGAAGCACTCGCCGCCGTCGAGCCGGGCCGCGCCGAAGAGCGCACCGAGGCGGCCACCCTCACCCCGCGCCAGCTCCAGGTCGCGCTGCTCGTCGCCGAAGGCATGACGAACCGGCAGATAGCGAACCATCTGAAGATCGCCGAGTGGACCGTCGTCAACCACGTCCGCAACGTGATGCGCAAACTCGACTGCAACTCCCGGGTCCAGGTGGCGTGGGCCGTGGGCAGGAGACAGTGATGGCCGCACGCCGCAAGGCAGCCGGCAAGGACCGTGCGGCGGGGCCCGCCGACGGCGGCGTCCCGCTCGCCGACCTGCTCGGCGCCGTCAGCCCGCCCGACGAGGTGGCCCGCGCCTTCACCGAGCGCGGCCGGTGGCGCACCGAGACCGTCCTGCACGACCTGTACCGGGGCGCGGCCCGGCACCCCCACCGCGCCGCCGTCGTCGCCCACCGAGCCCACCGGCCCCCCGCCACCCGCGTGATCCGCCTCTCCTACGGCCAGCTCGCGGCCTACACCGACCGGTTCGCGCACGCCCTGGACGCGCTGGGCGTGCGCCAGGGCGACCCCGTCGCGTTCCAGCTGCCCAACCGGTGGGAGACCTGCGCGCTGCTGCTCGCCTGCCTGCGGGTCGGCGCCGTCGCCGTGCCCGTCATGGCCGGATACGGCGCCCACGACCTGCACGCGGTGCTCACCGCCGCACAGCCCCGCCTGTGCGTCGTACCCGATGTGTGGGAGGGCACGCGCCCCGCGCGGACCCTCGCCGACCTCGCCCCCTCGCTGCCCTGGCTGCGCCACCGCGTCGTGCTCGGTGACGCCGCGGACACCGGCGCCGTCGACTTCGAACAGCACTTCGTGCGCACCCCGCACGAGCGTTACCGGCGCACCGGCTGGCTGCCGCTGCCCGCCAGGCTCGCCGACCGGATCTGCTGCGCCATCACCTCGATCGGCCTGCACGGCTCGCACGCCATGGCCCTGCACAGCCCCAACTCGCTGTACGCGGGACGGGACCGGGACGCGCACGGCGCCGGTTTCTCCGCGCTCCCGCTGGCCGCCTTGCCGTCCCTCCTGCACACCCTGGTCGGCCCGCTCACCCGCGGCGCGGCCGTGGTCCTGCAGGACGTCTGGGACCCGCGGGCCGCGCTCGACCTTCTCGCCGAGGCGGGCGTGCGGCACGCCCTGGCGACGCCCGCGCAGTGGACGGAACTCGTCGCGGCACAGCAGCAACACCCGCGTGAGCTGGACGAGTTGCGCCACGGCGTCGCCCTGGGACCGGAGGGCGCGTCCACCCGCCTGGTGCGCCAGGTCCACGACGCCCTGCGGGTCCCGCTGCGCGGCGGACCGGAGGGCGAGGCCGTACCCGACGGCGGGGCGCACCGCACGCCCGGCGCCGCGTCACCGCTGGCCGTGTGGCGGCGCGAGACCCGGGGCCTGCGCCTGACCTGGGGCCAGGAGCACGCGGAAGGGCCCGGTGACCTCGCCGCCCCGGACGAGGACGGGTGGCCGCCGTCCGCACAGGAGGTCGGCGGGGTCTTCCTGGTCCCCGTCACCGAGGTCCAGGAGCGGCTGCTGACGCATCCGGCGGTGCGCGAGGCGACGGTCGTCGCCCGTACCGACCCCCGGCACGGGGAACTGGCCTGCGCCGTCGTCGTCCCGGAGGGTGACCCGCCGACGCTGCTGGAACTCCGTGACCACCTCACCGCCCGGGGCGTCCGGCCGGCGCACCTCCCGGCCCGCCTGGAACTCGTGGCGGTGCTCCCCGGGGCCACGACGGCGGCCGCGACACCGCCCGGCTGAGCCGGACCCGCCCCGCGCACACGTGGTCCCCGGCCCGTTCAGCGGAACGGG
>NZ_JAPHNL010000134.1 GCF_026274175.1 Streptomyces beihaiensis
GGGATCCCGCAACTGGGCGGGATCCCGCTGCCGCACGACATGGGGGAGGCCGCCCGTACGTGGGCCAGGACCATGCTGACCGAGGCGGCGGGGGAGGCGGGGCGCCGCCACCCAGGACTGACCGTCGAGACGGACGACCTGCCCGGCGAACCCGTGCAGGCCCTGCTCGACGAGGCGGGGCAAGCCGGTCTTCTGGTGCTCGGCTCCCGCGGGCTCGGCCCGCTGACCGGCTCTGTCGTCGGCTCCGTCGCCCACGCCGTGGTGGCGCGCAGCACCGCTCCCGTCGTTCTCGTACCGGCGGGCGAGCGCGGCGCGTCCGAGCACGTCCCGGACGCCGTCGGCCGGGAGTCCGAGTCCGCCGCCTACCGGGACGTCGTCCTCGGCCTCGACCCGGCGCACGCCGACGCGGCCGTGCTCGACTTCGCCTTCGACGAGGCGGCCCGGCGCCGCAGCGGGCTGCACGTCGTCCACGGCTGGAGCCTGCCGCCGTACTACGCCCGGTTCAGCGGGGCTCTCGACCCCGAACTGGACGCCCAGCTGGCCGCCCGCGCCCGCGCGCGGCTCAACGACGTGCTGGAGTCCTGGCGCGACCGGTACCCCGGTGTCACCGTGCGTGAACACGCCGTCATCGGCAGCGCGGGCCCGCTGCTCGTCGAGGCGTCCCACGACGCCTCACTGATCGTCGTGGGCCGCGGCGGAGGGCATCCGGGTCAGGTCGGCCCGGTGGTGCAGGCGGTGCTGCACCACGCCGTCGCGCCGGTCGCCGTGGTCCCGCACGGGTGACCACGGCGGACGGAGAGGCTCCTTGAGACCCTTTCGACGAGGCGCTACGCGTACGGCACGACGACGACCGGCGCCGACGCGTGGTGCAGCACCGCGTGGGCCACGGCGCCCGGAGACGGGGCGAGCGGATGGCGGTGCAGCCTGCGGCCCACCACGACGAGCCCGGCGGGCTCGGCCGCCCGCAGCAGCACACCGGTCGCGTGGGCCAGTTCCACGGTCGCGGTGACGGGCACGTCGGGGTGGGCCTCGCGCCAGGGCACCAGGAGTTCCAACAGCTCCTTGCGGGTCCGCGCGGTGACCGTGTCTTCCGGCCCTTCGGGCAGGTCGTAGCGGTCGCGCGGCGGCAGCGACGGCGCGTGCACGGCCCGCAGCGAGGAGTGCCGGGCCGCCGCCTGAGCGAACGCCAGATCGAGCAGCGCGGCGACCGAGGTGTCCAGGCGGGAAAGCCCCACCACGACCCCGTCACCGTCGTGCTCGGCCGCCGAACGCTCGGTGGCCCGCACCATGGCCACGGGGCCGTGCGCGTGAGCGAGCACCTGGTGGCTGACCGAACCGAGAAGAAACCCGGCCAGCGGCCCCTGCCCCCGCGACCCGAGGACGAGCAGCGCGGCCCGCGCCGACTCGCTCAGCAGCATCTCGGCGGCCGGGGCGTGCAACTGTGCGGTGTCGATCGGAAGCGCGGGGTGGCGGGCCTGGAGCGTCTCCCGCGCCTCACGCAGGATCCGCAGCTCGAAGTGGCGAAGCCGTGCCGGGTCCTTGAGGGAGGGCGCGTCGTGGTGGTACGCGGGCCAGGACTGCACGAGCCGAAGCGGCAGATCGCGCCGCCCGGCCTCCCGGGCGGCCCAGTCGGCCGCGGCCAGACTCTCGGGCGAACCGTCCATGCCGACGGTGATCGGGCGGATCATGGAGACCTCCGGTACGACGCGGGCCCGGCCGGGTGCCGAGGCCCGGGATGTCCTCACCACGAGCGTGCCGACCCGCCACGCGCGCGTACCAGGGGCCGAACGGGCAGCACACGGGTGCCGGGCGGCCGCGCCGTCTCGCCGCGATCCGGCGCACTATGGGGAGAGGGCCGAACGGCCCTGGCCCCTCGGGTCCAAAGGGTGAAGGATCGGCCCCGGGAAGCAGGCGGCACGGTACGCGCGCGTGGGCGCCGCGACCGGGCCATGAGGCAGCGATGGAGCCGGCGATGACGCAGTACGAGCAGTCAGGGCCCACGGGCCCGATCCGGGTCTTCCTCCTGGACGATCACGAGGTCGTACGCCGAGGTGTGCACGACCTCCTGGAGGACGAGCAGGACATCACGGTCGTCGGCGAGGGCGCCACCGCCGAGCAGGCCCTGGTGCGGGTGCCCGCGCTCCGCCCCGACGTGGCGGTGCTCGACGTGCGGCTGCCCGACGGCGACGGCGTGAGCGTCTGCAGGGAGCTCAGGTCGGCCATGCCGGGCCTGGCCTGTCTGATGCTCACCTCGTTCGACGACGAGGAGGCACTGCTCGACTCGATCATGGCGGGTGCCTCCGGATACGTACTGAAACAGATCCACGGCTCCGACCTGGTCAGCGCGGTGCGCACGGTCGCGGCGGGCGAGTCGCTGCTCGACCCGGCGGCCACCACCCAACTCCTGGCCCGGCTGCGCGGCGAGCACGACCGGCCGCCGGAGCCCGACGCCCTGGAGGGGCTGACCGCGCGTGAACGGGAGATCCTCGCGCTCATCGGAGAGGGCCTGACCAACCGGCAGATCGGCCGCCGTCTCTACCTGGCCGAGAAGACCGTCAAGAACCACATCTCCCGCCTGCTGGCCAAGCTCGGTGTCGAGCGCCGCATCCAGGCCGCGGTCATCGCCACGCAGACCGAGGAGCGCCACCGCCAGAGCGTCTGAGACCGCCGAAGACTCACCGCGGCAGGCGGTGAGTCTTCGTCCGTCGTCCGGTCAGTCGTGCGCGACCACCGCCACCGGACACGCGGCATGCCGGATCGCGGCGTGCGCCACGTGGCCCAGGCGCTCCCCGGCCGAGCCGTGACGGCCCACCAGCAACAGCGCGGCGCCGTCCGACGCCTTGACCAGCTGATGCGCCGGATGCCCGGACACCAGCCGCTCCACCGTCTCCACCCGCGGACACGTCGACCGCCACAGCCGCACCGCGTCCCGCAGCGCCGTGTCCGGCTCGCTCTCACGCGCCGTGCGGGCGTGCAGCACGTGCAGCGGCACACCGCGCGCCGCGGCCGCCGCACAGCCCTGCGCGAACAGCGCGTCGGCCGGGCGGTCCAGGTCCACCGCGACGACCACCGGCCGCTCCTTGCCGTCGCGCGCCTGCTCGGTCTCCTGCCCGGCCCGCACGAGCACCACGGGCCCCGCGGCCCGCGCGCACACGGCCCCGGCGACCGAACCGACCAGCACGCCCGGCAGCCCGGTCAGCCCGTACGAGCCGAGTACGAGGAGCTCGGCGCGGGCCGCCGCGTCGAGCAGCGCGCGCACCGGGGGCCCAGCGGTGCGGTGCGCCCGCACGGTGAGCGTCGGATGCTCCCGCAGCAGCCCTACGGGCAGCTCGCGCAGAGCGGCGTCGGCCAGCGAGGCGGGCGCGTCGATCTCGGGCAGCCCCGACCCGGCGTCCTCGACCCCGGCGTGCAGCACGTGCAGTGGCAGCCCGCGGCGCCACGCCTCGTCGGCCGCCCACCGGGCGGCGGCCACGCTCGCGGGGGAGCCGTCGACACCGACGACCACCGAACCCGACACGACGCAGACGGACGGCTCGGACACGAACGGTTCCTTCCCGGTCATTGCGACCACGACCAGTGGGCGACCTCCGGCAGGTCGACACCGTGCTCACGGATCCAGGAGTGGTGCCGGGTCCGCGCGTCGGCCATGGTCTGGCGCACGGCCGCGGCCCGCACCGAGAGGCCCGGCACCCGGTCGACGACGTCCATGACGAGCCGGTACCGGTCGAGGTCGTTGCGCACCACCATGTCGAACGGGGTCGTCGTGGTGCCCGACTCCTTGTAGCCGCGCACGTGCAGGTGCGCGTGACCGGCCCGGCGGTAGGCGAGACGGTGCACCAGCCACGGGTAGCCGTGATACGCGAAGACCACCGGCCGGTCCCGCGTGAACAAGGCGTCGTACTCGGAGTCCCGCATGCCGTGCGGATGCTCCTCGGCGGGCAGCAGCCTGGTCATGTCGACGACGTTGACCACCCGCACCGCCAGCTCGGGCAGATGGCGGCGCAGCAGCGCCGCGGCGGCGAGCGCCTCCTGCGTCGGCACATCGCCCGCGCAGGCCAGGACCACGTCCGGCTCCCGGGTGCCGTCCTCGGTGCCCGCCCACGCCCACACCCCGACGCCGCGCGCGCAGTGCGCGCGGGCCTCGTCCAGGCTCAGCCAGTCGAAGCACGGCTGCTTCCCGGCGACGACGACATTGACGTGGTCCCGGCTGTCCAGGACGTGCTCGGCCACGCACAGCAGTGTGTTGGCGTCCGGCGGCAGATACACCCGTACGACATCCGGGCTCTTGTTGAGGACGTGGTCGACGAAACCGGGGTCCTGGTGGGAGAAGCCGTTGTGGTCCTGGCGCCACACGTGTGAGGTGAGCAGGTAGTTGAGCGACGGCACCGGCGCCCGCCACGGCAGCCCGCGCGCCGTGCCGAGCCACTTGATGTGCTGGTTGACCATCGAGTCGACGATGTGCACGAACGCCTCGTAACACGAGAACAGGCCGTGCCGGCCGGTGAGTGTGTACCCCTCCAGCCAGCCCTGGCACAGGTGCTCGCAGAGCACCTCCATGACGCGACCGTCGCGTGCCAGATGCTCGTCGGTGGGCAGTGTGTCCGCCTGCCACGCCTTGCCGGTGGCCTCGTAGACGGCCTGGAGCCGGTTGGAGGCGGTCTCGTCGGGGCCGACGAGCCGGAAGTCCCGCCGCTGCTCCGTGTCCCGCATGAGCTGGGCCAGCAGCCCGCCCAGGACCCGCGTCGGCTCGTGCAGCGTGCTGCCCGGCTTGTCGACGGGGACCGCGAAGTCCTCCAGCGCGGGGACCGGCAGCGCACGGGTGAGCAGACCGCCGTTGGCGTGGACGGATGCGCCCAGGCGGCGCGGGCCGGCCGGCACGCACGACAGGACGAGGTCGCTCGGGCGTCCTGCGGCGTCGAAGAGCTCGTCGGGACGGTAGGAGCGCAGCCACGCCTCCAGCTGCCGCAGATGCTCGGGGTCCTCACGCACCCGTGCCAGCGGCACCTGATGCGCCCGCCAGGTCCCCTCGACCGGCTCCCCGTCGACGACGTCGGGGCCCGTCCACCCCTTGGGCGTGCGCAGCACGATCACCGGCCAGCGCGGACGCTCCCGCGCCTTGCCCGTCCGGCCCGCACGGGCCTCCCGCTGGATGGCGGCGATCCGGTCGAGCGCCGTGTCGAGGGCGCGCGCCAGGTCGTGGTGGACACGCAACGGATCGGCGCCGCCGACGTGCAGCGGCTCGTGGCCGTAGCCGCGCAGCAGCTCGTCGAGCTCGGATCGCGGGACACGGGCGAGCAGCGTCGGGTTGGCGATCTTGTAGCCGTTGAGGTGGAGGATCGGCAGGACCGCCCCGTCGTGCACCGGGTCGAGGAACTTGTCGGCGTGCCACGACGCGGCCAGCGGGCCGGTCTCCGCCTCCCCGTCGCCGATCACACACGCCACCAGGAGATCAGGGTTGTCCAGGGCCGCCCCGTACGCGTGCGCGAGCGCGTAGCCGAGCTCGCCGCCCTCATGGATCGAACCGGGCGTCTGGGGCGCCACATGGCTGGGCACGCCGCCCGGGAACGAGAACTGCCGCATCAGCCGTCGCATCCCGGCCGCGTCCCGCGTGACGTCCGGATACGTACGCGTGTAACTGCCGTCCAGCCACGCGTTGGCCAGTACGGCCGGGCCGCCGTGCCCCGGACCCCACACGCACAGCACATCCAGATCCCGGTCCTGGATCACCCGGTCGAGGTGCGTGTGCACGAGGTTGAGACCCGGCGACGTACCCCAGTGGCCGAGCAGCCGCGGCTTGATGTCCTCCGGAGTCAGCGGACGGGTCAGCAGCGGATTGTCGAGCAGATAGATCTGGCCCGCCGACAGATAGTTCGCGGCGCGCCAGTACGCGTCGAGCGCGGCCAGCCGGTGCTTCGGCAGATCCTTCGCCATCACGACTCCTCAGCATGGACGGCAGTGGCGGGGGCAGCCGTCGGCCCCCTCGCCCGGCACGCTCCCACGCCCCCCGCCGCACCGGTAAGGGGCGGACCGGCCCACCGCGCGCACCCCTTCGACCCTGCCACGGCCCGGCGCCCCTCGCCGTGCACGAACCGCTCGAAGACGGTCTTGCGCAGCTCTTCGGGGATACCGGGACCGTTGTCGGA